>NZ_JBTMXB010000039.1:0-33349 GCF_054489405.1 Mesorhizobium sp. A623
AGCATCGTCACGGAACCGTCATGTAACCTCCGTTTTAGGCAAAGGAAGGGCAGCCGGCAAACGCGGCCGCCTCGCAATCTCGGGAGAGTCGAGTCAGAATGTGTATTTCCAGTTGAGCCAGAGCCGTTCCGCGCGCTGCCAGCCTCTACCGCGAGGCTGGCCACAAATCGGCCACTCTGTTCTTCGTTTCTTAACCAGCATCTCCTACGTCGCGACCATGATATCGCCTAGGAGACAATCGTCACAAAATGCTGGCCGCTTCGAACTCGTCCTTGATCCCACCGATCAGTGGACCATATGGGACACGTTTCGCGAGATTCCGGCCGAGTTTGCCGGTGAGCCTTTGATCGGACTAAGTCGGATCGCTGCCATCGCCGCGTTGTCGGTGCTAAACCGCGTACACAATGAACTATCACCGCCAGACAATGACGACGCAAAAACGTGGTCTAGATTGGGATGAGGCTGAAACGCAAAACCCGCCTCAAGGGCGGGTCACCGGCGCAACTCTGCACCATGACGTTTTCTATAGGGGTTTCGTGACGAAAGGTCAACTCATTTCGGATACGGAACGAATACGACTATGCGCACTCCCCAAGAATTTGAAGTGGATCGCACACTGCCGCAGATCATTGGCCAGCACTGTAGCGATCTCCCGTTCGCCTCGCATTTCCAGCCTGCCGATCTCGGAGGCGGTCATGCCCTCGACGCAGTACATCATCAGCCGTTCGAATGAGAAATGGCCAAGCTTGGCGACCGCGCCGCGCAGGTCGTCGATGGCGGCTACGCGACCGTCGCTGATCCCCGTGGCATAGCCTGACGCCGTTCCACGAAGGAAGTCGGCGGAACTGGCCACAGCGATGCCCGCGCACGTTCCCATAGCGTGGCGAACTGGTTTCCGGCGTGGAAAAGCGCATTCTGCTTGTTGCGGCCATAGCGCCATTCGAACGTACCGGGCCGGCATCGGATGGTCCGCCGCGCCGTTCGGTCGGTTGATATCTTCACGCTCACTTTCGACAGCCGTGCGCCTTCCTTGCCTCCGTCCTCACGGCGAAGCTTTGCCGTCTGACGGCGCGACTGGTCATCGGCGTTCTGCCGCGCTCTTTGTGATGCCTCGCTCTGCGTCGAGGTTCGAGGCGGCTTGACGACGCCGGCCATGCGGCCCGCCACCCGCTGCTTGTTCAGGTCGCGGCGGTTGGCCCCGTCGATGCGAATACCAGCAGCAGGCGCTTTCTCTTTCTTCCGCTGCACCATTTATGCCGCACCTTTCGGTGTCGCCCAGATGGGTTGAACCACATCAAAGCATTCGATGGCAGCAAACCGTTCGTGTTGTTCCGCGCGATTTTCTTCTCGCCATTGGTCGAATAGATTTATGCCGGCCAGCCAACGGGTCCGGTGCACGTTGCAGAAGAACCAATGCTGAGACCCCTTGTTCAAAAACCCATTGTGACACTCGCATTCAGGGCAAAGGCCGAACTCGGGGTCGGTCTGCCTGCGCGCACGTAGTGCGACGACGTTGCTCATGCCGATTTCCTTTCTGCCGCGCTCCGATAGTCGGTCTCGGCCTGTTGCAAGACGGCCAGCTCGCGTTCTCTCGTTTCAATATCGTGGTCCGGTCGACGCTTCGATCCGCTAGAAAACGTGTCGAGCCAGGTTTGCTTACTCCAGACCAGCTTGGAAATTTCCTCGGCCATCTCGGCGTGCGTGAACTGGCGGGTCATGCGGCAACGCGCCTCCGCTCAAGAAGGACGTCGTTCCAGTCTTGCCCGACGACCGGGGGTATCTCGATGCGAACAGAAACGGGCCGATCCTTGATGCACGCCAGCCGATGCGCCAGCGCCGTCGCCGCCGCCTGTCCGCCGAATTTCGGATCGTTATCACCGAAGATGATGACCTGCTGCACGCCCTCGGGTGGTAGCCAGCCTGACAAGATGGTCGAGTTGATTGTTGACCAAACCGGGACGCCGAACAGGGCCGATGCGGCGAACGCGGTTTCAATGCCTTCCGCCACGCCAAGTATCGGTCCAGCTTCGAACAGGCGGATCGCCGAGCCTTTCACAATGCCGCCAGCCATGACCTTGCGCACCGAGCCGACATTGGCCTTCTGCCCGTTCAGGGTCAGATAGGTCCGATGCAAATTTGTCGGCGTCCCGTCGGGTGCTAGGATTTTCGCAACCATCGCCGGGTGCCAGCTTTTGTGGCCGTCATCGTCGACATACTCGGCACGGTCAATTTTCTTCAGCCACCGGCAATAGGTCGACTGGGCGATACCTCGTCCGGAGAACCAAGTGTCGACGAAATCGCCAGCGGCAATCGGTGCTGCCTGGTCCCAAAGCTTCTGCATCGCGTTGCGGGCGCTGGCGTCGTTGGCTCTGGTAGGGCTCGGGCTGAATTTGACCTCGCCTAGCACGCCTTCGATTTCCTTGGCCGCTCAGGCAAAATCCCAACCGTTGATGTGCATGAGGTAATCGACAGGACTATGGCTCCCGCACTGGCCGCAATAGAACGCTCCAGATCCATCCTTATCGGTGAAACGAAATCGATCTTTGCCACCGCACCACGGGCATGGGTGGTGCTTCCGAGTGTTCATCTCCGCAGCAGGGATGCCGAGGGCTGCCAGAATGCCGGGCCAACGGCCCTGACCACGATCACGTAGCTTGGGCTTGTCAGGCTGCATGGCGCGCGCCCTCCGCAACCTTCTTGGCCTTCTCCTGACCCTTTACCCAACGGATCATCGAAGCCTTGATCCAGCTTCGAACCTGCACATCAGGCTCTATCGGCTCGACATGGATGCCGTTTGGCCAAACACCGAATTTGTCCCGATACTGGCGCGCAGACCAGCCCATCTTGTATTTCTTGAAATCCTCGTGCCAGAGCAGCATGGCGTACCATCTGCGTTTGTCGTCCATCGACGCCTTGGCTTGCTTGCCGCCGAGATGCGCAAGTTCACCCTGGACGGTTTCAACCGCCTCGATCTTGTTCGGAGCAAAGCCGCAGGCGGGACATTTGTGGACGCCTGCCGGCTTCAGATACGAGCAGGACGAGCATTCTCCTTCGGTTTCGGCGCGGGACGCTCTGGCCGGCTGGAAGACGACGCCTTGCGCTCGCTGCCGTCGCTCAGCTGATGGCCGCGCAGCCATCGCAGCGCGCCGAGAGGCCGCTAGCATCGACGACGAAGGCCGAGCCACCAATTCCGGATCACTCCACGCACGCGCGTCATGGGGTACCTTGATCCGAGGCCGCAGAGAAGGTTCGACGTCAGGCCCTTTCCCTCCACCGCCGACTGGCGTCTGATCGAGACTCGCTCCGGCACCATGTACAATATTCGCACCTCCGCCGACATGGAGCGGCGTGGCCGATGGTGGACCATGCTGTGTGATGCCGGCGCTCCAACCTGATCAGCCGTCCAGACCGCGGCCCGCATCATTACCACCAGGAGATCCACCATGACGCCGCCGAAAGCGAGCGAACAGCTCCGCATGTCCGAAACCGAGTTCGAGGTCCTGCTGGCGCGTGCCGCCGAGACCGGCGCCCGTCGCGCCCTGCAAGAGGTGGGCCTCGATGGCAAGGACGCCGGGGAAGACATCCGCGACCTACGCTCGCTGCTTGCTGGCTTCCGTATGGCCAAGCGCACAGCTGTCCAGACCGCCGTCCGTATCATTACCACCGGCATTCTGATTGCGCTGGTGGCCGGTATCGCCATTAAGTTGAGGTTCTTTGGTGGTAGCCCGTGAGGCCCATCCTCCACTGAATTCAACCCACCCAATCCGGCCGGTGGTGGTTTTTTTGTGCCCCGCAAGGAAAGGCGTCGATGAGCACGGCCAGATTCCGGCGTGGCCATGACGTGACAAAGACTCGTGAGGAGGATGGCCGACTATCACGTCAATCCACTTCCAAGTCGCAGCTATTCCCAAAGCCGTCCGTTCCTTCGAATTCATCGGCGGAGCTCCATTCTCCGGTAAATTCGGTGGTGAGGCCGTTGTCGAACTCGAGTTCTCCTGATGCTTCCTTTGATTTCTGGCAGACGTCGATTTCGCCCCTCACGCTTTCGCTGCCGCAGGTTCCTTCTACATCTACGGACTTCGTCCCGCCACACTGCATTGCCAACATAATGAGGTAATTTTGGTACTGGATCTCATCAGGGGTCATGGGGTCGCACCGATCTCCGACCCGCTTGTAGTTCAGGACGCACATGAAGTTATTGCCTGTGAAATCGATCTGCGCGTTAGCAGGCACACCAAAAGGTTCGCAGACACCGTTGTTATTCCGGAAACCCCTCACACATTTCCAGTAATGCCCAGTGTAGTCGAGTTCGGCGTTTGCAGGCAGATTTCCTGCGCACATCCGTCACGTCATGCGTACAGCTACCGCGCACTTTTGCAGCATTGTCGCTAGTTCGTGATCACGCACCAGCGCCAGAGCACCGTTGCGACGGTGGAGTGAGTGTGATGCAAATTCCTGTCGATATAGCATGCATTGCGACAGCCTCTGCGCCGTACGACCCCGCGTCCGGTCAGGAAATGCTTGACATGATGATGTCTCGGTTGCCTTTTGCCGCTTCGTGTCTGACGGTCTACAATCCACTCGACAGAACCCATCGGGCTATCGCGTCTACGGGCTACGATCCGAAGGTGTTGTCCTACCTCACTGGCAGGTTCGTGACCGAAGATGTCGCATACGATTACTACCAGAGTCAGGGCCGTAGGCAGAAGGCTTTGAAATGGGCGGAAATGCCGTTCGACTATAAGTCGACTTACTCCGTTCAAGAGGTCTTTCTGCCCGCGGGCTTCAGCGAGGGCGTCACGCTGTGCCTTTACAGCCGTGACGTCCGGTACACGGGCGATCTTCATATCAGCACCGATGATCCCCGGTTCCCCTCCTCGGACATGATGACGAATATCGTACAGTGTCTTCAGACTATCCTAGGCAACTTCTCCGACCTGCTGCGTGACGTGACGAGACCTCATGCCAGCAGGTTCAAGGGCGGAAGGGGCTGCGTCATTACCACAGATGGCAAGGTTATCGACCTCCCGGGCATTCCCCAACTGCCCGAGACACTGCGAGACGAATTGAATACACGTCTTGCACGCCTCGAGCCTCGGCAGATACCAGAGGTTTTCCTCTACAAGCACCAGTCGATCTGGTATCGAGTCTACACGGGCATGCTACAAGGCGGCGCTCGGCCGCTCGTGGTTGAACAATATCAGCTCCCCTACGGAATTACGGCACGCGAACTCGAGATAATCGAGCTGCTGATCTCGGGCGCAACCAACAGTGAGATTGCATCGAGAACATTCGTCGCGCCTTCGACAGTTTCCAAGCATCTTGAGAACATATTCGACAAGCTCGATTGCAACAATCGTACGTCCGTCGTCTCCACCGCTCTGATGTATAACCTGCGCCACCTCCCTGCAGCGCGCAGTTCGGTATGAGCGACCGGGCTGCCGCTGGAAGCGGCCGACTTGACGGCTACCGTCTCAAGTACGATCAACCGCCGTCCGGGCGACCTTAGTCGATCCCCCTGGCAAGTTGATCAGGTTGAAGGCATCAACGTTAATGGATGTATGCAATTGGAAAGTCGGAGTTAGTTGGTGGGTGCCGGCCCAGAGAAGGTTGGACGGCAGCCTCCTTCCCTCCGCTGGATGTCGGATATGGCCAGTTAAGTCCTTTCCGGAGACCAGAAGTGGTCAAATTTGAATCCTTGCGTCACCAACGTGCTGGTGGCGCTATTTTTGGTCGCTGGATGACGAGTTCAGCGGCAGGCCGGTTCTGTCCGGCCTGCCGCTGGTTGGAACAGCGGAAACCTTCCAGACTTAACGTGGGCGCGTGCTCTTCAAAACGTTTTTCCAACTCGACATGTCTTCAAGGGCCCGCCAAATTTGGTTCGTACTTTCTCCCGTTCGCTGCACCACTTTATTTTGTCTCACGCCAGTTCGCTTCGCTCACGGCTCCAACGGGGCGGCCTGACCGGCCGACGGGCGCTTGCCCTTGCGAACCCTGCGGGTTCGATGTTTCGGCATGGATGCCGTTTTTCCGTTCGACGCTACGGCGTACCGTTAAAGACAACACGGCGCTGGCTCCGGGGAGGCAGCGCCGCGTTGTTTTCAGAACGGAAGTCTGGCGTTTCGTGTCAGGCGAAAGCGCCGTGGCAATGCTTGTATTTCTTGCCTGAGCCGCAAGGGCAGGCTTCGTTGCGGCCGACCTTGCCCCAGCTTGCCGGGTTGTTCGGGTCGCGGTCTTCGGGGGCCACAACGGCTTCCTGCCTGAGCAGTGTGGCGGTTTCGCCGCCGTGGAAATCGTCCTCGCCGGTGGTGCCGTCGAGGTGGCTGCCGAAAACCTCCGGAGCCTGCGGAGGCGGCGCATCGGCAGCCTCGCGAACCAGTTCGACGCGCATCAACTGGCCGGTAACAACCTGCCGGAGATGGCCCAGCATGGCCTGGAAGAGTTCGAAGGCCTCGCTCTTGTATTCCTGCAGCGGGTCGCGCTGGGCGTAACCACGGAAGCCGACGACCGAGCGCAAATGATCGAGATTGACGATGTGCTCGCGCCACAGCCCATCCAGCGACTGGAGAACCACGGAGCGCTCGACATAGGTCATCACCTCCGGCCCAAACCGCTCGGCGCGGTCGGCGGCGGCGGCATCGGTGGCGGCGGTGATCCGTTCGCGGATATCGTCTTCGGCGATGCCTTCTTCCTGGACCCAGTCTTCTATCGGCAGGTCGAGGTTCAGGTACTGCTGGACCTCCGCCTTGAGCGTGGCGGCGTCCCACTGCTCGGCATAGGCGCTCTCGGGGATATTCTTGGCAACGATCTCCTCGATCACACCGGTGCGCATCTCGGCGACCATTTCGCCAAGGCCTTCGCCGTCCATCAATTCGATGCGCTGCTCGAACACCACCTTGCGCTGGTCGTTGGAGACGTCGTCATATTTCAGCAGGTTCTTGCGGATGTCGAAATTGCGCGCCTCGACCTTGGTCTGCGCCTTTTCCAGCGCCTTGTTGATCCAGGGATGGATGATGGCCTCGTCTTCCTTGAGGCCGAGCTTCTGCAGCATGCCGTCCATGCGCTCGGAGCCGAAGATGCGCATCAAATCGTCCTGCAGCGACAGGAAGAATTTGGAGCGGCCAGGGTCGCCCTGACGGCCGGAGCGGCCGCGAAGCTGGTTGTCGATGCGCCGCGATTCATGGCGTTCGGTGGCAAGCACGTAGAGGCCGCCGGCGGCAAGCGCCTTATCCTTCAGCTTTTGGACATCTTCGCGAATTTCGTTTTCGCGGGCGGTGCGCTCGGGTCCTTCCGGCATGTCGGCCAGTTCCTCGGCGATGCGCATGTCGGCGTTGCCGCCAAGCTGGATGTCGGTGCCGCGGCCCGCCATGTTGGTGGCGATGGTGATGGAGCCGGGCTTGCCGGCCTGCGAAACGATGGATGCCTCGCGCTCATGGTGGCGCGCGTTCAGCACCTCGAAATCCTTGAAGCCTTCCTTGCGCAGGCGCTCGGCCAACTGCTCCGATTTCTCGATCGAGGTGGTGCCGACCAGCGTCGGCTGACCCTTGGCGTAGGCTTCCTTGATCTCCTTGACGATGGCCTTGTATTTTTCCTCGACGGTCCGGTAGACCTCGTCGCTTTCGTCGATGCGCATGACCGGAACGTTGGTCGGGATTTCCGTTACTTCGAGGCCGTAGATGTTGCCGAATTCCTCGGCCTCGGTCAGCGCCGTGCCGGTCATGCCGGCAAGCTTGGCGTAGAGGCGGAAATAATTCTGGAAGGTAACGGAGGCGAGCGTCTGGTTTTCCGGTTGGATCTTGACGTGCTCTTTCGCCTCCAGCGCCTGGTGCAGGCCTTCCGAAAAGCGGCGGCCCGGCATCATGCGGCCGGTGAATTCGTCGATGATGACGATTTCGCCGTTGTTGACGATGTAGTCCTTGTCGCGCTGGAACAGCTGGTGGGCCTTCAGCGCGTTGTTGACGTGATGGACGATCGCGACGTTCTCGATGTCATAGAGCGACTCGCCCTTGAGAAGACCCGCATCCCGCAGCATGTTTTCCAGCTTCTCCGTGCCCTCTTCGGTGAAGGTGGAGGTCTTCTGCTTCTCATCGATCTCGTAGTCGGCCGGATCGAGCCTGAGCATGAAGGCGTCGATGGTATTGTACATTTCCGAGCGGTCTTCGAGCGGGCCGGAAATGATCAGCGGGGTGCGGGCTTCATCGATGAGGATCGAATCGACCTCGTCGACGATCGCGTAATTGTGACCGCGCTGCACCATCTGGGCGCGCTCGTATTTCATGTTGTCGCGAAGGTAGTCGAAGCCCAGTTCGTTGTTGGTCGCGTAGGTGACGTCGCAGGCATAGGCGGCAGCCCGTTCCGCATCGTCCAGGCCGTGGACGATGGTGCCGATGGTCAGCCCGAGGAATTTATAGACGCGGCCCATCCATTCGGCGTCGCGCGAGGCGAGGTAGTCGTTGACGGTGACGACATGAACGCCCTTTTGCGCAAGTGCGTTGAGGTAGACGGGAAGCGTGGCGACCAGCGTCTTGCCCTCGCCGGTACGCATTTCGGATATGCCGCCATCGTGCAGCACCATGCCGCCGACCATCTGCACGTCGAAGGGGCGCAGGCCCAGCACGCGGCGGGACGCTTCCCGCACGGTGGCGAATGCCGGCACCAGCAGATCGTCGAGCGTGGCGCCATTGGCGAGATCGTCACGGAATTTTTGCGTGCGTGCCGTCAAATCGGCATCCGAAAGCGCGCGCATCTCGTTTTCCATGGCGTTGATCGCTTCCAGCCTTGGCCGCGCCGCTTTCACGCGACGGTCGTTGGAAGAGCCGAAAACCTTACGGGCGAGAGCGCCAAAACTGACCATAAATGGTCCTTTCGCTTGCAATCCTGATCATCACGACAAAGCCGGCTGGCCCCGCCTAGTCCGCCCGAGGCGGAAAAAACACCGAAAAGCGCCCTGAAAACGGTTCTGGACGCAAACTCGTTGGACAGATAAGAGGGGGCTCAATCGATGTCAACGCCGCGCGCCGCTGCGCCGCTGCGCCAAATTCCGCCACATTCAGGTTGATCAGAAAGCCTGTCCCGCGCTCTTATCAATTCCTTCGGAGTAATCTTGCCCATGTCCCTGTTGTTTCGTCGTTCGCCGTTTATCGGCCTGGGTTTCGTCCTTGGCCTGACGGCGCTGTCGTTCTCGCCCGCCCTGGCGCAGGAAACCGCACCTGCCGCGCCTGCGGCAGCACCGGCTGCCGCACCCGTCGATCCGGCGGCAGTTGTCGCCACCGTGAACGGCAAGCCGGTGACGGAAGCCGATTTGACGCTTGCAGAAGGCGAACTTGCGCAGCAATTTGCGCAGCTTCCGCCAGAACAGCGCCGCGCGGCAGCGCTTTCGGCAGCGATCGAGATCAAGGTGCTCGCGGCCAAGGCTGTCGCCGACGGCTTCGACAAGGATCCCGAATTCCAGCGCCGCATGGCGTTCCTGCAGGAGCGCGCCCTGCACGGTGAGATGGTCGCGAAGGAAGTGGTCGGCAAGATTACCGACGATGAGGTTCGCGCCCGCTACGACAAGGAAATCGCGGCGCAGCCGGCGGTCAACGAGGTCCATGCCCGTCACATTCTCGTGAAGACCAAGGAAGAGGCCGAGGCGATCATCAAGCAACTGGACGGCGGCGCCGATTTCCAGAAGCTGGCCAACGAGCACACCAGCGACCCGAGCGGCAAGAGCAATGGCGGCGATCTGGGCTATTTCGGTCCTGGCCAGATGGTTCCGGAATTCGACAAGGCAGCACAGGCGCTGGCGGTCGGCTCCTACACCAAGGAACCGGTGCAGACCCAGTTCGGCTGGCACATCATCAAGGTCGAGGACAAGCGCGCCAAGCAGCCGCCGGCTTACGACGCGGTCAAGGACAATGTCCGCTCGCTTGTCGTGCGCGACAAGTATTTCGCGCTGGTCAAGTCGCTCCGCGCCGATGCCAAGGTGGAAATCCCCGACGCGGCGCTGAAGAAGGCCGTCGATGCAGCCGAAGGCGGCGAGTAAACCAACCGAATGCGGATGGGCGGGCCTTGTCGGAAACCCGCCTTTCCCGCTCCATTCGCGCTGTCCGTTCCCGTTGGCGCGGCCCTGAAGCGCTCGTAGCTCAACTGGATAGAGCACCGGACTTCGAATCCGTAGGTTGCAGGTTCAAATCCTGCCGAGCGCACCATTCTTTTGATCTCACGCCAGTTCGCTACGCTCACGGGCTCCGATGGGGCGGCCTGGCCGGCCGACGGGCGGTCGCCCTTGCGAACCACTGCGGGTTCGATAGGCGCTCTGCCGAGACGCGTCTCTTGCAAGTTGCAAGCAAACATCTTGCGCAGCGGCGCGGCATCGGGCAAACCGGCCTCGTTTCGCGTTTTCCCGTTGAGGCTGCCATGTCCGAACCGATTTCGCCGCTTGCCCCGAAGAAATACCCCAAAATGCCGCGTATCGACGGTGTGCGCATCGCCACGACGGAAGCCGGCATCAAATACAAGAACCGCACCGACCTGCTCGCCATGGTCTTCGACGAAGGCACGACGGTCGCCGGCGTCTTCACCAAGTCGAAATGCCCATCGGCGCCGGTCGATTTCTGCCGGCAGAATCTGGGTGCGGGCAAGGCCCGAATCCTGGTCGTCAATTCCGGCAACGCCAATGCTTTTACCGGCCAGAAGGGGCGCGAAGCGACCACGCTGACCGGCGAGGCGGCTTCCAAGGCCGTGGGTTGCGCGCCCGGCGACGTATTTCTGGCCTCGACCGGGGTTATCGGCGAGCCGCTCGACGCGACCAAATTCGGGCCGCTGCTGGCCGGCATGGTCAAGGACAGCAAGCCGGATCAGTGGCTCGATGCCGCGAAGGCCATCATGACCACCGACACCTATCCGAAGGTGGCGACCGCGACCGTCAAGCTCGGCGATGCCGATGTCACGCTGAACGGCATCGCCAAGGGCGCCGGCATGATCGCGCCGGACATGGCGACCATGTTGTCCTTCGTCGCGACTGATGCGCCGATTGCGGCATCTGTCTTGCAGGATTTGCTGTCGCGCGGCGTCGGCAAGACCTTCAATGCCGTTACCGTGGATTCGGATACGTCGACCAGCGACACGCTGCTTCTGTTCGCAACCGGCACGGCCGCCGGGCGCAGCGCGCCGTCGATCACCGATCCGAAGGACCCGCGCCTTGGCGCGTTTCGCCGGGCGCTTGGAAAAGTTCTGAAGTCGCTGGCGCTGCAGGTCGTGCGCGACGGCGAGGGTGCGAGAAAACAGATCGAGGTGACGGTGACCGGCGCCAAATCGGCGCGCTCGGCCAAGCGCATCGCGCTTTCGATCGCCAACTCGCCGCTGGTCAAGACGGCGGTCGCCGGAGAAGACGCCAATTGGGGGCGCGTGGTCATGGCCGTCGGCAAGGCCGGCGAACCGGCCGACCGCGACCGCCTCTCGATCTGGTTCGGCGACAACCGGCTGGCGCATGAAGGCGAGCGCGATCCATCCTACTCCGAAGCGGCGACCACGGCCTATATGAAGCGCGACGAGGTTCGCATTCGCGCGGAGATCGGCATCGGCCGCGGCAAGGCGACGGTGTGGACCTGCGACCTGACCAAGGAATATGTCGCAATCAACGGCGACTATCGGAGCTGACGCGGATGGGCCCGGTGGCATCGCCCAGCATTCTGGCTACGGTTCGCCGCTATGAAGCGGCGGGGTTCCGGGCATGGCCGGCGGCGGCCGTTCATTACGATGGAACCTGGGTGATCCGGCTGACGGCCGGCCATTCGGCAAAGCGGCTGAATTCGGTCAACCCGCTCGATCCGGGCGACATAAGCCAGATTCCCGAACGAATCGGCCGCGCCAGCCGCCGTTTCGAGGCCTATGGCAGGCCGCTGACCTTTCGCGTCTCGCCGCTGTCGGGAACCGTGATCCCGGCTTATCTCGATGCGCAGGGCTGGAGCACATTCGACGAATCGCTGGTCATGCGGCTGCCTTTGGCCGACGCGCCGGTCGAGCAGGCGATGGATCAGCTGCCGTTGCGCGACATCAGCCGTTTTGTCGGTGCTGCCTTGAAGGTGCATGGGGCGGATGCTTCGCTGCGGCCGGGCCTGTCCGAAATCATCGGGTCGATCCAGCCCGAGGCCGGCCTGTTTGCGCTGGAACGGGGTGACGAACCCCTGGCGACGCTGATCTGCGTGCATGAGGGCGATCTTGCCGGCCTGTTCGAGATCGCCACGGACGAGGCCGCGCGCCACCAGGGGCATGCCCGCCAATTGATTCTGTCGGCGCTGAAATGGGCGCGCTTGCGCGGCGCGCGCGAGGCGTGGTTGCAGGTGGGCGCCGATAACCACCCGGCCCTTGCGCTGTACCGGACGCTCGGCTTCAGCGAGGTCTATCGCTACCACTACCGTCGGCCGCCGCCGGCATGAGCGAAATGAATTCGAGCGGCAAGCGCCTGCTGCTGGTCGTCGCCTGCGCGCTGGTCGACGCCGACGGCCGCGTCCTGATCGCGCAACGGCCACAGGGCAAGCAACTTGCCGGCCTGTGGGAATTTCCGGGAGGCAAGGTAGAGCAGGGGGAGACGCCGGAGCAATGCCTCGTGCGGGAACTGCGCGAGGAAATTGGTGTCGAAACAAAAATTGCATGCCTTGCGCCGCTGACTTTCGCCAGCCACAGCTATGACGATTTTCACCTGCTGATGCCGCTCTACATATGCCGCCGCTTCGAGGGCATCGCAATGCCGAAAGAAGGCCAGACCCTGAAATGGGTAAGGCCGCGCCAGATGCGCGACTATCCGATGCCGCCGGCCGACGAGCCGCTTATTCCGTTCCTGATCGACCTTTTATGAGGGAACTTGCCGGTCTATTTCGCGGCTGCGCCATCATCATTAATGGAAGCTTAATCTTGCCGTGAAAAATTGACCTAGTGCGGCCGCCGTGCGGCGAGGGATTTTCTTGGGATTGGTGCGATGGGCCTCGACAACAGTTCGATCAGGGAATCGATTGACGACTGGGACTCGCTACGCCCGGAACGAGGCTCGCGGGCCGTCGAAGCCGGAATGGGCCTGTTGCGGATCACGCTGTTGTTCGGTTCGGTCGCCATTGCGCTGGCCCTGATCGCGGTGCCGCTTCTCGACAACAGCAACGACAACAGGCAGGTCGCACGCGACGGCTTTGCCGGGATCGACACGATGAGCACCGGCTCGATCGAGCGCGGCGGAACCTACACCATCCGCCGCAGCGTGCTCCAGTCCTCGCCCGAATCCGTTTGCGTGATTCGCGCCAATGGCCGCCGCAGCGGCGACTGCTAGAGCATCGACGGTCCAGGACTAGTTATTCCGCAGGCCTTCACCGCTTGTTAAGCCTGTGCCGTTAACCTTTCTTAATGGGTCGATGCTAGCGTCGGAGCAAGAGGATCGACGACCATGACACGACTGCTTTGCCGGTTCATCAACGATCAAACTGGCGCCACGGCTATCGAGTACAGCCTCATTGCGACGCTGATATCGCTCGCCATTTTCGCCGGGGTGGGTGGCTTGGCCGATTCGCTGCAATGGTTGTGGAGCGACAATAGCAGCCGTCTGGTGCAGGGGTTCGCTGCAAACTAACCTGTGGTTCTTCCGTCAGTTTTGCCCGGTTTCTCTCAGCGCGCTTGCAAGTGACACCTTTGCCGAACCTGGCTTCAACGGCTTTTGCTGCGAGGCATCGGGTGCCCATCCAGACATCCAGACGATGGAAAAACTCGCTTTGATCCGGCCGTCCGGGTCGGCGAAACGCTCCGCGTAAATCTCCGCCGCGCGCGAAAAAAGTTTTCGCGTACCGGGCCGGCGCGGACGGTCGACCAGCGGACTGGTTTCGCCCATCGCCCTGAGGTCGGCCATCAGCGAAAACAGCGTATCGTAGCGCACGACCACCGTCTCGACATCTGCAACGGGCAGGGCGAGCCCAGCACGTTGCAAGAGGCCGCCCGCGTCGCGCACATCGGGAAAAGGGATCACGCGCGGGCTGACGCCGCCATAGAGTTCGCTTTCTGCGGCGAGGAAACTTTCGCGCAATTCGCCCAGCGTTCCAGCCCCGGCAAACGCGCCCAGAAACAGGCCGTCCGGCCGCAGCGCCCGGCGTATCTGCGCCAGCATGCCCGGAATGTCGTTCATCGACTGCAAGGACAGGAGCGACACGGCAAGATCGAGGCTTTCCGGCTCGAAGGGCACGGTTTCCGGCGGTGCAATCACACCCGGCTCTGCGGCGAGAAAGGCCGGATCGGCCTCGACGCGCACGACATCGGCGACTTTCTCGCTGGCAGCCAGAACGTCCCGTGCCGTTGCCGTCTGGCAAAAAAGAGTGGCGGCGCTGGCGAACCGGCGCTCCACGGCGTTCAGCCTGTCGGCCAGATCGTCGCCGGCACGCCGCATCAGGAAATCCGCGCCGGCAACGGGATTGGCCAAGGCCCGGCGCTTGCGCGCCAGGAACAGCGATGTGTCGAAAATTGGCTGCACGGATAGGGTTCCCGTCGTTACGGCATCTGCTAAGGTCTGGATCGAGAATGCCAACAGGCGTGACGTGGCCGATCCCATGGCAGATATCAAGGGTCTTTCCAGAGCGGCGCTGAACTGGCCGGCACGGCTTCTGTTCCCGCCGGTTTGCGCCGGTTGCCGCCGTCACGTCTCGCAGCCCGGCGTATTGTGCGCGCTGTGCTGGCCGAAATTACGCCTGCTGGAGCTACCCTGGTGCCCGGTGATGGGTACGCCGTTCGTTCATGACATGGGCGAGGGTTTCTTGTCGGCGGAAGCGATCGCCGATCCGCCGCCGTTCGGACGGGCGCGGGCTGCGGTTGCGTATACGGGCGTCGCGCGGCAGATGGTGAGCGGCCTGAAATACCAGGACCGAACGGATCTTGCGCCCTGGATGGCGCGGTGGATGATGCGGGCGGGCGCTGCCTTGGTGGCTGACGCGGATGTGGTCGTGCCGGTGCCCTTGCACTGGCGGCGCTTCCTGAAGCGGCAATTCAACCAGTCCGCGGAACTAGGCCGCGCCGTTTCGCGCCTTGGCGGCGTGCCGTTTGCACCGTCGGCGGTAAAACGCGTGAAGCCGACGCAGCAGCAGGTAGGGCTGGAACGACGCCAGCGCGAGGAAAACGTGCGGGCGGCCTTCCGCGTCCCGGTGGAGCGCGAAATAGAGGTTGCCGGTCGCCGGGTGCTGTTGATCGACGACGTCTATACGACCGGCGCTACCGCACGGGCCATGGCCAAGGCGCTCAAGAAGGGGGGCGCAGGCGCCGTCGACGTGCTGACCTTCGCCCGCGTGCTGCCGGGGGACTTCCGAGCCGATGAAGCAGGCCCTATATAGGGTGTATCGCAACGGAAGACCGATATGGCTGATGTCACCATTTATACCCGCATGATGTGCGGCTATTGCGCGGCGGCCAAACGCCTGCTCGAGCGCAAGGGCGTCGCCTATACCGAGCACGACGCCTCGTTTTCTCCGGAACTGCGCCAGGAGATGATCAGCCGCGCCCATGGCGGCTCGACTTTCCCCCAGATATTCATCGGCGATCTGCATGTCGGCGGTTGCGACGATCTCCATGACCTTGAAACGACGGGGCGGCTGGATACCATGCTTACCGCTACCGCACTGAAACAGGAAACTTGACGATGGGCGTGTTCAAGGCCGCGGCAATCCAGATGCGTTCTGGCACCGATCCGCAACGCAACGCCGCCGAGATGGAGCGGATGGTGCGCAATGCCGCCGGGCAGGGCGCGACCTATGTGCAGACGCCCGAAATGACCGGGGCGATGGTTCGCGACAAGGATGCGCGGCAGGCGATCTATACGACCGAGGACAGGGATATCGTGGTGGCCACGGCGCGTCGCCTGGCGAAGGAACTTGGCATCTTCGTGCATATCGGTTCGACGGGCATCCTGCGTGCCGACGGCAAGATCGCCAACCGCGCGCTGCTGGTATCGCCGCAGGGCAGGATCGTGGCGACCTACGACAAGATCCATATGTTCGACGTCGATCTGGACAATGGCGAAAGCTGGCGCGAGTCGGCCGCCTACGAGCCGGGCGAGCAGGCCGTGGTCGCCGACATCGGTGGGGTCAGGCTCGGCTTTGCCGTGTGCTACGATTTACGCTTTCCGCAACTGTTTCGCGCCGAGGCGCTTGCCGGGGCGGAAATATTGTCGGTGCCGGCCGCTTTTACCCGGCAAACGGGCGAGGCGCACTGGCACGTCCTGTTGCGCGCCCGCGCCATCGAGAACGGGGCTTTTGTCATTGCCGCCGCGCAAGGCGGTGTGCACGAGGACGGCCGCGAAACCTATGGTCATTCGCTGATCGTTGATCCATGGGGCAGGGTGCTGGCCGAGGCTGCCGATGCGGAGCCTGGCGTCATTGTCGCCGAGATCGATCCGGCGCAATCGCTGGCTGCGCGCCGCAAAATTCCGAACCTGAAGAATGCGCGAGAATTCACCGTCGATGCCGGCGTTGGCGAAGCAGCACTCAGGGGAGCGGCGTCTTGATCCGTTTTTCGCTTGAGTGCGACAATGCCCACACATTCGAGGGGTGGTTCCGCAGCAACGAGGATTTCGACACGCAGGCCAAGCGCGGCTTTGTCGAATGCCCCTCTTGCGGCAGCCACGCGGTCGAGAAGGCGCTGATGGCGCCGGCCGTCTCGACTGGACGCAGCCGGGAAAAGGTTGCGCTCGCCATGGGCGACGCGCAGAAGGCGGCGATGGCGCAACTCAAGGCCATGGCGGAAAAGATTCGCGGGAACGCCGACTATGTCGGCGACAAATTTGCCGAGGAAGCCCGCAAAATCCATTTCGGCGAAATCGACCCGCGCGGAATCTATGGCGAAGCGACGCTGGAAGAAGCAAAAAGCCTCGCTGAAGACGGTGTCGACTTCATGCCGGTTCCGGTCTTTCCAGACGACCGCAACTGACTTCCAAGCCGCAGCAAATGAACGGCAAAGCCGCCTGAAAATGGTCAGGCGGAGCCTTTTTCGGCCAGCACCATGTAGTTGACATCCATGTCCGTCGAGCGCTGCCAGCGGTCGGCCAGCGGATGGTAGACGACGCCGGTGCGGTCGATGATGGCCATCGCGGCGGTCGTCAACGCCTTTTCCAATTCCTCGGGACGCACCAACTTGCCGAACTGGTGGGTGCCGCGCGGCAGCCAGCGCAGCACGTATTCGGCGCCGATGATGGCCAGACCCAGCGCCTTCAGCGTGCGGTTGATAGTGGCGACGAACATGATGCCGCCGGGCTTGACCATATCGGCGCACTTGCCGAGGAACAGGTCGATGTCGGCTACATGTTCGACCACTTCCATGTTGAGGATGACGTCGAACTTCTCGCCGGAGTCGGCAAGGTCTTCCGCCGTGGTGGCGCGATAGTCGATCTCGACGCCCGATTCGGAGGCGTGCAGTTTCGCCACCTCGATATTGGTGGCGGAAGCGTCGGCGCCGACCACTTCGGCGCCGAGGCGGGCCATCGGCTCGCACAGCAAGCCGCCGCCGCAGCCGATGTCGAGGAACCGCAGGCCCTTGAAGGGCCGCGCTTCGCGCGGGTCGCGGCCGAAACGCTCCGCCACTTGGTCGCGGATATAGGCAAGACGCACCGGATTGAACTTGTGCAGCGGGCGGAATTTGCCGTTCGGGTTCCACCATTCGGCGGCGAGTGCGGAAAAGCGCTCCACCTCCGCAGCGTCGATCGTCGATCGCTTCTCTACCGATCGTTCTGGCTTTGGCATTGCGTGGTCTCCTCGATCGGCCCTAGGAAGTCGGGTGTGCCGGCTGGAATGTCAAGGCAACAATTTCCCGGTCGCTGACAGGATTTCTGTTGCTTGCGCAGCCACGGTCTTTTGGTTAAGGAGGCCGCAATAATGTGGCGCCTCGACTTCCGGGGGCCGCATCTCGTTGATTTGCGGCCCCTTCGGTCCGGTATTCAGGCAAAGGCGTTTCGTTTCCATGGCGCGCATCGTGATGAAATTCGGCGGAACGTCGGTCGCCGACATCGCCCGCATCCGCAATGTGGCGCGCCACGTCAAACGCGAAGTGGATGCCGGCCACGAGGTTGCCGTGGTCGTTTCGGCGATGGCCGGCAAGACCAATGAACTGGTCGCCTGGACGCGCGAAGCCTCGCCCATGCACGATGCGCGCGAATACGATGCCGTCGTCGCTTCCGGCGAGCAGGTGACGGCCGGCCTGCTTGCGCTCACGCTTCAGAACATGGGCGTGCACGCCCGCTCGTGGCAGGGCTGGCAGATCCCGATCAAGACCGACAACAGCCATGGCGCGGCGCGCATCCTCGACATAGACGGGTCGTTCCTGGTCAAGCGCTTCGGCGAAGGCCAGGTCGCGGTGATCGCCGGCTTCCAGGGCATCGGTCCGGACAACCGCATTGCCACGCTCGGACGCGGCGGCTCCGACACCAGCGCGGTCGCCATAGCGGCGGCGGTCAAGGCCGACCGGTGCGATATCTACACCGATGTCGACGGCGTTTATACGACGGACCCGCGCGTGGAGCCGAAGGCGCGGCGGCTGGCGCAGATTTCCTTCGAGGAAATGCTTGAAATGGCCTCACTTGGGGCCAAAGTCTTGCAAGTCCGCTCGGTTGAACTTGCCATGGTTCATAAAGTGCGCACCTTCGTGCGGTCGTCCTTCGTGGACCCGGACGCGCCTGGAATGGGGGATTTCGACAATCCGCCCGGAACGCTTATTTGCGACGAGGATGAAATCGTGGAACAGCAGGTCGTCACCGGAATTGCCTATGCCAAGGACGAGGCGCAAATATCGTTGCGCCGTGTCGGCGACCGCCCAGGCGTTGCCGCCGGCATCTTTGGGCCGCTGGCGCAGGCCGGCATCAATGTCGACATGATCGTCCAGAACATTTCGGAGGACGGCAAGCTCACCGACATGACCTTTACCGTGCCGTCGGGAGATGTCGACAGGGCGCTGGCGGCACTGGACAAGATAAAGGCCGATATCGGCTTCGACATGGTGCAGCACGACGACGGCATGTCGAAAGTTTCGGTGATCGGCATCGGCATGCGCAGCCATGCCGGCGTCGCGGCGACCGCCTTCAAGGCCCTGGCCGACAAGGGCATCAACATCCGCGCCATCACCACGTCGGAGATCAAGATTTCGATCCTGATCGACGGTCCCTACACGGAACTTGCGGTTCGCACTTTGCATTCCGTCTACGGTCTGGATAAGCAGTAGCAGGACTTTTAAGGTCAGTCTTTGCGTGAGAGCTGGCGCGGGTGGAGCCGCGGCGGTACAGAAATGCCGATTGGAGAACAAGCCGCGATGCGTGATACGGCCAGCGGCCCGCGCGTTTTGCTGAAACGGCTCCGCGAGCTCATGCAGGAGCCGATGGAGCCGCAGGAGCGGCTCGACCGGATTGTGCGCGACATCGCCTCCAACATGGTCGCCGAGGTCTGCTCGCTTTACGTGCTGCGCTCCGATTCGGTGCTTGAGCTTTACGCCACGGAAGGCTTGAATCCCAAAGCCGTCCACTTGGCGCAGTTGCGGCTGGGGCAAGGGCTTGTCGGCTCGATCGCGGCGAGTGCGCGCCCGCTCAACCTGTCCAACGCGCAGGAGCACCCGGCCTTCGCCTATCTGCCGGAAACGGGCGAGGAAGTTTACAATTCCTTCCTCGGCGTGCCGGTGCTCAGGGCAGGGCGCACGCTGGGCGTGCTGGTGGTCCAGAACAAGACCATGCGCACCTATCGCGACGACGAGGTCGAGGCGCTGGAAACCACGGCGATGGTCATCGCCGAGATGATCGCCACCGGCGACCTGGCACGGCTCAACCGGCAGGGACTGGAACTCGACCTGAAGCGTCCGGTCAGTTTTACCGGCCTCTCCTTCAACGAGGGCATCGGTCTTGGGCAGGTCGTGCTGCACGAGCCGCGCATCGTCGTCACCAATCTGTTCAACGAGGACAGCGAGGAAGAGGTGCGGCGGCTGGAAACGTCGCTCGGCTCGCTCAGGCTGTCCATCGACGACATGCTGGAACGCCGCGACGTTGCCTTCGAGGGCGAGCACCGCGAGGTGCTGGAAGCCTATCGCATGTTCGCCAATGACCGTGGCTGGGTGCGCCGGCTGGAAGAGGCGATCCACAACGGCCTGACGGCGGAGGCTGCGGTCGAGAAGGTGCAGTCGGACATGCGCGCGCGCATGATCCACATGACCGATCCGTATCTGCGTGAGCGGATGAGCGATTTCGACGATCTCGCCAACCGGCTGTTGCGCCAGTTGATGGGGCGCGGGCCTGAAGCCGTGGCGGCCTGGCTGCCGAAGGACGCCATCATCGTCGCCCGCTCGATGGGGGCGGCGGAACTGCTCGATTATCCGCGCGAGAATTTGCGCGGGCTGGTGCTGGAGGACGGGACGGCCACCAGCCATGTCGTCATCGTGGCGCGCGCCATGGGCATTCCGGTCGCCGGCCACATGAAGGGCGCCGTCTCCATGTCGGAGAATGGCGACGACATCATCGTCGACGGCGAGGAAGGCATCATCCATCTGCGTCCGCAGGCGGATCTGGAGGCCGCCTATGCCGAGAAGGTACGGTTCCGCGCACGCCGGCAGGAAGTTTACCGGGAACTTCGCAAGCAGCCATCGATCACCAAGGACGGGGTCCAGGTCGACCTTCTGATGAATGCCGGACTGGCCGTCGACCTGCCGCAACTGGCGGAGGCGGGTGCGGCCGGCATCGGGCTTTTCCGCACCGAATTGCAGTTCATGGTGGCTTCGACCTTCCCGCGTGCGGAAGCACAGGAGAAGCTCTATCGCGACGTGCTCGACGCGGCGCGCGGCAAGCCGGTCACTTTCCGCACCATCGACATTGGCGGCGACAAGGTGCTGCCTTACTTCAAAGGATCGGTGCAGGAGGAAAACCCGGCGCTCGGCTGGCGCGCGATCCGGCTGACGCTCGACCGGCCGGGCCTGTTGCGTACCCAGATCCGCGCCTTGCTCAAGGCGTGCGGGGGCCGCGAACTCAAGCTGATGCTGCCGATGGTGACCGAACTCGGCGAGATCGCGCAAGCGCGCGAGATCATCGACCGCGAGGTGCGGCATCTGTCGCGCTTTGCCCATCATCTGCCGACCAGCCTGAAGCTTGGCGCCATGCTGGAAGTGCCGGCGTTGCTGTTCCAGCTCGACGAACTGATGAAGGCCGTCGATTTCGTTTCCGTCGGCTCGAACGATCTGTTCCAGTTCGTCATGGCGGTCGACCGCGGCAACACGCAGGTGTCCGACCGCTTCGACCCGTTGTCGGTGCCGTTCATGCGCGTGCTGAAGCAGATCGCCGATGCCGGTCATCGCAATCTTACACCGGTCACCTTGTGCGGCGAACTTGCCGGCAAGCCGATATCAGCCATGGCACTGATCGGGCTTGGCTACCGTTCCATTTCCATGTCGCCCGCCGCGATCGGCCCGGTCAAGGCGATGTTGACCGAACTGCCGCTGGAAGAATTGCAGCGCTTTTTCACCGATAACCTTTCCGCGCCGGCGAACGGCCTGCCGATGCGGGCGCTGTTGCAGGCCTTTGCCGACGATCGCTCGATTCCCCTATGATCACTCTTCCGCGCGACCGCATGGACCAAGTCGTCAAGCGCTTCGACATGCTCGAAGCGCAGATGGCGGCCGGGCCGGCCCCCGATGCCTATGTAAGAATGGCTTCGGAATATGCCGAAATCCAGGACATGGTGGGCAAGATCAGGGAGTTGCGCGCCGCCGAGGCCGAGCAGGCGGACCTTGAGGCGATGCTTGCCGACAAGAGCACCGATGCCGAGATGCGCGCGCTGGCCGAAGCCGATCTGCCAGGCGTCGAGGAGAACATCGAGGCGCTGCAACAAGACATCCAGATACTGCTCTTGCCCAAGGATGCCGCCGACGACAAGAACGCCATCCTGGAAATACGGGCCGGCACGGGCGGCGACGAGGCTGCTCTTTTTGCCGGCGATCTTTTCCGCATGTATGAGCGCTACGCCACTGAGCGCGGCTGGCGTTTCGAAACGGCTTCGGCCAGCGAGGGCGACGCCGGCGGCTACAAGGAGGTCATTGCCACCGTTTCGGGCAAGGGCGTGTTTGCCCATCTGAAGTTCGAATCCGGCGTGCACCGCGTGCAGCGTGTGCCGGCGACGGAGGCACAAGGGCGCATCCACACGTCGGCGGCTACCGTGGCGGTGCTGCCCGAGGCGCAAGAGGTCGATATCGAGATCAAGCCGGACGAGATCCGCATCGACACGATGCGGGCTTCCGGTTCGGGCGGCCAGCACGTCAACACCACCGATTCGGCCGTGCGCATCACGCACCTGCCGACCGGAATCATGGTGGTGCAGGCGGAAAAATCGCAGCACCAGAACCGGGCGCGCGCCATGCAGATTTTACGCGCGCGGCTCTACGACCTCGAACGCAGCCGCGCCGACGAGGAGCGTTCGTCGTCGCGAAAATCGCAGGTGGGTTCGGGCGACCGCTCGGAGCGCATCCGTACTTATAATTTTCCGCAAGGGCGCGTTACCGACCACCGCATCAACCTGACGCTGTACAAGCTCGAGCGCGTGATGATGGGCGAGTTGGACGAGATTATTGACGCGCTGATCGCCGATCATCAGTCGAAGCTGCTCGCTGATATCGTTGAAAACTGAGGCTGTCGGGCTATGAATTCGCCCGCCCAGGCCCCGACATCGCTGGCTGCACTCCATCGCGAGGCACGGCGAATATTGAGCGATGCGGGCGTTGAAACCCCGGTGCTCGATGCGCGTCTGTTGGTGGAACACTTTTCCGGCACGACGCGAACGCAGGCGATCACGGAACCCGGTCGGTTGGTCGACGTGGCTGTTGTCGAAGCGATAAACCAGGCTTTGCAGCGCCGGATTTCGGGCGAGCCGGTGCATCGCATCCTGGGTTTTCGCGAATTCTACGGTTTGAGACTCCACCTGTCGGCGGAAACGCTCGAACCTCGCCCGGACACGGAAACGCTGGTCGAGGCAGTCCTGCCTCTGGTGCGGGCCGTCGTCGCGCGCAATGGCAAATGCCGAATTCTCGATCTCGGCACGGGAACCGGGGCGATTGCGCTGGCGCTTCTCGCTACCGTTCCCGAGGCGACTGCAACCGGCGTCGATATTTCCGGCGACGCGCTTGCGACCGCAATGCGCAATGCCGCGAAACTGGGCCTTGCCGACCGCTTCATGGCGCTCCAGTCGGACTGGTTTTCGAAAATTTCAGGGCGTTACGATGTAATCGTGTCCAACCCGCCCTATATAAGCTCCATCGACGTACAAAACTTGCAGGTCGAGGTGCGCAGTTTCGATCCGCACCGGGCTTTGGACGGTGGTGAAGACGGGCTTGATGCCTATCGTATCATTGCAGGCCAGGTCGAGAAATATCTGGAAGCGGGTGGATGTGTTGCCGTGGAAATCGGCAGTACGCAAAAACACGACGTAGCCAATGTCTTCGCGATGGCGGGTTTTACTGTTGCTGAAGCGTTTTGCGATCTCGCCGGGAATGACCGGGCGCTGATCTTCGTATCTGCAGGCAAATATGCAGGAATTACCCGTAAAATAGACTGAAACGGCAGCGAAAAAACGCTTGGCAACGCCAGGGAATACCGCTAGGGTTTTTTAACCGGACGAGACGAAGCAGGCAGTGCTCCAACGATTCGGGTTCCTTGGAAACATCTGCCCCTTGTGCGAACGACGCCAAGCTTCGAGCGGGAACCGTCTGGCAAGTGATACGCAACCGAGCAGGATGGCAAGTAGCGCCAACGCAATCGATGCGGGCGAACACCGGTGAAACACCGAAACGGCAGGACGCATGAGCGCCGCCGTCTGCAAGAAGTTTTTCAAATTTCCACAATGAAGAGAGTCTGATGAGGCCACAACAGCAGAACAGGCGCATGCGCGGTCGCAACAACAATGGCGGCGGTGGCGGCAACAGCAACAATAATAATAATAACAACCGCAAGGGACCTAACCCGCTGACCCGTAATTATGAGAGCAACGGCCCGGATGTGAAGATCCGAGGATCGGCTCAGCAGATCGCCGAAAAATACGCGACGCTGGCGCGCGACGCCCAAAGCTCCGGCGACCGCGTCATGGCTGAAAACTATCTTCAGCACGCCGAACATTACAACCGCATCATTGCCGCCGCGCAGGCGCAGATGCCCGTCCAGAACGTCCAGAATAACCGCGACGATTTTGACGATGACGGCGACGAAGATCGCGACGATTTCGACAACAACGGCCACAATGCGCAGGCTGACTCGTCGACCGAGCGCGCCAACAACGGATCGGGCCCGCAGCCTGTCATCGAGGGCACGCCAGCCGAAATCGCGCTCAATACCGAATCTGCCGGCGAGGGCGGATCAGAGGAGCGAAATAGTCGCCAGCGCGAACGCCGGCCCAGTCGCGGCTATGGCCAGAATGGCCAGCGCGGCGATCACCAGTCGCGTGGCGAACAGAACGGATCGCGAGACGAGGCGGACCGGCAAAACGGTGCGCCGGCTTCGTCCGATGCGTCGCCGGCGATTGCGGCGGACGCTGCTTCCGAAGCCGTTGCCGCGCCTGTCGCTTCCTCCGAACACCTGTCACCTGCCGAATTGGCCGCTCGCGCCGAGCTTAACGAAGCTGCGGCCGAGACGCCGAGGCGGCCGCGCCGCCCGCGCCGGCCACGCGTAAGCGCTGACAGTGCGGCAGCCGAAGGTGCGGAAGCGCCGGCGGAAGCCGCCGCAGTCGAACCGGCCGTCAGCGAAAGCTGATCGGCTAGGTTCAATCCAAAGTAAGCGGCGGGCATCACCCGCCGTTTTGCTTTTCGGCCGTCCGGTTTTTTGCCGGCTGCAAGGCCGCGAGCCTTGAGCGACAGAAGATCGCGCCCCATATCTATCCCGAACTGGACCCGGCCACATTGGCGGGTTCCTCACCGCAGTCCGATTCGGTGCCGCGAAGCGGGCCGGTGACGGAAGGGAGACGATTATGGATCTTGAAAAATACTCCGAGCGCGTGCGCGGCTTTATCCAGTCCGCACAAACAATGGCGCTGTCGCGCAACCACCAGCAATTCACCCCCGAACATATCCTGAAAGTGCTCGTCGATGACGACGAGGGCCTGGCCGCGTCGCTGATCGAACGCGCCGGCGGCAATGCGCGCGACGTCAAGCTTGGCGTCGAGACGGCACTCGAAGCCATGCCCAAGGTGGAAGGCGGCAACGGCCAGCTTTATCTGGCGCAGCCCCTGGCCAAGGTGTTTTCGACCGCCGAGGAACTGGCAAAGAAGGCCGGCGACAGTTTCGTCACCGTCGAGCGGCTCCTGCAGGCGCTTGCCATGGAGAAGTCGGCGAAAACCGCCGACATTCTTGCCAAGGCCGGCGTCACCGCACAGGCGCTGAACCAGGTGATCAACGATTTGCGCAAGGGACGCACCGCCGATTCGGCGACCGCCGAGCAGGGCTACGACGCGCTGAAGAAATATGCGCGCGATCTCACCGCTGATGCGCGGGCGGGGAAACTCGATCCGATGATCGGGCGCGACGAGGAAATTCGCCGCACGATCCAGGTTCTGTCGCGCCGCACCAAGAACAATCCGGTCCTGATCGGGGAGCCGGGCGTCGGCAAGACGGCGATCGCCGAAGGGCTGGCGCTGCGCATCGTCAATGGCGACGTGCCGGAATCGCTGAAGGACAAGCAGTTGATGGCGCTCGACATGGGCGCGTTGATTGCAGGCGCCAAATATCGCGGCGAATTCGAGGAGCGGCTCAAGGCCGTTCTGTCGGAAGTCACGTCGGCGGCCGGCGGCATCATCCTGTTCATCGACGAGATGCACACGCTGGTCGGTGCCGGCAAGGCGGACGGCGCGATGGATGCGTCCAACCTGTTGAAGCCGGCGCTGGCGCGCGGTGAGTTGCATTGCGTTGGGGCGACCACGCTGAACGAATACCGCAAATATATCGAAAAGGACGCCGCCCTTGCACGCCGCTTCCAGCCGGTGTTCGTCGATGAGCCGTCGGTAGAAGACACCATCTCGATCCTGCGCGGCCTGAAGGAAAAATACGAGCAGCACCACAAGGTGCGCATATCCGATTCGGCGCTGGTTTCGGCGGCGACCCTGTCCAACCGCTACATTTCCGACCGTTTCCTGCCCGACAAGGCGATCGATCTGATGGACGAGGCGGCTTCGCGGCTGCGCATGCAGGTCGACTCCAAGCCGGAGGCGCTGGACGAGATCGACCGCCGTATCATGCAGCTCAAGATCGAGCGCGAGGCGCTGAAGGTGGAAACCGACGACGCTTCGAAGGACCGGCTGGTCCGGCTCGAAAAGGAACTGTCCGGGCTTGAAGAGGAATCGGCCACGATCACCACGAAATGGCAGGCCGAGAAGCAGAAACTCGGGCATGCCGCCGATCTCAAGAAGAATCTGGACGATGCCCGCAACGAACTGGCGATTGCCCAGCGCAAGGGCGAGTTCCAGCGCGCCGGCGAGCTTGCCTATGGCACGATCCCGGAACTCGAAAAGAAGCTGAAGCTAGCCGAGTCCCATGACGGAAAAGGACCCGGGATGGTCGAGGAGGTGGTCACGCCCGACCACGTCGCGCACATCGTCTCGCGCTGGACCGGCATTCCGGTCGACAAGATGCTGGAAGGCGAGCGCGACAAGTTGTTGCGCATGGAAGACGAGATCGGCAAGCGCGTCGTCGGCCAGGGCGAGGCGGTGCAGGCGGTGTCGAAAGCCGTTCGCCGTGCGCGCGCCGGCCTTCAGGACCCGAACCGGCCGCTCGGCTCGTTCATGTTCCTCGGGCCGACTGGCGTCGGCAAGACCGAACTGACCAAGGCGTTGGCTAATTTCCTGTTCGACGACGAAAGCGCGATGGTTCGCATCGACATGTCGGAGTTCATGGAAAAGCATTCGGTCTCGCGCCTGATCGGCGCGCCTCCCGGCTATGTCGGCTATGAGGAAGGCGGTGCGCTGACCGAAGCGGTGCGGCGCAGGCCCTATCAGGTCATCCTGTTCGACGAGATCGAAAAGGCGCATCCCGATGTCTTCAACGTCCTTCTGCAGGTGCTTGACGATGGGCGGCTGACCGATGGGCAGGGCCGTACGGTCGATTTCCGCAACACGCTGATCGTCATGACCTCCAACCTTGGTTCCGAATATCTGGTCAATCTCACCGAGGACCAGGATGTCGATCTGGTGCGCGACGACGTCATGAACGTCGTGCGCGCCTCGTTCAGGCCGGAATTCCTGAACCGGATCGACGAGATCATCCTGTTCCACCGGCTGCGCCGGCAGGATATGGGCCGCATCGTGGAAATCCAGCTCAAGCGGCTGGAAAGCCTGCTTGTCGACCGCAAGATCACGCTCGACCTCGACAAGGATGCGGTGGAGTGGCTGGCGGCGAAGGGTTACGACCCTGCCTATGGGGCAAGGCCGCTGAAGCGGGCGATGCAGAAGGAACTGCAAGACCCGCTGGCGGAGAAAATCCTGATGGGCGACATCCTCGACGGTTCTACCGTCAAGGTGACGGCCGGGTCCGACCGGCTGAACTTCAGGTCGAAGCCCACGCTCGTCGCGGAGGCCGACGCCGCCTGATTTCGCGGGCCACTGTTCTCGCGGGCCTGCTCGGGTAAGATCGAGGCGCTGATTCGCCGGCTAAAGCCTGCGGTCGGCGCCTTGTCGCATACGGCGCAGCGGTAGCTGCCATTTTCATGCCCGGTTCATGTTGGAACCCTATTTTGGATTGTCAGTTGAGCATAGCGCCGCGCGACGGCGAACAGGACCCGGAATAGCTGCCATGCTTCGCATGTTACTCACCCTTTCGATATTTGCCTTGGTTTCGTCGCCGGTGCTTGCCGCTGCGGTGCCATCTCCGGATGGGCAGGAGCAAACGGTGCCGACTGCCGAGCCTGGCATTATCGTTGCCCAGAATGGCGACTACGAAGTCTATTTCGACGGCAAGGGCAATCGGGTGATCGTCGATTCCTTCACCGGCAAGGTGGTCGCGATACAGCCCCCGCAAACCCGTCTCGACCGCCGATCCCTTCGCCTGGACGAACGCCGCCGCCAATTGCGCCAGCAACGGGATGACCGGTATTATCTGGACGATCCCGAAGACCTGGCGCGGCTGCGTCGAAGGCAGATGGAAGAGGAAGGCGGCCTCTACCCGCCCGTGCAGGAAAGCGATCCGTATAGCGAGGCCATTCCGCTGGACGACGGAAGTTATGGCGAGGCCTACCCGGAAGAGCCGCAGGCGCCACGCGACGTGCAGCGTGGGAAGATTACCAGCGAGCCGCTTGATCAGGCCTCTATCGATTCGGCCGAGCCGGAGGTTGTGGTCGTGCCTGCGCATCCGGGGGATGCGCAGGCTGCCAAGCTCAATTCGCATCTGGCGCTCGGCGCACGCGAGGACGTGGCGGCGCTGCAAGTCCTGATGGATCGCGTCGGCGCCTCGCCGGGCGTCATCGATGGCAGGTTCGGCTCCAATGTCGACAAGGCCCTTGCCGCCTATCGGGAAATAACCGGCACGCAATTGAGGACGACCGACACGGTCGGCATAACTGAGGCGCTGGCGCGCACGGGCGGCGATGCGTTTGCCTCCTATACCATCACGGCTGAAGATGCTGCCGGTCCTTACGTCGCTTCGGTGCCATCAGACTACAGCGACAAGGCAAAGCTCGACCGGCTGAGTTTTACGACGGTTACGGAGGCGCTGGCCGAGCGGTTCCATATGGACGAGAACTATCTCAAGGCGCTCAATCCAGAAGCCAATTTCAACCGGCCGGGCACGATCATCAAGGTCGCCAATTTCGGCAGGCTCGTCAGCACTCCGGTAGCGCGTATCCTTGCCGACAAGGCCATGAAGCAGGTGCGAGCCTACGATGCGGAGGGAAAACTGGTCGCCGCTTATCCGGCGACGATCGGCTCCACAGATACGCCTTCGCCCTCGGGCACGCATGCCGTGACCCGAGTAGCCCTGGACCCGAACTATACCTACAACCCGAAGATCAATTTCAAGCAAGGCGAGAACGACAAGGTGCTGACCATTCCGCCAGGTCCGAACGGACCGGTCGGATCGGTCTGGATTGCGCTCGACAAGCCGACTTACGGCATCCACGGCACGCCCGATCCGACCAAAATCGGCAAGACCGAGAGCCATGGCTGCGTTCGCCTGACCAATTGGGACGCGCGCGAACTGGCCAAACTGGTGAAGCCGGGCGTGACGGTGGAGTTCATGGATTAAGCCCGATCGCCAGTTTCGCCGATGATCCAGCATCGGGAAGCCCACTTGCGGCGGCGTACTCTCGCGCGCATCCTGTTTGTGTGAAGCGCGGATTCTAGACGATGCTGCCAAGCCATGCCAAAGAGGAAGCAGCTGTCGCGCCGAATGGCGGTGCCTTTTGTCCGCAGAATCGTCGTCACTTCGTCCTGATTGCGGCAATCCTTGCCTCCGCGCTGGGTTTTATCGACGGTTCGGTTCTGGCCATCGCCATTCCCGCAATCCGCGCCGATCTCGGCGCCAGTTTCGCCGACGCGCAATGGATATCCAACGGCTATGCGCTGACGCTCTCGGCGCTGATCCTGGCCGGTGGGGCGGCCGGCGACCGTTTCGGCATGCGCCACACCTTCGTTGCCGGCATTGCGGTCTTTATCCTGGCGTCGCTTGCCTGCGCGCTGGCGCCGAGCGCGGCGCTTCTCATCGTGTTTCGAGCGGTCCAGGGTTTGGGCGCGGCGATCATGGTGCCCTGCAGTCTCGCCATCATCGCAAAAGCCTATCCCAAGAAAGAGCGCGGACGAGCCATCGGTATCTGGGCATCGGCATCGGCCTTGACGACGGCGCTCGGGCCTGTGCTCGGGGGCCTGTTGCTGGCTTCCTTCGATGACAGCATCTGGCGCGCGATCTTTGCCATCAACCTGCCGCTGGGCGCGATTTCCATCTACCTCCTGCTGGCCAAGGTTCCCAATGATAAGGCGGTCGCCAAACGCTCGCTCGATCTTGGCGGCGCCGCCCTTGCGACGCTGGCTTTCGGCAGCCTTGCCTATGGGCTCACGGCGATCAGCGAGGCAGGGCATAATCGCGCTCCAGGGCTGAGCATCGCAGCGGGCATGGCGCTACTCATTTGTTTCATTTTGTGGGAGCGGCGCCAGCGTGAGCCGATGATCGAACTGGCGCTGTTCAGGAACCGTGCGTTTGCCGGCGCCAATATCGTGACCTTCTTTCTCTATTTCGCGCTGTCGGCGAACCTTTTTTACCTGCCGATGCTGCTCATTGCCGGCTGGGGATTGAGTGCCGGCGAGGTCGGGTTCATCTTTGTCCCGCTCTCAGCCTGCATCGCCCTTTTGTCGGGTCCGGCCGGTCGCTTTTCCGATAGAACCGGACCGCGCCTGCCGCTTACGGCCGGCAATCTCCTGGTTGCTTTGGCGTTTGCCGGCCTGGCAATCCTGACCTATTCCGGCGCGCATCGTTTCTGGACCGGCGCTTTCCCGCTGACCGCGTTGATGGGGCTTGGCATGGCGCTTGTCGTGTCGCCGCTATCGACGGCTGTCATGACGGCCGTCGACGACAAGGACACCGGCGCAGCGTCCGGCATAAACAACGCCGTTTCGCGCATTGCCGGCCTTTTTGCCGTTGCCGCGATGGGTTCACTAGCGGCGTGGGTGTATGCAAATGCGTTCGGCATGCCGGGGGCAATCGTCGGATTCGGCGAACCGGCGCCCGCCGGCCTTTCGCCGGCGCTCGACGCGAAACGCATCGCTGCCGGGGACGCGGCGTTCGCGGCGGTGGCATCCGTTACGGTACTATTATGCCTGCTCTCGGCAATTATCGCCTGGACAACGATTCCCGGTGAAGGCTCGCCGCAGGAAGCAAACTAAAGCATCGGACCGAAAAGTGGTTACCGGTTTTCGGAAAATCCGATGCTCAAACAAAAGGATAGAGCGGCAGCGCGGATTTATCCGAGCGTCCGCCGCTCTAGCTCCCGCTGTCGACTTTTGCGCTGGCGACTTTCAATTGATCCGCATCTTCCTGCTTCAAAAGGTCGTCGATGCGTTCGCGCTCCCGCTTGAAGGCGACCAGATCTTCGCCCTTCAGCGTTTTGCCGACGGGTAGGCGCACGCGCATCGGGTCAACCTTGGTGCCGTTGACGATCAGTTCGTAGTGCAAATGGGGGCCGGTGGCCAAGCCTGTCTGGCCGAGATAGCCGATGATCTGGCCCTGGCGCACGCGCACGCCAGCCACCATTCCTTTGGCAAAGGCGCTCTGGTGATTATAGGATGTCTCGTAGCCATTGGCGTGGCGAATCATGATCTGCTTGCCGTAGCCGCCAGCCCAGCCGGCTTTCTCGATGACGCCATTGCCCGCAGCGATGATCGGCGTGCCGACGGGGGCCGCCCAATCGACGCCGGTATGCATGCGCACATAGCCCAGGATCGGGTGGCGCCGGGCCCCGAAGCCGGAGCGGAATCTCCCGGCCGGCAGCGGATTGCGCAGCAGGAACTGTTCGGCGCTACGCCCATCCTGATCGAAATAGTCGGCTTCGCCATCCTGCATCTGGAACCGGTAGAGGGTGCGTGTCTGGCCGCCGAAGGTCGCGGACACGTAGAGCAATTCCGACTCGTCCGATGCCTGATCGTCGCTATCGGGCTGGGAGAACAGCACTTCCATGCGGTCCGACGCGGTAAGGCGTGACTGGAAATCGACATTCGACGCCAGCAGCCTGACCAATTGCTTGGTCATCGTCTTGGTCATTCCGTAGGAATAGGCCGCGCGATAGATGCCGTCATAAATGTTCGGCAGGCTGCCGCGCACGGCTACCGGCTTCGAATCGTCGAATGCCGTCAGCAATTCGGGATTGGGCTCGGGCTCCCTGGCCGGGACGTACTGGCCGTCGTCGTCCAGCGCGATGGTGACGATATGCTGGGTCTTGTCATAGACACTCGCACGCACGACCTTGGCCACGTCGCCGTCGACTTCCAGGCATACGCGCAGGACGGTTCCCGCCTTGAGCGCCGACGCATTCAGCAGTTTGCCGATCGCCTCGGCCATGCCGGTCGCGTCATCGCCGGTATAGCCGGAGTCCGCGAAGGCGTCGGCAATGCCGTAATCCTTCGTGAAGGGAATGATCTCCTCGGCGAAAAACGGCGCATGGTCGTCGGCATCGGCGCGCGGGGAGACGGACACGTTTTCAGGCACGATCTTGACGCCGTACGACCCGGCCATGCTTTGCGCCAGCTGGTCGCCGAAGCGCTGGGGGTCGACATAATGAAGTGCCGCGACATGGATGGCGCCGTCGCCAAGGTCGGCGCCGGCTTCCCGCACCACCTTTTCCACCTCGTTGGCGGAAAGGTCGTTCTTTTCGTCAAAGGCGGCGGTGTCGATCGGGAAGTCGATGGTCTTCAGCGACATCTCGCTTTCGACCTTGGCGCCGTAAATCTGGCCGGCACTGGCGGTACTGGTGGCCGGCTGGGCCGGCGCGTCGTCGCCAAAAACCTGCATCGGATCGAAAGGTGGATAGGCACGGGTCGTCGTGTGGCCGGCGGCCAATGCCATTTTTATCTGCACGAAGGGAATGGTGTGGATAACGTCGCGGTCGCCAACCTTGGTGACCATCGACACTTCCATGCGCCGCCGATCCTTGGCCTTGGCGATCTGGCGCAGCGGCACCAGCCGCGTCGTCTTTGCGCCTTCGCCGGAATCGGCCCCGTCGGCCAGGCCAATCAGCTGGGCGATCTCGGGCGGCGTGGCAAGTTGCTGGCGTCCGTCAAGCGCCGCGAACAGGGCGACGCCCATCAATACGCTGGAGGTTAGGCCGGTCAGGAACGTGCCGGACAGCCAGCGCGCCGAAACCTCGCGACGGTCGGGAGGACCGCTGCGGCCGTCCGCGATGAGCGGCGGCTGGTTGCCGAGTTCGGCTATGACCTCTTGCGTGTCTGGCATCCAGGACGGCTGCTTCTTCCCCGGCGGGTTACTGCTTTCGACGTATCCGTGACATTTGCCTGTCGCGCCGGGCTAAGTCAACGAAACCCGACCGCGTCTCGATCCCCGTTTACGTCATTCCTATAAGGGCGGTCGCACAGCCTATGCTCGGCATTCCGTCTTCTTTCCTGATGAAGCGGGCAAAAGCGTGGCCGGAATCAGGATACCACCAGCGCCAGTACGGTTGCCGTCATTATGGCTGCGACAGGGTTTTGGCGCGGGTATCGTGCCTGCGAATGCGAATGCCCCGCATAAGCCGGCTACGAAAAAGCCGGCTGACGGCTTTCTGCTGATAAAACACGAAAAAGATCGAAATGCGTGTTGACAGTTCGTGTAGGTGGCGACTATATACGCCTCATCAACGAGGGCGGTTCGCCGCCGGCGCCGAAGAGGTTCG
>NZ_JBTMXB010000004.1:0-244110 GCF_054489405.1 Mesorhizobium sp. A623
CACCAAAGGAATGCGAAAACATGTTCGCACATGCTGGCTATGATACGTAACCGCAATTATTCGGAAAACGCACTAACCATCTTCCCGACGCCAGCAATATGATCGCCCGCGTGTCCTGATGGATGCGCGGGTTTTTTGTTTCAGGCAGAGAGTTCGGTCAGCGGTTTGGCCGTGCCGCCCTCGTTGCCCCAACATTTGAGCGATTTTCTCATCTGGATTTTCCGCATTGCGTTGACGGCGGTGTCCGACATTCCAAGGAACACGGCAACAAGTCCGTCCTCTGTATTATTGCCCCGCTGGAATTCGCCGATCATGACGGCCGCAAGCTGCTTTTCGTCTTGAGAATGACGGTCGAATTCGTAAAGCAGCCGAACTCTTGCGAGCGCGTGTTCGATCATCGCCAGGTTGGCAGGAGTGAGATGCTGTTGCGATCTTGATGGGGAAGACATGGTCGTCCTCCTTATGTTTGGGGCGAGGGATATTCGCACCCTCACCGGCGGCGCCCTTGTCAGAAACCGCTAGTGACTGAGGGTAGACCGTCGCCTTGACTTAAGCAAATCATAGCCACCGACCGGCCCATGATGGTCGTGCGGACTTTTTCGCCCAACTACTCCGGCACGTCACCAGACACGAACAACGTCGACGGTGGCCCATACTCCCCGATATCCGGGTTTGCCTCCCGGTTCCAGGCAATCACGCCGACGTGCTTGTCGGCCAGTGCGTGAAATTCCGAGGACTGCCGGCGTCGATTACGACATTTTCACTTTCGGCTCCCGTTCCCAAAGACGCAACGCGCCAAGCCTTTGCAGGAAGCCGGCGGCGTCTTTCGGTCCCTTGAGGGCAATGACCCCCTCATCGAGACTTCCGGCAATGCCCGCCTTTTCGAACAAGGGCATGGCCGCGTTGACATAGCCGATGAACTTGCAGTGCGCGAACGCATCGGCCACGAAATCACGCGCGGTCGATTCCTTGACCAGATCGGCCATGGCCTTTTCCGACGGCAACACCGCCACCGCGTCATAGAGCACGGAGGGGCCACCGGCGATCATCTGGTCGGCGTCGACATGGCTGCCGTCGCTGAGCTTGGCCCCACCGATTTTTGGCGCGATGATCTCTAAGTTGGCCTTGGCCTTCTTGACGGCATCGGTCAGCCCTTTCAACAGGGCGGCGTCCGTGCCGTCGGTCACAAGAATGCCGAGCTTGCGCCCCTCGAACGTTCCCGGCGGGTTCGCGAGTATGCTGAGCGAGGGGGCCGCCTTCAGGTCCTGACGGGTGGGGACGGCAGCATCGGCCGGCTTCGGCATCGCCTCGAGGCCGAGATCGGTAGCGACCTTTTTTGCCAGTTCATCGTGGATGTTGAGCAGATGCGAAACCATCCGCTCGCGGATCACCGCCGTCTTCACCTTGCTCAATTCGAACGTCAAAGCGGCGGCGATGTGGGCCTGCTCCGTCGGGGTCTGGCTGATGTAGAACAGCCGTGCCTGGCTGTAATGGTCGGCGAAGCTTTCGGGACGGATGCGCTGTTTCGTTCCCGCCTCTTCCTCGGCAAACGATCTGAAGCCTTTCTGTGGCGATTCACGCGGGCCGGCGCCCCAGGAATTGGGCTGGTAGTTCACGCGGCCGACCGGATTGTGCATGGCCATGTGGCCATCCTGCTGGAAATTCTGGAACGGGCATTTAGGCGCATTGATCGGTATATGGGTGAAGTTCGGCCCGCCCAGCCGTTTCAACTGCGTGTCGAGATAAGAGAAGTTGCGCCCCTGCAACAGCGGATCATTGGAGAAATCGATGCCGGGCGGCACGTTCTGGGTCATGAAGGCGACCTGTTCGGTCTCGGCAAAGAAATTGTCCGGCATGCGATCGAGCACCAGCCGCCCGACGGGAATGGGCTTGAGGATTTCCTCGGGGATCAGCTTGGTGGCGTCGAGCACGTCGAAGTCGAAACTGTCGGCGAATTTCTGGTCGAATAGTTGCAGCCGCAATTCCCATTCCGGGAAATCGCCGGCATGGATGGCGTCCCACATATCGCGGCGGTGGAAATCCGGATCGGCGCCGCTTATCTTGACCGCCTCGTTCCACGCCACCGACTGCATGCCATGCTTCGGCTTCCAGTGAAATTTCACGAAGGTGGATTCGTCGCTGGCATTGAGCAGGCGGAAGGTGTGAACGCCGAACCCTTCCATGAAGCGCAGCGAACGCGGGATGGCGCGGTCGGACATGATCCACATGACCATGTGCATGCTTTCCGGCGTCAGCGAGATGAAATCCCAGAAATTGTCATGCGCCGACTGCGCCTGCGGAAAGCCGCGATCCGGCTCGTCCTTGACGGCGTGAACGAGGTCCGGGAACTTGATGGCATCCTGAATGAAGAACACCGGCATGTTGTTGCCGACGAGGTCCCAATTGCCTTCCTTGGTATAGATTTTCACGGCAAAGCCGCGCACGTCGCGGGCAAGATCGGTCGAGCCCTTGTTGCCGGCAACGGTCGAGATTCGCATGAAGGCCGGCGTCTTCTCGCCAGCACGCTGGAAGATATCGGCGCGGGTATATTTGGCCAGCGATTTGTAGGTTTCGAAATAGCCGTGAGCGCCGTAGCCGCGGGCATGGACGACGCGCTCGGGAATACGCTCGTGGTCGAAGTGAAAAATCTTCTCGCGAAAGTGGAAATCCTCGAGTGCCGACGGGCCGCGCGCGCCGATCCGGAGCACGTTCTGGTCATCGGAAACAGGTGCGCCTTGCGCGGTTGTCATGACAGGCACGCTGCCCGTCGCGACCTGATGGAGTTCGCCGCCTTCTCCACGCTCTAGCTTTTGGTCGTGAATTGTGGCGGGTCTGCTCGATCTGCCGGGTTTTTTGGCCATGGCATTTTTCCTTGGGGTCAGCGTACGTGTCGCACATCTCCCACAATGCGGCCGCTCGTATACGGTTCCTTCCGCCTCCAAGTATCAGAAATAGCCAGCCAACGTCGCACGCCTGATCGTCCGTTATTGCAAGATGATCTGTCCAACGATCAGCTTCGGGTGCTTGGTCTGGGTAGGACATGATCGGACATTGAGGCTCTCCCGACCATCTTCGACTAGGTGTTCGGCCCATAAGCCCGCCTAGAAGTCCCATAGCTATCCCTAGCCCTGCGCACCATTGCGCCGGCGAGGTGAGGCGTCAAGACGCAGCTAATGGGAAAAGAGAGGGGGATTAAACCGGGGATATGAAAATGTGAAAGCCTCACAACTTATTGAAATTGCAAGGCTTTCTGATTTCAATTGGTGCGGATGAGAGGACTCGAACCTCCACGCCTTTCGGCACTGGAACCTAAATCCAGGGCGTCTACCAGTTCCGCCACATCCGCATTGCCCGCCAATCCCATGATGACATCATTCTGTCAATGTCGCGTTGAAAATGGTCGCACGGGTCGAAACGCGAAGACGGTTGAAAATTAGCCCCGCCTGTGACAAAAGGCGTGTCGAATGTGACGGGACGCGACGATCCGCTTCTGCAGGATGTGAAAGAAGTAGGAAACACAAAGGCTTATTCACATTTTGAAGCGCATCTGGGGTGATTTGAGCCGCTTGTGGTCGAATTGTCCTGTTCCGCAACGAAAGCCACTCCCGGCGAGACTTTACCAGGCTGCGTATGGCACGGGCCGTACAGCGCCTCATTGGCGAAAACAAAGGTTTGATGATGCAGGTCACCGAAACGCTCAATTCCGGCCTCAAGCGCGAGATCAAGGTCGTCGTGCCGGCCAGCGACATGGAAGCCAAGCTGAATGCCCGGCTTTCGGACGCCCAGGGCAAGGCCCGCATCAACGGCTTCCGCCCCGGCAAGGTGCCGGTCAATCATCTGCGCAAAGTGTACGGCAAGTCGTTCATGGCCGAGGTGGTCAACGAAATCCTCAACGATTCGCGCACCATCATCACCGGTCGCGGCGAGAAGGCGGCGATGCAGCCCGAGGTCATCATGACCGAGGACGAGAAGGAAGCCGAAAAAATCCTGGCCGGCGGTTCCGACTTCGAGTTCAAGCTGAACTATGAAGTCATTCCGGCAATCGAGATCAAGGAATTCTCCGACATCAAGGTCGAGCGCCCGGTCTATGACGTACCGGAGAGCGAGATCGACGAGCAGGTCAAGCGCGTCGCCGAATCGACCCGCTCCTACGAGCCCAAGACCGGCAAGGCAGACGACGGCGACCGCGTCACCATCGACTATGTCGGCAAGATCGGCGGCGAGGCCTTTGACGGCGGCGCCGGCAACGACCAGCCGCTGGTGCTCGGTTCCAAGGAATTCATCCCCGGTTTCGAGGAACAGCTTGTTGGCGCCAAGGCCGGTGACGAAAAGCTGGTCACCGTGACGTTCCCGGAAAACTACCAGGCAGCCCATCTTGCCAGCAAGGAAGCGACCTTCGACGTAACCGTCAAGGGCGTGGAGAAGCCGGGCGCGCTGGAAATCAGCGACGAGACGGCCAAGAGCCTTGGCCTGGAATCGCTTGAAAAGCTGCGCGAGATCGTGCGCGGCCAGATCGAGAACCAGTTCGGTTCGATGACCCGCCAGAAGGTCAAGCGCCAGCTTCTCGACCAGTTGGACAGCGCTTACTCGTTCGAGGCGCCGTCGAAGCTTGTCGAAGCCGAGTTCAACAACATCTGGGCGCAGGTCAACCGCGATCTGGAAGCGGCCGGCCGCACCTTCGTTGACGAAGAGACGACGGAAGAAGAGGCGCGCGTTGAATATCTGCGCCTGGCCGAGCGCCGCGTGCGCCTTGGCCTGGTTCTGGCCGAGATCGGCGAAAAGGCGGGCGTTACCGTCTCCGACGAGGAGTTGCAGCGCGGCCTGTTCGAGCAGGTGCGTCGTTTCCCGGGCGACCAGCAGCAGCAGGTGTTCGAGTTCTACCGCAGCAACCCGGAAGCGGTGAACACGCTGCGCGCGCCGATGTTCGAGGAGAAGGTGGTCGACCACCTGCTCAGCCAGGTCGCCGTCACCGACAAGAAGGTGTCCAAGGAAGAGCTGATGGCCGACGACGAGGAAGTCGAGACCAAGGCCAAGCCGGCCAAGAAGGCCGCCGCCAAGAAGACGGAAGCCAAGGCTGCCGACGAAGCCGGCGCCGACGAGCCGAAGAAGAAGGCAGCGCCGAAGAAAAAGGCAGCCGCCAAGGACGCCGAATAAGTTTTTCGGCGCTTCGCTCCCGCAGGCGCGGGGCCAAAAACTCCAAACCGAACCCCGCCTTTCCGGCGGGGTTTTTGTTTTGCGCTTGTGCTTGACGATTTCCGTCTTCGCCCTTGCCGCGAATCAGTGGCTCGGTTAGGTCAAACCCATGGGAAAAGGGCATTTGCCGCCTGCGGGTGGCGGCGATCATATTGAACCGGTCGATCTGAAGAAGGCGCTGGAAGAGCGCTATCTGGCCTATGCGCTGTCGACCATCATGCACCGCGCGCTGCCGGACGTGCGCGACGGGCTGAAGCCGGTGCATCGACGCATCATGCATGCCATGCGGCTGTTGCGTTTGAACCCCGATCAGGGCTTTGCCAAATGCGCCCGCATCGTCGGCGAGGTGATGGGCAAGTTCCACCCGCATGGCGACCAGTCGATCTACGACGCGCTGGTGCGGCTGGCGCAGAGTTTTTCCGTGCGTTATCCGCTGGTCGACGGGCAGGGCAATTTCGGCAATATCGACGGCGATAACGCCGCCGCCATGCGCTACACCGAAGCGCGCATGACCGAGGTGGCAACGCTGCTGCTGGAAGGCATCACCGAGGATGCCGTCGATTTCCGCCCGACCTACAATGAGGAGGACGAAGAGCCGATCGTCCTGCCCGGCGCGTTCCCGAACCTGCTGGCCAACGGCTCGTCCGGCATCGCGGTCGGCATGGCGACTTCGATCCCGCCGCACAACGCCGCCGAGCTGTGCGCCGCCGCCCTGCACCTGATCGAAAATCCGGGCGCGTCGATCGAAAAGCTGATGGAATTCGTGCAGGGACCGGATTTCCCGACCGGCGGCATCATCGTCGACAGCCGCGCCTCCATCCTCGAAGCCTATGAGACAGGACGCGGCGGTTTTCGTGTGCGCGCCAAATGGCATCAGGAAGACCAGGGCAGGGGAACGTGGACGATCGTCGTCACCGAAATTCCCTATGGCGTCCAGAAGGCCCGGCTGATCGAGAAAGCCGCCGAACTGCTGATGGCGCGCAAGCTGCCGCTTTTGGAAGACATTCGCGACGAGAGCGCCGAAGACGTCCGCGTCGTGCTGGTGCCGAAGAGCCGCGCCGTCGATCCCGGCCTCTTGATGGAATCGCTGTTCAAGCTGACCGAGCTTGAAAGCCGCTTTCCGCTCAATCTCAACGTCTTGTCGCGCGGCAAGGTGCCGAACGTTTTGTCGCTGAAGGCCGTGCTGCAGGAATGGCTGGAGCACCGCCGCGAGGTGCTGCTGCGCCGTTCGCGTCATCGCCTCGGCGAAATCGAGCGGCGGCTGGAAATCCTTGCCGGCTACCTCATCGCCTATCTGAACATCGACGAGGTGATCCGCATCATCCGCGAGGAGGACGAGCCGAAGCAGGTGATGATGGCCCGCTGGTCGCTCACCGACACGCAAGCCGAGGCCATCCTCAACATGCGCCTGCGCGCCTTGCGCAAGCTGGAAGAATTCGAAATCCGCAAGGAATTCGACGGGCTGTCGGCGGAAAAGAGCCAGATCGAGGCGCTGCTGGCATCCGGGACCAAGCAATGGGCGACGATCCGCTGGGAGATTGGCGAGGTCCGCAAGAAATACGGTCCCGAGACGGAGATCGGCAAGCGCCGCACCCAGTTCGCGGACGCGCCCGAGCACAATCTGGACGACATCGCCCACGCCATGATCGAGCGCGAGCCGGTAACGGTCGTCGTTTCCGAAAAAGGCTGGCTGCGGGCGATGAAGGGGCATATGGCCGATTATGCGTCGCTGACCTTCAAGGAAGGCGATGCGCTCAAGCTGGCGTTCCACGCGCAGACCACCGACAAGATCCTCGTCTTCACCACCGGCGGCAAATTCTACACCATCGGCGCGGATCGCCTGCCGGGTGGCCGTGGCCATGGCGAACCGATCCGCATCATCGTCGACATGGAAAACGATCAGGATATCGTCACGGCTTTCATCCATGAGCCGAAGCGCAAGCTGCTGCTGGCGTCACATCAAGGCTATGGCTTTGTCGTGCCGGAGGATGACGTCGTCGCCAACACCCGCAAGGGCAGGCAGGTGATGAACGTCAAATCACCCGACGAAGCCCAGCGGTGTCTGGTTGTAGAGGGTGATCACGCGGCGATCGTCGGCGAAAACCGCAAGATGCTGGTCTTCGGGCTGGCCGAAATCCCCGAGATGACGCGCGGCAAGGGCGTGCGCCTTCAGAAATACAAGGATGGCGGCATCCTCGACATCAAGACCTTCGCGCTGGAGAGCGGCCTGTCGTGGCAGGATTCGGCCGACCGCACCTTCGTCAAGTCGAAAGAGGAATTGATCGAATGGACCGGCGCCCGCGCTTCGGCAGGCCGCATGGTGCCGAAAGGTTTTCCGCGCACGGGCAAATTCGGCTAAACCGGACATAGCTTCACTCTTTGCATGACCGTGTGTGCAAGATCGTTTGGCATGCAGTCACGTTTACTGCACTATTGTCGCCGATAGTGCGGATGGCGCACACGAGGTGCCGTCCTCATTGAGGTGCAAGGCGTTTGAAGGAACCGGAGATCAGGAAAGCACCTAAGCAACTACGCCTGTTCGGTGCTGCCGCGCCCTTGCGCTCGGCGGTCATTCCACCGCTGTCGGCGGCGCGATGGCTGCTGGTGCTGGTGTTTGCGGCCGGCGTTTATTTCTTTCACGGGTTCCTTGTCCCGGTGTTGGCGGCGCTGGTTATCGCGTTTGCCAGTTGGCCGCTCTACCGGCGCCTGCTCGGTGCCGTCGGCGATAACCGCACCGTCGCCGCGACACTGGCCATCCTGTTCATCCTGGCATTTCTGGTGGTGCCGATCTCGCTTGCCGGCAGTTACGCCATCCATGAGGTGCGCGAATGGGTGACCTGGGCGATCCAGACCAACCACGATGGCGCGCCGACGCCGCAGTGGATCGCCACCTTGCCGGTGGTCGGCGAGTGGCTGGACGAGCAATGGACGCAGGCCATCAGCCATCCGGGCGGTGTCGGCGAACTGATCCAATTAGTCAGCGGCGCCAATATCGGCAGCATCTATCGCGGCGTTCTGGCGGCGGGCGGCAGCGCCTTCGGCCTGCTTTTGACCATACTGTTCATGCTGATCGCCCTGTTCTTCGCCTATCGCGACGGCGAGGCATTCGCCGGGCAGATCGACCGGCTGGGCGAACGTATCCTGCCGGCGCGGTGGGAGCGGATTTCGCGCGTGGTTCCAGCGACCATCTCGTCCACGGTGACCGGCATGACCATCATCGCCATCGGCGAGGGCGTGGTGCTGGGCACCGCCTACTGGCTGGCCGGCGTGCCTTCGCCCGTGACGCTCGGCGCGCTTACCGGCATCATGGCGCTCATTCCGGGTGGCGCGCCGCTGTCCTTCACGCTTGTTTCGATCTACCTGGCCGCCAGCGGCTCCATGTTCGCAGGGGTGGCCCTGTTCGTGTGGGGCGCCGTGGAACTGTTCATCGTCGACAAGACGCTGCGGCCCAAGCTGGTCGGCGGCCCGATCAAGCTGCCGTTCCTGCCGACGTTTTTCGGACTGATCGGCGGCGTCAAGACCATGGGCTTCCTTGGCCTGTTCATCGGCCCGGTGCTGATGGCGCTACTGGTCGCGATCTGGCGCGAATGGCTGCATGAGACCGAGGTGGCCGACGCCGTAGCCGCCATCGACGAGGCCCCACTGGAAATCGACGCGGTCGTGGAGACCACGCCGGAAAAGACGCCTCAGGCAGGTTGACGCAGCGGGCTGCCGGTACGGCGCTTGTGGCCCTGGTACAACTGCCACATCGAATGGAACACGAGCGCAACGATCAGGATCGCGCCGCCGATGAGGCTGTTTCGCGCCGGCATCTCGGAAAACACCGCCCACACCCACACCGGGGCGAGCACGGTTTCCAACAGATAGAACATCGCGACTTCCGGCCCTGCAATGTATTTTGGCGCGGTTGCGAGGCAGAAGAACGAAATCGGCATGATGACGAGGCCGTCGAGGATCGCCCACCAGGGCGTTTCGATCATGTAGCCGGCGTTCCAGACGACGAACATGGCGGTAATGCAGGGAGCGACCCCGCCCACCAAGGCGGCAAGACCCATATCCTTGCCGCTGGCCCGGGTGATGGTGATCGCGCTGGAAAGCAGGAGCGCCGTGGAAAGCCCCATCAGGTCGCCGAAAACATGGCCGCTGCCGAGCGACCCGCCGACGATGACGCCGACGCCGACCACCATGACCGCCATCGTTGCGAAAGTCGCCGGGCTCGGGCGCTCCTTCAGGAAAAGCCAGGAAAGCAGCGCCGTGAACATGGGGTTGAAGGCGAGGATGAAGACCAGATTGGCCGTCAGCGTATTGAAGATGCCGAGGACGAAGGTGACTGAGCCGAGGCCATAGAGCGCCGACACGACCAGGCCTGCGCGCCCCGGGATGAGGCGTGGAGCCGTGGCGGGTGCCGCCATCCGCCAGATTGCCCATACGATCAGCGCTGCGATGAAGGTCGTGCCCGAGCGCACCATCAGGATGGACCACGTCTCGCCCTCAGCCAGCCGGATCAGCGGGATGTCGATGGTAAGCGCCATGCCACCGATCGCGGCAATCAGGAGACCCTTGGAATGACTGATCTGGGGGGTGGACAGGGCGATGCTCCGTTGTTCGATCCAACGGCAGCTTATGGCGGGCCAGTTGTCAGATGTCGCCTGTGTAGCGCTCCCAGCCCTTCGGGCCAAGATGCTCCTGCGGCATGAATCGCATCTTATAATTCATCTTGCGCGAGCCGTTGACCCAGTAGCCGAGATAGACGTGGGGCAAGCCCATCGCCTTGGCGCGGGCGATATGGTCGAGGATCATGAAGGTGCCGAGGGAGCGGTCGGTGAGTTCGGGGTCGAAATAGGAATAGACCATGGAAAGCCCATCCGCCATCTTGTCGGTCAGCGCGACGGCGATCAACTCGCCCCGGCCCTTGCCAGTGATGAAGGTGTCGGGGCCGCGCCGGCGATATTCGATGACCTTGGTGTCGACATGGGTGTCCTCGACCATCATGGCGTAGTCGAGCACCGTCATGTCCGACATGCCGCCGCGGCGATGGCGAGCGTCGAGATAGGTGCGGAAAAGCGAATACTGCTCGGTGGACGGTTCGGCGTCGTGCATGGCGCCGACGAGGTCGGCATTGTGGTGCATCACGCGCCTCATGCTGCGCCCAGCAGAAAACTCCTGCGCGAGGATGCGGACCGAAACGCACGCACGGCAAGTCTCGCAGGCTGGCCGGTAGGCGATGTTCTGCGACCGGCGAAAGCCGCCTTGCGTCAGCAGATCGTTCATCTCCGGCGCCTTGTCCCCGACCAGATGCGTGAACACCTTGCGCTCGAACTGGCCCTCCAGATAGGGGCACGGCGATGGCGCGGTCAGGAAAAACTGCGGCGACTGTGTCGGTTGGTGCGTCATCGAATGTGAAAACGGCTCCCGCGAATCGCCCTACCTTTGGGCCGGGCGACGAAAATTTCAACTGGATTGTGTATAAACCGCCGCGCCGGGCCTTCGAAAATGGCCGATCAAGCCCCCGATCAAGCCCCCGATCAAGCCCCCGATCAAGCCCCCGATCAAGCCCTTGTGCGCGTCACCACTGTGCCAAGCAAAAGGTCGTGCAACGTGCGCTTGCGGTCCGAAAACAGCGATACCAACAGCACCAGCGGCGTCAAGATGACGTTGCCAGCCCAAAACAGCACCGAATGCACCACCGCCGTCATGCCGTCGATCGGCCTGCCGTCGAGGCGGTCGAGGCGGATGCCCATCATCTTCATGCCGGTCGTGGCCTGATCGGCGCTGCCCAGCGTATTCCAGATGTAAAGCACGGCAACGGCAGGCACGAGCACGGAAAACAGCATCCAGCCAAGCCCGAGCGTCAGTATGCCGAGCAAGAAGACGATGATGGCAACCGGAATGGTGAGCACGGCCACGATCAGATAGTCGATCATCACGGCCAGGATGCGCCGCGTGCGCACGCCGTCATAGAGCCGGGCATCGTCCAGCCGGGTCGTCAGGATTTCACCATCAAGCACGCGTGCGTTCATTTCGTTCCTCTTAAAGCACCTTGGAAACGGGCCTCGATGATCCAGATGGGGTGCCGAAAGACGAAATCAAGATTTTCGTCCTCGCTTATTGGTTGTGAACGGGGTAAGAGCGCCCCATGGAAAACAATCGGTTTGAGACCCCCGTGACCGTTAAGGCGGACGCGGAGGGAAAGATTTTGCTTTTGCGATCGGCTAAAGACGCTTCGGATTTTCTTCTGAGCAACTGGCCCGGCAAGCGAACCCCGAAACACCGCGCGGCTCTTCAGGCCTGCCATGATGCGATCGCCGGCGACAAGCCCGCGATGAACGCAAGACGCGCCTTCATTGTGGCAGCACGCGAAGTCGATGTGTTCGTGAACGACAAGGCGTCTGCCTGAACCATCCGGCCCTAGCGCCTCGCTTGTTTGAGGGCGCTTGGGCGACTTGATGATGCAGGCGACGTGGTTCCGCTACTCCGCAGCGTCGTCTTCGCTGCTGCCTTCCGGCTTTTCGCCACGCTCTTTGGCGGCTGCTTTTGCCGCAAGCTTTTCAGCCTTCTTTGCAGCTTTCTGGCGGTCGCGTTCCTTGCGCTCCTGATCGTAATTTGGTGGTCGCGCCATATCGATTCCTTTCTTCGTCTATGTTCTTTGCGTAGTTGTATCGGCGTGAAAATACAACAGCGCTTGCGGCAAGGATTCAGGGCTTTGACCGCACCAGCGCCGAGGCGGCAAGCGCCAGCCACCCTGCCAGAAGCAGCGTGCCGCCGATGGGTGCGGCCATCGGAAAGAGCCGGGACGCCAGAAAATCGCGGGCAAGAAGATCGCCGCTGAAGACGACGAGCCCGGCCAGCAGGATGAAGGCGCCGGCACGCAGCACCCGGTTGCCGCTGATCAGGCCGACGGCGAGAAACACCGGCGCGTGCATCAGCAGGAAAGAGGCGGCGGTTCCGGTGAACGCGCCGCCGCGATGCGCGGCAGCCGCCGAAAGTGCTACGCCTGCCGTCCCGCACAGGCCGCCCGCGAAAACCAGGATGCGCCCGCTCAGGGCAGGCGGCTCGTTCGGATTCATCATGGATTTCCCGCCGTTGCGATCCGCGCGCGGCGCGTCTGGATCAGCCAGTTATAAGCAGCGCCGAAAGCCATCAGCACGCAGGTGAAAAGGAACACGGCCGGCATACCGAAACGGCCGCCGACAAAGCCGCCCGTAAGCGGTCCGACAACCTGTCCGGCATATTGCGCGGAGATGGAAAGCCCCAGCACGCTGCCGCCGACCCCATCCGGCACGTTGTGGCGGATGACGGCGGTGATGCACGGCAACAGTCCGCCCAGCGCCAGCCCCATCAGGAAGCGCAGGCCGATCAATTGCCAGGCTTGCGTCACGAAAGCCTGGGGAATCAGCAGCACGGCCGAGACGGCCAGCGCGCCGGTAATCACGTTCCAGTGACCGATCCGGTCGGCAAGCTTGCCGAGCCGTGAGGCCGACAGGATCGAGCCAAGTGCGGCCGCCGACATGACGACGCCCGAGATCAGCGTCACTCGGCTCTGATCCTCGATCAACTGGCCGACATAGACGGTGATGATCGGCTCGATCGACATGGTGGCGAACATCAACAGCATGCCCGTGAAAAGCATCGCGACGACCGGCCCCTTGTCGGGAATGCGCGACCAGCCGCTCGTTTTTTTCTCCCTTGGCGCGCCGGAAGCCGTGCTGCCGCGACGCGGGTCTTCCTTGATGAGGAAGGTGGTGGCAAGGAATGAGACGAAAATGACAGCGCCGGCCAGAAGAAACGTGTTGCGGATGCCGATCAACGGCGGCAGCGCGCCGCCGACCAGCGGACCGACCAGATTCCCGGCCATGATGCCGGCCGACAGCGTGCCGAGCGCCCAGCCAGAACGGTCCTTGGGCGTCTGCATCGCGACCAGGATCATCGAACCCGAGGAGTAGCCGCCGGCAAAACCGATCAGCACCCGCAGTAGCACCAGTTGCCAGATGTCCTGCGCCATGCCCGTCAGCGACATGGCCACCGCCATGCCGAGACTGGCGCGCACCAGCATCGCCTTGCGGCCGTAGCGATCGCCGAGCCGTCCCCACAAGGGAGCCACCAGCGCCGCCGCGAAGAAAGTCGCGCCATAGGCGATGCCCGACCATTGCACGATGGCCGCGTGGCCAGTCACGCCCAACTCTTCCACATAGAGTGGCAGGAACGGCAACAGCAGCGTCATCGCCACGATGGTCGTGAACGAGCCCAGCAGGGCCACGATCAGGTTTCGCCGCCAATGCGGGTTACCCGCCTCGCTCGCTTCGTCGGGCAGGGTCATCGGGCGGTTTGCGCGAAGCGCGTCACGCGCGGTCGAGCACGAGATCGGCCGGGCCGAAGCTGCGATGCGCGGTCGCCTGCTGGTGCCAGTAGGGATAAAGCACAGGCGGGCGGCTGACGGCATCGAGCCGCACCCGCTCCTCGACGCTCAGCACCAACGAGGCGGCGGCGATGTTGTCCTTGAACTGCGCCTCGTTGCGTCCGCCGATGACCAGCGAAGTGACCGCAGGACGCGCAAGCAGCCAGGCAAGCGCCACCTGCGCCGCAGAAACGCCGCGCGCTTTGCCGATTTCGTTCAGCACATCCACGATCGACCACAGCCGGTCCACGTCGCGGATCGGCGGTTCGGACCAACCGGCGAGTTGTCGCGCGGTTGCCTGATCTTGCGTATATTTGCCGGAAAGCAGGCCGCCGGCCAGCGGGCTCCACACCAGCACGCCAAGGCCCTGGTCGACCGAGATCGGCAACAATTCGTATTCGGCCTCGCGCGCCTCCAGCGTGTAGTGAATCTGCTGGGTGACGAAGCGCGGGTTGTGGTTGCGCTCGGCGATGCCCAGCGCCTTCATGATGTGCCAGCCGGAATAATTGGAGCAGCCGACATAGCGAACCTTGCCTTGGGCGACGAGCGTGTCGAGCGCGGCCATCGTCTCCTCGAGCGGCGTCTTGCCGTCCCATTCATGCAGGAAATAGACGTCGATGACATCGGTTTTCAGCCGCTTGAGGCTGCGCTCGCACTCGCGGATGAGATGATAGCGCGACAGGCCCTCGTCATTGGGGCCGGTGCCGACCTTCATGCGCGCCTTGGTGGCGATCAGAACGTCGTTCTTGCGCTTGCCGCCCAGCGCGTCGCCGATGATCTCTTCCGACAGGCCGCTCGAATAGACGTTGGCCGTGTCGATCAGATTGATGCCGGCATCGAGGCAAAGGTCGATCTGCCGACGCGCTTCGGTGAGATCAGTCTTGCCGGCAGCCGCGAACTTGCCGCCGCCGCCAAAGGTCATGGTGCCCATGGTAAGCGTCGAAATCTTCAGGCCGGAACGGCCAAGCAGGCGGTAGTCCATCTCAAGTCCTCGCATTCGTCGGGGAATGGCGCAGCTTAGTGCGGCGTGATTGACATTTGTAGGACAATTGTCGGGCTCGCCGTAAGGTCAGCGCGCTGGCCAGAATAGAACGTCAACCCTTCAGCATCTGCGCCACCTCGGGGGCGAAGTAGGTCAGGATGCCGTCGCAGCCGGCCCGCTTGAAGCACAGCAGCGATTCCAGCATGGCCTTTTCGCCGTCGATCCAGCCATTGGCGCCAGCCGCCTTGATCATCGAATATTCGCCCGACACCTGATAGGCGAAGGTCGGCATCTGGAGTTCTTCCTTCAGCCGGCGGATGATGTCGAGATAGGGCAGGCCGGGCTTGACCATGAGCATGTCCGCGCCCTCGGCCAGATCCTGCTCGGCTTCGCGCACGGCTTCGTCGGAATTGGCATGGTCGAGGTAATAGGTCTTCTTGTCGCCCTGCAGCAGGCCGGCGGTGCCGATGGCATCGCGATAGGGGCCATAGAACGCCGAATGGAATTTTGTCGCATAGGACATGATCGCCACGTCGGAAAAGCCGTTGGCGTCGAGCGCGTCGCGGATCGCGCCGATGCGGCCGTCCATCATGTCCGATGGTGCGATGATGTCGGAACCGGCCGCAGCTTGCAGAACGGCGGCGGCGGTTACCTGCTCGACGGTCTCGTCGTTGACGATGATGCCGTCGCGCAAGATGCCGTCATGGCCGTGGCTGGTGAACGGGTCGAGTGCTGCATCGGTGATGACGCCGATCTCGGGCACCGCATGCTTGATGGCGCGCGTCGCCCGGTTGATCAGATTGTCCGGGTCGAGGATCGCCGAGCCGGTCTGGTCGCGCTGCTTCATCTCGACATTGGGGAAGCTGGCGATGGCCGGAATGCCGAGCCTTGCCGCGCGCTCGACCTCCTTGACCGCGAGATCGACGGACAGGCGGAAGACGCCGGGCATGGCGGCGATCGGTTCGCGCACATTGACGCCGTCGATGAGGAAGATCGGCCAGATCAGATCGTCGACGGTCAAATGGTTTTCCTGGACCAGGCGCCGCGACCAGGGCGCCTTGCGCATGCGGCGTAGACGGCGCGAATTGGTGATCTCGTCGACGCTGCGCGCGCCGGCCGGTTTTGTGGGGGTGAACTTGTTCATGGTGAAATCTCCGAACGGCGCGGCTTTTATCACGAGGCCGTCGCCAAAACCAATGCGATACAATTGTGCCAGCGCGTCGCGCTATAAGGGGTGGACTGCGCAACGCAAGGCCGGATGGCACGCCCGACAGCATTGACGCGCCCGTGCGCCACCCTTTAGCACTTCCAAGAGGGTTGTTTGAAAGGATTCTTGGCGGATGGATTTTGGTGGCGGCGACGAAATCCGTTTCGAGCATATCGGTCGAGCCGGTGTGGCGACGCTGACGCGGCCGCAGGCGCTCAATGCGCTGACGCTGAAAATGGTCAAGGCGCTGGCCAAGGCGCTGCACGCGTGGGAACGCGACAAGAGCATCTATGTCGTTTTGGTCAAGGCCGAGGGCAGGGCGTTTTGCGCCGGTGGCGATATCGTTCAGGTCTATAATGCCGGCCGCGCCGGAAACCCGCTCGTCGACTTCTTTGCCGAAGAGTACAGGCTGAATGCCCAGATCGCGCGCTTCAAAAAACCTTACGTGGCCCTGATCGACGGCATCGTCATGGGCGGCGGCGTCGGCATTTCGGCACATGGCTCGCACCGGGTGATGACGGAAAATGCCCAGTTCGCCATGCCGGAGGTCGGCATCGGCTTCTTTCCCGATGTCGGCGCAAGCCACGTCCTGCCCGATCTCGGCGGCAGTTTCGGTTTTTATCTGGGTTTGACGGGTGCCCGCATCAAACAGGGCGACGCGCTGTGGTCGGGGTTGGCCACGCATACCATCAAGGCGGTGGACCAGGCCGGCTTCATCCAGAGGCTGACCGAGGTTGGCGAGCCGGAATCCGTGCTGCGCAGTTGTTTCTTTTCGGCCAGGCGCGAAACCGACCGCCCGACGCTGGAGGCGATTGCCCGGCACTTTTCGCAGCCTTCGCTGATGGATATCGTCGACAGCCTTGAGCGGGAAGCTGCCGATGACGCGTTTGCCGCCGCCACGCTGGCGACGATCAAGACGCGCTCGCCGACCAGCCTGAAGATCGCCTGGCGCGAAATTTCGGCCGGCCAGACGCTTTCGATGGATGAGTGCATGCGCATGGAATTCCGCATTCTCAACCGGATGCTGGCCGGTCACGATTTCTACGAGGGCGTGCGCGCAGCCCTGATCGACAAGGATGGCAAGCCGAAATGGCATCCGGCCAGCCTGGATGGTGTTTCGCAGTCTGCCGTGGATGCCTATTTCGCGCCATTGGGCGAGCGGGAACTGGTGCTGTGAGCAATACGGCTTCTGGAAGCCTGGTATTGAGCCCGTCATTGGCCGAAAGTGCTTTTGCCTGGTTCCATCGGATCGTCGCGGCCTACTGCCTGCTGTTCGGCATCTTGTACTGGGTGCGGTTGATTGGCTTTTATCATGCGCCCTTGTGGCGCTTCGACCTGATGCCCCTCCATTGGCAGGTTGCCGCGACGCTCTTGGCCGTGTTTTTCCCGTTTGCCGCAGCCGGATTGTGGATGCTGGCGTCGTGGGGGCCGGTCATCTGGTTTATCTGCGCCGTGACCGAAACCGTCATGTATGCCGGCTTTCCCGAATTGTTCGGGACGCAGAAGTTGACGCTCGCCTCGCACGCGGCGGTGGCCTTGCTCTACATCGCCTTTCGCGTGGTCATCCATGTGCAGAGGCGGCAGCCTGCCCAATAGGGCCAAGAGGAAATGCCGCGCGACCGGCGGCACAGGCAATTTCGGCCCCCGAATCCCGGTCGCTAAATATTTAGGTTAATAGTCCTCGCGGGGGTGACCGTTCATTAAGCCTCTTATCAAGGTAGCTGCCGGTAAGCTCTTGTTAGCCTTGGCGTTTAAGTCGAATTTTATGAGTATTCGATAGTGTCGCAATCAAGGTGAAGAACAAAAAATCACCAGGCGACAAACGAGAGGCAAAGACAATGATCAATTCGCGTCCTGCGGCCAAGACCGCACCCGTAGCCGACGAAAGCCGCGAGGCAATCCGTTCGCTCTATATGGAATCGCTGCAGTTGGTGGAGCGTCTGCACCGCCGCCTGCTCGACGTTATCAAGGATGAATTCGACCGCAACGGCCGTTCCGACATCAACGCCATCCAGGCGCTGCTGCTCTTCAACATCGGCAATTCGGAGCTGACCGCCGGCGAACTGCGCTCACGCGGCTACTATCTCGGCTCCAACGTCTCCTACAATCTGAAGAAGCTGGTCGACCTGGGCTTCATCAACCACCAGCGCTCGCGCATCGACCGCCGTTCGGTCCGCGTCAGCCTGACCGAGAAGGGCGCCGAGGTGGCGGAAGTGGTTGCCGGGCTCTATGATCGCCATGTCGGCTCGATCGAGCAGGTGGGCGGCATCAACACCGACGAGTTCCAGCAGATGAACCGCGCTTTGCAGCGGCTCGACCGCTTCTGGAACGACACCATCGCCTATCGCATGTGATCGGCCGGCGCGTTGCCGCCGGTGTGTCTGGAAAATACGGGCCGCAAGCCGGTCCGCGCCATAACGCCAGGGACGGGCCGGTGCACAAAAGGCACTGGCCCGTACTTTGTTGGCCGGCACCTCCTGCGCAACGCCTGCAACGCCACGTTGCCGCCATATTCGGGTGAGAGCGAGAATGCAGGCATGTCGGCGAAAGCGCGGTGCTGCCTGGAACCCGCACTGCCGGCGAACGTTGATGCCGGACCGACGGGAGCATGGTTGGCGGATTATTAAGACTGTCGACCGAAAATAGAGGCAAGTCAGCCCTATCGCCGAATGGTTTTGCAGATCGAACCTTCAAAACAGTACCGAGATTGTCTGGAACGTCCATGATCACCAGCCGTCGCTTTTTTCTTTCCGGGGCCTCCGCGCTCGCTGCCACCCTTGTCGCTGGAGGGGCCAGGGCCCAGGACGTCGTTCAGGACATCCTGAAAACCGCCGGTCAGGGCAATTGGGACGATACGTTCGACGCGCGTGTCAGCAACGGCGCCAAGGTCGCCTCGACGCTGCCGATTTTCAGCCCGCAGACGGTTGCCTTCACCGAACAGGCGATTACGCAATATCAGGGCATCGTCGGCCAGGGCGGTTGGGGGCAGGTTCCCGATACGAAAAAGCTCAAGCTTGGCGTGATCGACCCCGACGTCGTGCCGCTGCGCAAGCGGCTGATGGTTTCGGGAGATTTGCCGCAGAGCGCCGGCTTGTCGCAATCGTTCGATTCCTATGTCGACGCGTCGGTCAAGCGCTTCCAGTTGCGCCATGGATTGCCGTCGGATGGCGTACTTGGAAAGTTTTCCTACGCGGCCATGAATGTGGCGGCCCAGACGCGCCTTGGCCAGCTTGAAACCAATCTTGTGCGGTTGCGCGAAAAGGTCGGCACGCTTGGCGACCGCTACGTGCTCGTCAATATTCCGGCCGCGCAGATCGAGGCGGTGGAGAACGGCCGCGTGGTGCTTCGCCACACCGCGATTGTCGGCAAGATCGACCGGCAGACCCCGATCGTCAATTCCAAGATCAACGAGATCATCGTCAATCCGTATTGGACCTCGCCGGTGTCGATCGTGCGCCGGGATATCATTCCCTTGATGCGCAAGAACCCGAATTATCTGAAGGACAGCCACATTCGCCTGTTCGCGCCCGACGGCACCGAGGTCGATCCGCTGAATGTCGACTGGTCGACGGAAGAGGCAACCAAATATCGCTTCCGCCAGGACCCGGGCAGCAACAACGCCATGGCGTCGGTGAAGATCAATTTCCCGAGCCCCGACGGCGTCTATATGCACGACACGCCGCAGCAGAGCCTGTTCAACAACCTCATGCGTTTTGATTCGTCGGGCTGCGTGCGCGTGCAGAACGTGCGCGATCTCGTAACCTGGATCCTGCGCGACACACCGGGCTGGGATCGCCAGCATTTCGAGGCCGCCATCAAGACCGGCGAGAACCAGCCTGTCGTCGTGACCAATCCCGTCCCGGTGCATTTCCTTTACGTGTCGGCCTGGTCGACGGGCGAGGGTGTCGTGCAGTTCCGCGACGACGTTTATGGCTGGGACGGCGCCCAGGAATTGCAGATCACCTCGGCGCTTTGATCCGTTTCACTTTGAAAAAAAAGGCCGCTTGCGAAAGCGGTCTTTTTTTTATTGCGCGTAGGCAATCGGTTGAGCGGGATGCAGGGGCATCCTGAAGGTGAAGCGGGTCTCCTGCCTATTGGACAGCACCGTCAGCGTGCCGCCATGGGCGCGTGCGATTTCCGAGGCGATGTAGAGGCCGAGCCCCAGGCCCTGCTGGCTTGGCCGGACGGTTCCACGAAAGAACGGCTTGAACAGATTGTCGAGCATGGCTGCGGGAATAGGCTCGCCGGCGTTCGAGACCCACAGTTCGAAATATCCGTCACGGGTGAGGGCGCCCATCCTGACCGGCACGCTGCTGTCGCCATAGACCAGCGCATTCGCGAGAAGATTGGAAAACAGCTGTCCAAGCCGTGCGTGATCGACCTCGATGGGGTCGGTCAGCGAAAAGTCAGCCTGTATTTCGCGCCCCGGCTCGATGGAGCGGATTTCGCCAAGAACCTGTTCCAGCAGGTCCTGGACGGGTAGCAGGGTTCTGCTGGTGTCGAGCGTGACGCCGCCGCCAAGGCGCGCGCGGGCAAAGTCAAGCACATTGTCGATCAGGCCGCGCATGCGCACGACGCTACCTTGCATCAAATGCAGAATTTTTCGGGATTTGGCGTCGAGCGGCATGTGCAACAGCATCTTTGCGCCTGAATCTATCGATGAGACCGGATTGCGCAGGTCATGGCCGAGCACCGCGATGAACTGATCGCGCAGTTCCGACAGTTCGCGTTCGTGCGCCAAATCGGCCTTCACCGTCATCAGCTGTTCCCTGGTATCGAGGTGGGAGGCGATGAGTTCGGCGAAAAGCGTGAACATGCCGATGGTTTCGGGATTGTTCAGGTTTGCGGGGTGAGGTCCCATTGCGCAGAGCGTCCCGAAAAACCGGCCGTCGCGGCGGATGATCGGTATCGAGATGTAGCTTTTCAACTGCCACGCCGCCATGCCGGGATGGCTGGAATAGGTTTCGTGCTCGGCCGTGTTGCTGATGACGATCGGCGCGCGGCTCTCGCGAATATCGTTGCAGATGGTCGCCTCGACCTTCAATTCACTGCCCGGTTCGAGGCCGAAATCGAGGCTGTCCAGAACCTTGCAGGCGATCCAGCGGCTCTCCGTCACCCGCGCGACGGCCGCGAAGCCCATGCCTGTGGTGCGACAAACCACGTCGAGAATGGTCGATACAGCGTCGATGCTATCGATCGTATCGATATCCGCCTGGAAATCATGAGGCATTAAGGACTGCTCCAAACCGTGACGCCGGTTCCGAAGCCCTCATATAGACCGGAATCAGCGATCTGCCAGACGGACGCTTTCTGGCTCTTGCTGTGCTCGAAACGCATTCAATGGCGGAACTGCGGCGTTTGGCGCATTTCGGCTAGCAGACTTCGCGTGGCACACGTGGCAAGCCGCCCCCAACTGTGTTAATTGCGGCGCACTATTGGACAGCGAGGAATTCCAAGACATGGTCATTGCATCGGCAGCCCAGACACGCGACGCCTTTTTCGAAACCCCCCTTGCCGATGTCGATCCCGAAATTTTCGGCTCCATCCGCAACGAACTCGGCCGCCAGCGCCACGAGATCGAACTGATCGCCTCCGAAAACATCGTCTCGCGCGCCGTGCTCGAGGCGCAGGGCTCGATCATGACCAACAAATATGCCGAGGGCTATCCGGGCAAGCGCTATTATGGCGGCTGCCAGTTCGTCGACGTGGCGGAAGAACTCGCCATCGAGCGAGCCAAAAAGCTGTTCGGTTGCAACTTCGCCAACGTCCAGCCCAATTCCGGCAGCCAGATGAACCAGGCCGTGTTCCTGGCCCTGCTGCAGCCGGGCGACACTTTCATGGGCCTCGACCTCAATTCGGGCGGGCACCTGACGCACGGTTCGCCGGTCAACATGAGCGGCAAGTGGTTCAAGGTCGTCTCTTACGGCGTGCGCCCCGACGATCATCTGCTCGACATGGACGCCATCGAGAAGCTGGCGCATGAGACCAAGCCGAAGCTGATCCTGGCCGGCGGCACCGCCTATTCGCGCGTCTGGGACTGGAAGCGTTTTCGCGAGATCGCCGACGCGGTCGGCGCTTACCTGATGGTCGACATGGCCCACATCGCCGGTCTGGTTGCCGGCGGCGTGCATCCTTCGCCGCTGCCGCACGCCCATGTCGTCACAACCACGACGCACAAATCGTTGCGCGGCCCGCGCGGCGGCATGATCCTGTGCAACGACGAAGCCATCGCCAAGAAGATGAATTCGGCGGTGTTTCCGGGCCTTCAGGGCGGCCCGCTGATGCATGTCATCGCCGCCAAGGCGATTGCGCTGGGCGAAGCGCTGAAGCCAGAATTCAAGCTTTACGCGCAAAACGTCGCGACCAACGCCAAGACGCTGGCCGCTAGCCTCAAGGATACCGGCCTCGACATCGTCTCCGGCGGCACCGACAACCATCTGATGCTGGTCGATCTGCGCCCAAAGAACGCCACCGGCAAGCGCGCCGAGCAGGCGCTGGGCCGCGCCAACATCACCTGCAACAAGAATGGCATTCCCTTCGACCCGGAAAAGCCGTTCGTCACTTCCGGTGTTCGTCTCGGCACGCCGGCCGGCACCACGCGCGGCTTCGGCGAGGCCGAATTCCGCGAAATCGGCCATCTGATCGCTGAGGTTCTGGACGGCTTGAAAGCCGCCAATTCCGATGAGGGCAACGCGGCCGTCGAGGCTGCCGTCAAAAAGAAGGTCGTCGCGTTGACGGACCGTTTCCCGATGTATTCGTATCTCGGCTGAACATCGTCATAGAAATTGTCGCGCGGCCTCGCTATCTCCTGATGGCGAGGCCGTCTGCATGTTTGCAGGCGCGCTGAAAGGCTTTAAGCCTTCTCCATAGTCAGAATCGCGAGGCCCCATCCGACCATGCGCTGCCCTTATTGCCAGTCCGAAGATACACAGGTGAAGGATTCCCGGCCCGCCGAGGACGGCTCCGCGATCCGCAGGCGGCGCGTCTGCCCGGATTGCGGCGGCCGCTTCACCACCTTTGAGCGGGTACAGCTTCGCGACCTCGTGGTCGTGAAGAAGTCGGGGCGAAAAGTGCCGTTCGATCGTGACAAATTGTTGCGCTCGGTCGAGATCGCGGTGCGCAAGCGCAATGTCGATCCCGAGCGCATCGACCGCGCCGTCACCGGCATCGTGCGCCAACTGGAAAGCTCCGGCGAAACGGAAGTGGCTTCCGGCGAGGTGGGGCGTTTGGTGATGGAAGCGCTGAAATCGCTCGACGATGTCGCTTATGTGCGTTTTGCCTCGGTTTATCGCAATTTCCGCGAAGCCAAGGATTTCCACGACGTGCTGGGCGAACTGAAGGGCGACGAGGACGCCGGCTGAAGGATGGCCGAAGCAGGCAAGCCAACACAGGAAGACACGGATCGCCGCTACATGGCGGCGGCGCTGCGGCTATCGCGCAGGAACGCCGGGCGTACCGCGACCAACCCGTCCGTCGGCACCCTGATCGTGCGCGACGACGGCGCCGGACCGATGATCGTCGGAGCGGGCGTCACGGCCATTGGCGGCCGGCCGCATGCCGAAGCGGAAGCCTTGGCCGAGGCCGGCGACCTGGCGCGCGGCGCCACCGCCTATGTCACGCTTGAGCCGTGCGCGCATCACGGCCGCACGCCGCCTTGCGCCAATGCCCTCGTCAACGCGGGCATCGCCCGCGTCGTTGGTGCCGCCAGCGATCCCGATCCGCGCGTCTCCGGCAAGGGCTATGCCATCCTGCGCGCCGCCGGCATCGAGGTGACGGAGAAGGTGCTGGCTTCCCAAGCTGCCGACCAGATGGCCGGCTATCTGATTCGATCTCTCAAGAAGCGGCCGGAAGTGGTTCTGAAGCTTGCGCTTTCTAGCGACGGCAAGATCGGCTTGCGCGGGCAGGGGCAGGTGACCGTAACCGGCGAGATTGCGCGCCGCGAAGTGCAGATGATGCGCACGCAAGCCGATGCCATCCTCATCGGCGTCGGCACCGCGCTGGAAGACGACCCGGCGCTGACCGTGCGGCTGCCGGGGCTGGAGAACCGCTCGCCGGTGCGCATCGTGCTCGATCGCCAAATCAGGCTGCCTGAAACCTCGAAACTGGTCGCCGGCGCCAACCGTGTGCCGCTTTATGTCGCCATATCGCAAGACGCTGAAGCGGGTCGCAAGACCGCGCTGGAGCGGCGCGGCGTGCGGTTCATCGGCACCGACACGCATGACGATTGCATCGCCTTGCCGGAATTGATGGAGGATCTGGCGGCGCTGGGCATGCTGAGCGTTCTGGTTGAAGGGGGGGCTGCGACAGCCAGGGCTTTTCTCGACGAGGATCTGGTCGACCGCATCGTGCTGTTTCAGGGCGTGGACGAGATCGGTGCAGAAGGTATCGCCTCGCCCATCGACGCCGGCCACATACCGACCGGCTTTCGCAAATCGCGCGACATGCGTTTTGGCGACGATAGTTGCGCCGAATGGATAAGGGCTCTTTGATGTTTACCGGAATTGTCACCGATATTGGCACCGTGGCCTCCGTCAAGCCGCTGAAAGAAGGCATCGGCCTGCGCATCGACACCGCCTATGATCCCAAAACCATCGCCATCGGGGCTTCCATCGCCTGCGGCGGGGTCTGCCTGACGGTCACCGCGCTGCCGCTACAGGATTCCAATGCGCGCTGGTTCGAGGTCGAGGCCTGGGAAGAAGCGCTGCGGCTGACGACCGCCTCGGACTGGAAGGCCGGCTTGCGCATTAACCTGGAGCGGGCGCTGAAGATCGGCGACGAGCTTGGCGGTCATATCGTTTCCGGTCATGTCGATGGCATGGCGACGATCGTGGCGCGCAAGGACGAGGGCGACGCCGTGCGCTTCACGCTGGAAGCGCCGCGCGAACTGGCGAAATTCATCGCGCCGAAAGGCTCCGTAGCGCTCGACGGCACCTCGCTGACCGTCAATAAGGTCGATGGTGTGCGCTTCGACGTGCTGTTGATCCACCATTCGCTGACCGTGACCACCTGGGGCGAACGCGCGGTCGGCGACCGGGTCAATCTCGAGATCGACACCATGGCCCGCTACGCCGCGCGGCTGGCTGATGCGGCGCGAGAAGGGCTGTAGGGACGGGATGGAGAGTCGACTTAATCAACTTTAATCGGTATGATTGAGCCTGATTAGGGAACGTTCCCATGGAAACCAGAGTGATTACCGCGCACGTTCCGCTACCGCTGGCGGACAAGGTCGACCAGATGGCGGCGCGGCTGGAGCGCCCGCGCGGCTGGATCGTCAAGCAGGCGCTTGCCGCCTGGGTCGAACAGGAAGAGGAGCGGCGACGTCTCACCCTCGAAGCCCTGGCTGATGTGGATCGTGGCCGTGTCGTCGATCACCAGTTGGTAAAGGCATGGGCCGAAAGTCTGGGCACGGACACACCGTTGCCGGCCCCGCGATAATGCAACTGGAGTGGACCGGTCGGGCGCTTGCCGATCTGGCCCGGCTCCACGATTTTCTCAGCCCGCTGAATGCACAGGCGGCGGCGCGTGTCGTTCAATCCTTGACGGCTGCGCCTGAACGTCTTCTTCAGTATCCGCGTATCGGCGAGCGATTGGAGGAATTCGCACCACGCGAGGTTCGTCACATAATCGCCGGCAATTACGAGATTCGATACGAGGTAGTGAACTCGGCAATCTATGTGCTGAGTTTGTGGCATGTACGGGAGGATCGGTAGTAGGCCAAACCAATCTTCCGCTTGCGAATGCTGCGCCTTCGGCCTAAGTCACGCGCTCTCTGGAGAGCATTCATGGCTGGTACATCCCAACACGGCAAGGCGTTCATCCGCCCGAAGAAGAAGGCGCACCTGCTCATCGTCGAGGCGCGCTTCCACGACGATCTGGCCGACGCCTTGCTCGACGGCGCGGTCGAAGCGTTGAAGGAAGCGGGAGCGACCTACGATGTCGTCACCGTTCCGGGTTCGCTGGAAATCCCCGCCGTCATCACCTTTGCGCTGGACGGCGCTGCCGAAGGCGGAACCGCCTATGACGGGTTCGTAGCGCTGGGCACGGTCGTTCGCGGCGACACCTATCATTTCGAGATCGTCGCCAATGAATCCAGCCGCGCCCTCATGGACCTTTCCATCCAGGAGGCGGTGGCCATCGGTAACGGCATCCTGACCACGGAAAACGACGAGCAGGCATGGACGCGCGCCAAGCGCAGCGAAGGCGACAAGGGCGGCTTTGCGGCCCGAGCGGCACTGACCATGATCGCGCTCAAGGAGCGTTTGGGAGCGGACGCGTGAGCGAACCCATAGCGCCGGGACCCGTCATCCGAACCGCCAACAAACGCGGCGCCGCCCGGCTTGCCGCCGTGCAGGCGCTGTACCAGATGGACGTCGCCGGCAGCGGCGTATTCGAAATCACCGCCGAATACGAAGCGTTCCGGCTCGGCAAGGAAGTGGACGGCGCGCTCTACCTTGAAGCCGACGCCCAGTGGTTCCGCGCCATTCTTTCCGGCGTCGTCGAAAACCAGAAGACCGTCGATCCGATTATCCGGCAGGCGCTGACCGAGGATTGGCCGCTTTCGCGCCTCGATTCGACCTTGCGGGCCATTTTGCGCGCCGGCGTCTTCGAACTGATGAAGCGCGCCGACGTGCCGGTTGCCGTCATCGTCTCCGAATATGTCGACATCGCCAAGGCGTTCTACACCGAAGACGAGCCGAAGCTGGTCAATGCGGTGCTGGATCGCGTGTCGCGCCGGGTGCGCGGCGAGGGGCGGGGCAAGGACGCCCTTTGAGTGCCTCCGGCCAGGATATGACTGCCGCCCTCAACCAGGGCGATGCGCGCCGCACGGCCATTGTCCTGTCCGCAGCGCAGGCCGTGCTCGGCTCGGCCGGTCCGATCTGTTTTGCGCTTGGCGCGCTGGCCGGCTACTTCATGCTCGGCACGGACAAATCGCTGGCGACCGCGCCGCTCACCGGCTACAGCGTCGGCCTCGCGGTCGGCGCCTTGCCGGCAGCCGCCATCATCCGCCGGCTCGGCCATCGCGACGGCTTCATGACGGGGTCCGGCGTTGCAGCGCTCGGCGGGCTGATCGCGGCGATCGCGCTTTTCCAGTCCAGCTTCTGGCTGTTCGCCTTCGGCCTCGCGGTCGTTGGCGTCGGCAACGCTTTCGTCCAGCAGTTTCGCTTCGCCGCCGCCGACAATGCGCCGCCGGAATTCAAGGCGCGCGCCATTTCGCTGGTGCTGGCGGGCGGCATCGTCACCGCGGTGCTGGGGCCGCAGACCGTCATCTTCACGCACGATCTTCTGGCTCCCGTGCCGTTCGCCGGGTCTTTCGTCGCCCTCATCGGCTTGTCGGCAATAGGCGGAGCGATCCTGTTTTTCCTGCCCGCCCGCACGCGGATCAAGACGGAGCAGGCGACCAGAGACACCGGACGGCCGCTGATCGAGATTATCTCGCAGCCGCGCTACGCGGTGGCGCTTTTGTGCGCCGTCGGCTCCTATTCCATGATGACCTTCGTCATGACCGGAGCGCCGCTGGCTATGGTCGGCTGCGGCTTCTCGTCGGATCAGGCGACCCTTGGCATCTCATGGCATGTGATGGCCATGTTCGCACCGAGCTTTTTCACCGGCCGGCTCATTCACCGCTTTGGCGCGACGGCCATCGTCACCTCGGGCTTCGCGTTGCTGATCGCCTGTTCGGCAGTGGCCTTGTCCGGCATCCATCTTTGGCAATTCTGGACGGCGCTGGTCCTGCTTGGCCTCGGCTGGAACTTCGCCTTCATCGGCGCGACCTCGATCGTCGCGTCCTGTTACCGCTCCGAGGAGAAGGGCAAGGCGCAGGGCTTTCATGACTTCGTGCTGTTCTCTTCCGTCGCCTTTGCATCGCTGATGTCGGGTGCGGTCTATAACGCCTGGGGCTGGGAAATGCTGGCCGTGATCGTGCTGCCTGTCGCCGGACTTTGCCTTGCGCTGCTGGCGGCGCAGCGCCTGATGAGCCGCCGCCAGACTGCCTGAGCGGGGCATATCCGTCCCCGCCGGCCCGAATCGCAGCACCTCCCGAAAGGCTTTAAATCGATATAAGCAAGCGCCCGTTTTTCCGGCGCTGCCGCTTGCGCTCGATTCCGGTGGAAACCCGGTGAAAACCGAACAATATCTTGACGTTCGCGAATGAACCTGTTCGCATGTGTGTCGATACGGCGCGCCTGTGGAAAGCGCACCCATCGGGGTCCAAACGTCCGGGGAGGGGTTCTTCCGGACCATCAATCGAGGAATAGATCTGGCTATGACTATGCTTTACGTCGTCATTGCCTGCGGCTTGCTTTCGATCCTTTACGCCATCTGGGCGACACAGTCGGTTCTCGCGGCCGACCAGGGCAATGCACGCATGCAGGAAATTTCCGCGGCTATCCGCGAAGGTGCGCAGGCCTATCTTGCGCGTCAGTACACCACCATCGCCATTGTCGGCGTGGTCGTGCTGCTGCTTGCCTGGTGGCTGCTGTCGGGCATAGCCGCAATCGGCTTCCTGATCGGCGCGGTGCTGTCCGGCCTTGCCGGCTTCATCGGCATGCATGTCTCGGTGCGCGCCAATGTGCGTACCGCGCAGGCCGCTTCCAACAGCCTTGCCGCCGGCCTCGACATCGCCTTCAAGTCGGGCGCCATCACCGGCATGCTGGTGGCTGGTCTCGCCCTGCTCGGCGTCTCCGTCTACTACTGGGTGCTGACCGGTCCGGCGGGCTACGCCATTGTCGATAACCAGATTCCACGTCCAGTCATCGACGCGCTCGTCGCTCTCGGCTTCGGCGCATCGCTGATCTCGATCTTCGCCCGTCTCGGCGGCGGTATCTTCACCAAGGGTGCGGATGTCGGCGGCGATCTCGTCGGCAAGGTCGAGGCCGGTATCCCGGAAGACGACCCACGCAACCCGGCCACCATCGCCGACAATGTCGGCGACAATGTCGGCGACTGCGCCGGCATGGCTGCTGACCTGTTCGAAACCTATGCGGTGACCGTCGTCGCCACCATGGTTCTGGGCGCGATCTTCTTCTCCGGCAATCCGCTTCTGTCGGAAGTTCTGCTCTATCCGCTCGCCATTTGCGGCGCGTGCATCCTCACGTCGATCATCGGCACCTTCTTCGTCAAGCTCGGCTCCAACGGCTCGATCATGGGCGCGCTTTACAAGGGCCTGATCGTCACCGGCATCCTGTCGGTGGTTGGGCTAGGTGCCGCCACCTCGCTGACCATCGGCTGGGGCGACGTCGGCACCGCCAACGACATGATGGTCACCGGCCAGAACCTGTTCATCTGCGGCCTCATCGGTCTGCTAGTGACGGGCCTGATCGTGGTCATCACCGAGTACTACACCGCCACCAACAAGCGTCCGGTCAACTCGATCGCCCAGGCGTCGGTTACCGGCCACGGCACCAACGTCATTCAGGGGCTTGCTGTCTCGCTGGAATCGACGGCACTGCCGGCCATCGTCATCATCGGCGGCATCATCTCGACCTACCAGCTTGCCGGCCTGTTCGGCACGGCGATCGCCGTCACCACCATGCTCGGCCTTGCCGGCATGATCGTGGCGCTCGATGCCTTCGGTCCGGTCACCGATAACGCCGGTGGCATCGCTGAAATGGCTGGCCTGCCGAAAGAAGTGCGCCAGTCCACCGACGCGCTCGATGCGGTCGGCAACACCACCAAGGCCGTCACCAAGGGCTACGCCATCGGCTCGGCCGGCCTCGGCGCGCTGGTGCTGTTTGCAGCCTACGCCAACGATTTGAAGTTCTTTGCCGCCAATGGCGACAAATTCCCCTACTTCAAGGACATGGGCGAGGTCTCCTTCGACCTGTCCAACCCCTATGTCGTCGCCGGCCTGATCTTCGGCGGTCTCATCCCGTACCTGTTCGGCGGCATCGCCATGACGGCGGTGGGCCGCGCAGCTGGCGCCATCGTCGAAGAGGTGCGTAAGCAATTCCGCGAGGATCCGGGCATCATGGCCGGAACGTCCAAGCCGAACTATGCGCGCGCGGTCGACCTGCTCACCAAGGCGGCGATCAAGGAGATGATCATCCCGTCGCTGTTGCCGGTGCTGGCGCCGCTCGTCGTCTATTTCGGCGTGTTGTTGATCTCCGGCTCCAAGGCCTCGGCCTTTGCGGCGCTCGGTGCCTCTTTGCTCGGCGTTATCGTCAACGGCCTGTTCGTCGCCATCTCGATGACATCCGGCGGCGGCGCATGGGACAATGCCAAAAAGTCGTTCGAAGACGGGTTTACCGACAAGGACGGCGTCAAGCACCTGAAGGGCTCGGACGCGCACAAGGCGTCCGTGACCGGCGATACGGTCGGCGATCCCTACAAGGACACGGCTGGCCCTGCGGTGAACCCGGCGATCAAGATCACCAACATCGTCGCCCTGCTCTTGCTGGCGGTTCTGGCGCACGCCGCCTGATCCGGTCGAGTATGAATCAAAAGCCCCGCGGGAGCGATCCTGCGGGGCTTTTGCTATTGTGGTTGAAAAAAGAGTGGGACTGAACGTCGTCAGCGGCGGCCGGCGGCCTACATGCCGCCATTGCCGATCATGTCGCCGGCGCCGGCCGGCGTCAGCTTGCCAGCACCCTGGATGACTTGCGCCAGGAAGTTCTGGTCCTTGCCGCCCGTTGGGGTGGTGCGTGAGACGAAATCGAACACCTTGCCGTCCTTGAGGCCGTAATTGGCGATCTGGGAAACGCGTCCGTCCTTGCCGAAATAGACGGCCAGCACTTTCTGGTCGACAAGCTTCGGCTTGGCAAAGGCGACGGAGCGCCTGCGCGTCTGCGAAATGTAGTAAAACACCTCATTGTCGAAGGTAGCGGTCGTCGACGGGCTGCCAAGTGCCAGCAACACCTGCTCACGGCTGGAGCCGACCGGGACGAGGTCCAGCGATTGCTGGTCGACGATATAACCCTGGGTCAGCGTTTCGCCGGGAGTGAGGTCGCCGAATGTCTTGGACGTGTTGCAGGCAGACAGCACTGAGGCGGCCACCAGCATCGAGAGCAATCCAAAGGATTTCGGCGAGAATGCCGAGCCTTGCGAACCTACCGGCTTGAATTTATGCGGGCGCAATAACAACTCCATCAGATCGGCCGGCTTGCACGGCGCGGCAAAACCGGTAAACCAGCTTAGCTGCCGATGCAACAACGCCACCCCAACAAACAGCCTCCGGGAGACTGCTCCTCCATGTTCAAGCGTCTGTTTGGCCGCGAAAGCCAAGCCAACCGTGCTATCACCGAGGCGCTCTACGAGGTAATCGTGGCAGCGGCGCGGCAGAAGCCGTTTTATTCCGATTGGAACGTCCCGGACACGCCGATGGGCCGCTTCGAGATGCTGTCTCTGCATATGTTTCTGTTTCAGCACCGGCTGCACGGCGAGCAGGGTGCGTCGCAGGCGATTGCGCAGGTGCTGATCGACGAGTTCTTCATGGATGTGGAGCATTCGCTGCGGGAACTGGGCATCAGCGACGTCGGCGTTCCCAAGCGCATGAAGAAACTGGCCAAGATGTATTACGGCCGGACCGCCGCCTATGCCGATTCGCTGGAACGCGGCGATGGTGCGTCGCTGGCGGCGGCGCTGACGCGAAATGTCACGCCGGACAAGGAAAACTGGGCGCAGGCCGAGCGCCTCGCCGCCTATGCCATGCGCGCGCAAAAGGACCTGGCCGCGCAAGCCTCCGACGCTATCTGTTCGGGAAAGCTTTCCTTTCCGGTTGCGCAGGCTGCGTGAAGGAGCGTTGAAATGAGCGATGCAGCCCCCAAAAGCCCGGTTTCCTTCGGCGTTCATGTCGCCCGTCTGCCGCAAAAGGGCGTGCGGGTGGTTGTCGAGGCCGATCCGGCCCAGCGCGCCGAACTGGCGGCGGAGCATGGGTTGCTGTCGGTGGAGGCATGGCGCGCCGATTTGCAGGTCGTGCCGTGGAAACGCAACGGCATCCGGATCGCCGGCCGCGTCGAAGCCGACATCACACAGGCCTGCGTGGTCACGCTTGAACCGGTGGCGGCCCATATCAACGAACCGGTGGAAGGGCTTTTTCTGCCGCAGGATTCCAAGCTTGCCCGCCATGGCTTCGATGACGGGGGAGAGATCCTGATCGATGCCGATGGCCCCGACAGTCCGGAAACGTTTTCCGGCGATACGGTGGATGTGGGTGCGCTGGCAGAGCAACTCTTCGGGCTGGCGATCGACCCGTATCCGCGCAAGACCGGCGTGGCGCTGGACGCCGGCGGCGATGAAGGCCAGAAGGAAGAAAACGAATTCCAGCAAAAGCTCCGCTCGCTGCTCGGAAAATCCTGAAACCTTGGCGAACATGGATAATGCCGGTTGTGCGGCAGCGCAAAACCGCTATTTTCGCCGAACCGCCGCGAGAGCCGAGGCAAATGTGAGATGAATATCGAGTGATCAGGATTTCTATCGATGCCATGGGCGGCGATCATGGGCCGGACGTGGTCATACCGGCCCTGATGACGGTCGCCAGCCGACGCGCCGATATCCGTTTCGTCGTCTACGGACGTGAAGAAATCGTGCGGCCGATCCTGGCTCGATACCCGAAGCTGGCCGAGGTCAGCGAACTTGTCCATTGCGAGGTCGCGGTCCGCATGGACGACAAGCCCAGCCAGGCCTTGCGCAACGGGCGCTGGAAATCGTCGATGTGGAAGGCGATCGAGGCGGTCAAGAACGACACGGCGGACGTCTGCATTTCCGCCGGCAATACCGGCGCGCTGATGGCGATGTCGAAGTTCTGCCTGCGCACCATGGCGACGATAGACCGGCCGGCTATCGCTGCGATCTGGCCGACGCTGCGCGGCGAAACCGTGGTGCTGGATGTCGGCGCCACCATCGGGGCGGACGCCCACCAACTCATCGATTTCGCCATTTTGGGCAACGGCATGGCGCGCTCGGTCTTCGGCATCGAACGTCCGACCGTTGGGTTGCTCAATGTCGGCGTGGAAGAGATCAAGGGACAGGAAGAGGTCAAGGAAGCCGGGCGCATGCTGCGCGAGGCCAACATGGCGTCCATGGACTATCGCGGCTTCGTCGAGGGCAACGATATCGGCAAGGGCGTGGTGGATGTCGTGGTCACCGAGGGCTTTTCCGGCAATATCGCGCTGAAGACGGCCGAAGGCACGGCGCGGCAGTTTGCCCAATATCTGCGCGAAGCGATGAGCCGCACGCTGATGGCGCGGATCGGCTATATCTTCGCCCGTGGCGCCTTCAACCGCTTGCGTGAAAAGCTGGATGTCGGCCGCTCCAATGGCGGCGTTTTCCTCGGCTTGAACGGCATTGTGGTGAAAAGCCATGGCGGGGCCGATTCGAACGGATTCGCGGCCGCGGTCGAACTTGGCTACGATATGGTGCGCAACCGGCTTCTCGACCGAATCGAAGCCGATCTCGACCTGTTCCATGCGCGCAACCCGCATGCCGGAGCGCTCAAGAGAGCGGGTGCCGCCACCGACGAGAAAGAATAGGAAAAGCCTTTGATCAGATCGCTTGTGCGCGGCTCGGGTGCGGCTTTGCCACGCCGCATCATGAAGAATGCCGATTTCGAAGGCATGGTCGCGACGTCCGACGAATGGATCGCGCAGCGCACCGGCATCCGCCAGCGCTACATCGCAGCCGACGACGAGACGACGGCTTCGCTGGGCGAGGCGGCCGCGCGCGCGGCACTCGATGCGGCCGGGTTGACCCCGGACGACATCGACCTGATCGTGCTGGCGACATCGACGCCGAACAATACCTTTCCCGCGACCGCCGTGGAAATCCAGAACAGGCTCGGCATGCGCCACGGCTTCGCCTTCGACATGCAGGCGGTATGCTCGGGCTTCGTCTATGCCGTGAGCACGGCCGACCTCTACATTCGCGGCGGCATGGCCAGGCGCGTGCTGGTGATCGGCTCGGAGACCTTTTCGCGTATTCTCGACTGGAGCGACCGCTCCACCTGCGTCCTGTTCGGCGACGGCGCCGGCGCGCTGGTGCTGGAGGCAGGCGAAGGGCAGGGCACTATTGCCGATCGCGGCGTGCTGGCGGCGAGCCTGCGCTCCGACGGCACCCACAAGGACAAGCTCTATGTCGACGGCGGACCGTCGACGACGGGCACGGTCGGCCATCTGAGGATGGAAGGCCGGGAAGTGTTCAAGCACGCGGTCGGCATGATAACCGACGTGATCGAGGCGACGTTTTCGCAAGCCGGCATTACGGCTGACGACCTGGATTGGTTCGTGCCGCATCAGGCCAATAAACGAATTATTGACGCTTCCGCCAAGAAGCTTGGGATTGCCGAAGAAAAAGTAGTTGTGACGGTCGATCTGCACGGTAATACGTCGGCGGCATCGGTTCCGCTGGCGCTTTCGGTGGCCGTCGGCGATGGCCGCATCAAGAAGGGCGATCTCGTCCTGCTTGAAGCGATGGGCGGCGGCTTTACATGGGGCGCGGTGCTGGTTCGCTGGTGAGGTGGAGAACCCGTGGGTTCGGTCCTTGACCTTGCCGGATCAATTACTTACGCTCTAGCGTTGCCAAGATGAATTTTATTTTTAAGCGGATGGGACGGTTGCATGGGGGGAAAGACACTTACGCGCGCCGACCTAGCTGAAGCCGTATATCGCAAGGTCGGATTATCGCGCACCGAATCGGCGGAACTGGTTGAGGCAGTGCTGGACGAGATTTGCGAGGCGATCATACGCGGCGAGACGGTAAAATTGTCGTCTTTCGCCACGTTTCACGTCCGTTCGAAGAACGAACGCATCGGCCGCAATCCAAAGACCGGCGAGGAAGTGCCGATCCTGCCGCGCCGGGTCATGACCTTCAAGGCCTCCAACGTGCTGAAGAGCCGTATCTTGCGCTCGCATCAAAACAGCAAGGCCAAGAACGAGAAATAGCGGACTGCGCGGTTGAAAACAGGCCGCGCAACGAATGCCAGGCTTGAATGTTGCCGCGTAAACCGCTGAAATAAGGCTCGATTCGGTCACGAAGAGCCGGATCGCCGTCCAGCGTGAGGATTTCGCCCATGGACAAGAGCCCCGATGCCTTCCGCACCATCAGCGAGGTCGCCGAAGACCTCGACCTGCCGCAGCATGTGCTGCGCTTCTGGGAAACGCGTTTTACGCAGATCAAGCCTATGAAGCGCGGCGGCGGCCGCCGCTACTACCGGCCGCAGGATGTCGAACTGATCAAGGGCATCCGCACCATGCTTTACGATCAGGGCTATACGATCAAGGGCGTGCAGAAACTGCTGCGCGAAAACGGCAACCAGTTCCTCGTCGCCATCGGCAATGGCGATATGGCCGCCGTCGAGGCGATTTCGCAGCGCAAGCTGGCCGATGCAGCACCCTTGACGCCGGCGGCACAGCCGCGCGGAACCGATGAGGAGATGCTCGTCGGTCAGCCACGGGTAAAGCCGAGTAGGCGCTTTTTCGGCCTCGGCAAGGGCGAGGAGGATGGCCCGGTCCAGTCCGACGCCACCAAACTTTCGCGCGACAACCGCGCGCTGCTGCAGGAAGCGCTGTTCGACCTGCTGGAGTGCAAGCGCCTGCTCGACCAGGTACGCTGACGCCGTATATTGCCGGCTACCATGCGGAGCGGTGGGCGCTTCCGCGTCACCCGCGACTGTGTCCGTTTTTCCGGCAATTGCTCCAAGGAACAATCGGCCATCGGGGCCGTTTATCTCCCTTCTGGCAAAGAAGGAAATCCCATGGCATCGTTCTCGAATATGACCGACATCGATCTCGACAGGCAGATTGCATCGCTTTCGAAGGAACTGGCGGCGTTGAAGAAGGCCGCTTCGAAGCGCGGCGCCGCCTATTACGAGGACGGCCGCGACGCGGCATGGGAGACGTATTCGGATCTGGCCGGTCGCATCGGCGAGCACCTGCCCTCTCTGCGCAAGCGTGCAAGGGCGATCGAGGATACCGCCCGCGACCATCCCGCCACGGCCGCTGCCGTCGGGCTGGTGGTGGTCGGGCTGGTGGCCGCCATGCTGTTTAGTCGCCGCTGAGCGTTTCCGCACCCCGCCTCGGCGGCAAGGGAATAAAAAGGCGCGCTCTTGAGCGTGCCTTTTTCGTGGATAACCAGGGCTTGTTCTGTCAGGGCAGTCAAAATAACGGTTTGTGGATGTCGGTTTCAGGCGAACATCGTTATGTCTGAGTACCTATTACAGCACTGAAGACCGGCCAGATTCTCGAACTCAAATTCGGACGCCTATCCCATGAACGACAGAGCCTTCATCCTGACTCTCAACTGCGTCGACCAGTCCGGCATCGTTGCCGCCGTTACGACGGAATTGGCCGCGATCGGCGCGAACATCCTGGAAAGCAACCAGTACTGGGACCACCAGACCGGCCAGTTCTTCATGCGCATCCAGTTTTCGGCCGATGCCGCCAAGACCGTCGATGACATCACGCGCTCGATCAAGCCGGCCGTCGACCGCTTCGGAATCAAGACCACGATCACCGACAAGGCCCGCAAGCCGAAGATCATCATCATGGTCTCAAAATTCGACCATGCGCTGCTGCACCTGCTTTACCAAGTCAAGGTCGGCTGGCTGAACGCCGATGTGGTGGCCATCGTCTCGAATCATGAGGACAGCCGCGCCACCGCCGAACTGGAAGGCGTGCCGTATCATTTCTGGAAGGCGACCAAGGACAACAAGCCCGAACTCGACGAGAAACTGTTGAAGCTGGTGCGCGACACGGATGCCGATCTGGTGGTGCTCGCCCGCTACATGCAGGTGCTGTCCGACAACGTTTCCAAGCGGCTTTACGGCAAGATCATCAACATCCACCACTCGTTCCTGCCGTCCTTCAAGGGCGCCAAGCCTTACCATCAGGCCTATGAGCGCGGCGTCAAGCTGATCGGCGCCACTGCGCATTACGTGACCGCCGACCTGGACGAAGGTCCGATCGTCGAGCAGGAGACGGAGCGGGTGACGCATGCGATGAACGCCGACGATTTCGTCGCCGCCGGCCGCGATATCGAGAGCCGCGTACTGGCGCGCGCCGTTAAATACCACGTCGAGGCCCGCGTCATGCTGAACGGACACAAGACCGTCGTTTTCTAATCTTTTTTCGCAATTTTGTCACTCGACAGCCCGCCAGCGCGTTTTGCACCGGCGGGCTGTTTGCGTTTAGGCTTGGCAGCAGGCCAGCGTAGACTTGGGCGACCGATCATCCCCGCATGACGGCAGCCTGAGCATCCAGTCCGGCCAAGGCCGATCTTTCACGGGATCGAGCTGAATTGGGTTGACCCGCACGCGGTAATCACGATACATCGCGACCGGTCCGGAGTGTAGCGCAGCCCGGTAGCGCACTTGACTGGGGGTCAAGGGGTCGTCGGTTCGAATCCGGCCACTCCGACCATTTGAAGACTAGGACTTGCCCCCAAAAGTCCGATCACCGCTTTTCAGAATTTTCAGCCACGGCTTTAAGCTGGAGTACGGCCAGTGTTCAGGTCGGGCGAAAGCTCGCGCCGATGGCGATATTCCAGCGCGATAGCCCCCCACACCAGGCCGAGCAGCAGATAGAGATGCCGCCAGTGGTCGATGTCGATGACGGTGCCAAGGGCGATGTTGCCGATGAAGGCCACATAGGCGCATAGCAGATAGGGTTGCCACGGCCGGTCGCGCAGCAGGATGCGGAACCCTGCCGCGATGGTCCACAGCGTCAGCGTCAGGAACGAGGCGAACCCCAGCCAGCCATAGTCCAGCAGCGCTTTCAGCCAGATGTCGTGGGTGTCCTCGCCGAAGATGGTGCCGAAGACGAGCGGGCCGATGCCGAACGGATGCTCCATCGCCATCTGGAAGCCGATCGCATAGCGGGCGAAGCGGCCGAGGCGCGCCGTATCGTAGCTTTGCTCCAGATGGGCGCGGTTGGAAAACATTTCCGATACGCCCGGCAATTGCAGCAGCACGATCATCGCCAGGATCAGCAACGAGATCACAGCTACGCTCATGACCACGACGCGCAGCCGGAACGCGCCGCTGGTGCTCTGCAGGAAAAGCGCCCCGGTGAGCAGGACGGCCGAGACGGCGAACATGCCCCATGCGCCGCGCGAGAAGGAAAAGAAGATGCCGGCGCTGATGATCAAAAGCGGCATGGCGACGAGCGGCATGCGCGAGACGGGCCCGGTGAGCAGTCGGTAGAGCAGGTAGATGCCGGGCAGGACGAGGAACGGCCCGAACACGTTCGGGTCCTGGAATGCACCGGCGGCGCGGTCGTATTTGGTGAACATCTCCGCGCCCGGAAAGGCGTGGAAATAGCCGGCGATGCCGAGGATCGAGGTTATCACCGCCGACGCCACATAGGCCTGGAAGACCAACCGGTAGAGATCGGGGCGCGCTTCGGTGACGGCGGCGAAGAAGACCGCGGTGAAGGCCAGAAATAGCGAGACGGCCAGATAAAGCGGCGTCGAGGCGAGATCGGCCATTTGCGTCATGGAGATCATGCCGCCGATGTTCATCGTCACCAGCAGCACCAGCATGGGCAGGGCGGCGCGCGAAATGCGCAGGCCAAACAGCGCCCACACCGCGATCAGGCCGGCCATGTAGCGGTCGTAGGGCGCCGGTTCGTGAATGACGAAGCCCGATAGGAAAATGCCGACGAAGACGGCCCCGGCGGAAATCAGCGCGATCAGCTTGGCGTTGACCGCCGCCGGCGAAAGTTCGTGCGCGACGGCGCTCAATACGCGTTTTCCGTGTTGAGCAGACGAACCGGCGTGAGGAAAAGTATTCGGAGATCGAACAGCAGAGACCAGTTCTCGATGTAGTACAGGTCGTATTCGGTGCGCTTGCGGATCTTTTCGTTGGTATCCATTTCGCCGCGCCAGCCATTGATCTGCGCCCAGCCGGTAACCCCCGGCTTGACCCGGTGGCGGGCGAAATAGCCGTCGACGACTTCGTTGTAGAGCAGGTTGTGCGACTGGGCCGCAATCGCGTGCGGGCGCGGCCCGATCAGCGACAGCGAGCCGAACAGCGCGTTGAAAAACTGCGGCAGTTCGTCGATCGACGTCTTGCGGATGAAGCGGCCGACGCGGGTAACGCGCGGATCGTTCTTCGTCACCGCCTGCTTGGCGCTCGGGTCCGCCTGTTCGACATACATGGAGCGGAATTTGTAGACTTCGATCACTTCGTTGTTGAAACCGTGCCGCTTCTGGCGAAACAGCACCGGCCCCTTGCTGTCCAGCTTGATGGCGATGGCCGTGGCCAGCATGATCGGCGAGAAGACGACGATGCCGAAAATGGAAAAGAAGATGTCGAAGGCGCGCTTGGCGACCGAGTCCCAATCGTTGATCGGCTTGTCGAAAATATCCAGCATCGGCACCGAGCCGATGTAGGAATAGGAGCGCGGCCGAAATTGCAGCGCGTTGGAATGCGCGGAAAGGCGAATGTCGACCGGCAGCACCCACAGCTTCTTGAGAAGCTGCAGGACCCGCGTTTCGGCGGTGAGCGGCAGCGACACGATCATCATGTCGATGCGCGCGATGCGGGCAAAGGCGATCAGCTCCGAAATGGTGCCGAGTTTCGGGTAGCCGGCGACGATCGGCGGCGAGCGGGTGTCGTCGCGGTCATCGAAGATGCCGCAGATGCGGATATCGTTATAGGGCTGCTGCTCGACGGAGCGGATCAGGAGTTCGGCGGACTTGCCGCCGCCAACGATGACGGCCCGCCGCTCCATGCGCCCGTCGCGCGCCCAGCGCCGGATGAGCTTCGACAAGAACAGGCGCAGGCAGAAGATCAGCACGAAGCCGACCGCGAACCAGATGCCGAACAGCAGGCGCGAGAAGCTCTCCGACGTTTTTATCAGGAAGGCCACCAGAGCCATCAGCGCGAAGCTCGCCGCCCATGTCAGCGCGACGCGTCCCAGGCTGCGGAGCGGCCGCATCAGCGCGGCGATCTGGTAGCAATCGCTGATTTCCAGCAACACCACGGTCAGAAGCGAGGTGGCGGCGATGGCCAGCGGATATTGCCATGCAAGATGGCTAAAAAAGCCGAGATAGAAAAAATAGACGGTCAGGCCGGACAGGAACAGCAGGCCGAATTCGACAAGCCGCAGCACGCCGCTGACCATCACCGGGGACATGGTATCGCGCCGGTACTGCGAGGCGACCTGACTGGCGACAGCGTTCAGGCCAAGCGGCTTGCTGGCGTCCAGCGGCCCCTCGAATTTGCGCACCGCGTCCTGTGAGAAGCGGCTAGCGGGATCTATTTCATTCATCAAATTGTGCTGCGCGGCCTGTGTGCGTTCCGCACGACGGTATCAAAGGACAGCTAAGAAACGGTTGAAGGAACCGGTCGCTTTGGAGCTTCTTGCCACGCTCACTTCGACTTTGCGGGATTGTCCTGAAGGGCGAGAAGATACGCTTTCTCGATCTCGGCGGCCATAACATCGGCTCCAAAGCGCGCCTTCAGTTGGGTCAGGTCGGGCATTTCTGCCTTGAAGGCAGCGAGATCGGCGAGCGCGCCGCACAGTTTTTCCGCGAGTTGCCCGGCATCCGGTTCGATAAGGGCAGGGGAGTTAGCACCGAAAATCTCCGGAATGCCGCCGACGGCGGTGGCGATCATCGGCTTGCCGGCGGCTAGCGCTTCCAGGACGATGTAGGGCATGGCTTCCGCCCGCGAAGGCACGACCACGAGCCTTGCCAGCGCAAACGCCTGGCGCGCCGGCATCGGCGCAAGGAAGCGGATGCGGTTTTCCAGGCCGAGCCGCCTGGCCTGCGCCCTGTAGCGGGGCAGGCCGTCGCCGTCTCCGACCATGACGGCGGCGAGGCTGCGGCCAAGTCGCTTTTCGGCCTGTGCCACCGCGTCGATGAAGATGTCCGGCCCCTTCAGGTCGCGCATCATGCCGATATAGAGCAGGTCCGCGGCGTCGGCATCCGTATCGACGGGTTCGAACTCAGCCGCGCGCAAGCCGTTGTAGACGAGGCGGTTGGGCACCGGCGGTTCGCCGACCTTCTCGCGATAGGCGCGTCGCTCATACTCGGAAACGAACAGCAGCGTGTCGGTAAACCGGCTCATCAGCCGCTCGATGGTGAAGAACAGCCATCCCGTCAGCGTGTCGGCGGAATAGTGCAGGCTGCCGCCATGCGGCGAATAAAGGCGGGCTACGCGATACCTGAAAACCCGCAACAGTGAGCCGAACAGGCGCGCATAGGTTCCGCCCTTGGCGCCGTGCCCATGGAGCACGTCCGGCTGCAATTTTTTGACGATTCTGTACGTGCGCCACGCCGAGGCGATGTCGCCCGGTCCGATATGGCGCTGCATGGGCGTGCGGTGGACACCAAGCACCAACTGGCCTTGCATCTGTGCGAACAGGCGTTCCTCAAGTTCGCCGCCGGTGCTTGAATCGCAAACGATGCCAACATCGTGCCCTGCGGCGATCTGCGCCTCCGTCAGATCGCGCACATGCCGGAAAATACCTCCGACCGGCGATCGGAAGCAGTGAACGATCCGAAGTTTTTCCCTCACGTCGTCAAGACATCAAAAGAGGCGTTCGCGAACATAGACGGTGTCGCCCGGCAGCAGCGGATCGGTTGTCGTGACCCGTCCGGTCATCACCTTGCCGTTGACGTCGCGCGTGATGTCGACACTCTCCTGGTTGGCGCGGGCTGAATAGCCGCCCGCAATGGCCACGGCCTTTTGCACCGTCAGGCCCGGAACATAGGAATACTGGCCGGCCGCGCCGACTTCGCCCATGACGAAGATCGGCCGGTAGCGGTCGATCTCGACCGATACGTCCGGATCGCGCAGATAACCCTGGCGAAGCTTGGCTGCAATCTCGCCTTCAAGCTGCTGGGCCGTATGGCCGCGCGCCGGGATCGCCCCGACAAGCGGGAAGGACAGATAGCCGGACTGGTCGACGCTGTATGTATTGGTCAGGCCTTCCTGCTCGAACACGGTCACGCGGATGCGGTCGCCGGCACCGAGGCGGTAGGGCTCGTCCAGGATCTTGTGAAACGCGGCCGGGGCAGGCTTGTAGCTGGTGCAGCCGGCAAGCACGGACACGGCAAGCAGCGCGCAAAATAGGGGGCCAGTGCTTTTCATCGCGGAGCATATACCTTCGACTGGCCCGGCCGACGCCGCCAGACTTCAAGAGTCGACGCTTGTTATTGTCCGGTTAGGGTTAATGGGCGGTAAAGGTACGCCGATCACGAGCGTTGGCGGGCAGGGACGCCGTCGCATGCTGTGGGTTATTCTTCCGTCTGTCGAAGCGGAGGGCGCGTGGCCTGCTTCTTAACGGGTGAGTTACCATAGTTGTTTACGCTGTATCCGTTCCAGTGTCGGAGTATGGATGCAATGTCAGGCGCTCAATCCGCAGCGGCAGATATCGATGTCGATCTAGGAAAGCTCTTTGCCAGTCTTGGCAGGAACTGGATGCGTATCGTCGTCGTCGCGCTGGTCGTGACGGGGGCCGCTTTCGCTCTCGCTTCGCTGGCGACGCCTTTATACAAGGCGCAGACGAAGCTGCTGATCGAGACGCGGGAATCCGTCTATACGAGGCCGGAAAACAACAACGACGCCGACAAGCCCATCCTCGATGCCGAAGGCATCGCCAGCCAGGTAGAGGTGATTTCATCCACCGACATCCTCAAGCGGGTGGCCACCAAGCTGGGCCTGTCGCGGCTGCCGGAATTCGATGAAGCGGCGGACATGGGAACGCTGGGCCGGCTTCTGGTCATTGCCGGCCTGAAGACCGACCCGAACGAGATTCCGCCGGACGAGCGCGTGCTGAAAGCCATGCGCGAAAAGCTGAACGTCTATCCGGTCGAAAAATCGCGCGTCATCGTCATCGAATTCTCGTCCGAGGACGCCAAACTTGCGGCGGCGATCCCCAACGCCATCGCCGAGGCCTATATATCGGTCCAGGGCGACGCCAAGATCGAATCGAACTCAGCGGCGACGGATTGGCTGGCGCCTGAAATCAGCGACCTGTCCAAGCGGGTGAAGGATGCCGAGGCCAAGGTCGCCGACTTCCGCGCCCAGTCCGGCCTGCTGATGGGGGGCAACAATTCCGTGCTGGCCACCCAGCAGCTTTCCGAACTGTCGAGTGAATTGTCGCGGGTGCGGGCCAATCGTGCTTCTGCCGAGGCGACGGCCGAAAGCGTGCGCAACGCCTTGCGTGGCGGTGGCTCGCTGGATGCCTTCCCGGAAGTGCTGTCGTCCAGCCTGATCCAGCGGCTGCGCGAGCAGCAGGTGCAGCTCAAGTCCAATATCGCCGATCTCTCGACCACGCTGCTCGACAACCATCCGCGCATCCGTGCGCTGAAATCGCAACTGGCGGACCTGGACAGCCAGATACGCAACGAGGCGCAAAAGGTGCTTAAAGGTCTGACGACCGAGGCGCAGACCGCGCAGATGCGGGAGAACCAGCTTGTAGCCGACCTCAACAAGCTGAAGGCCGAATCGGCCCGCGCCGGCGACCAGCAGGTGGAATTGAACGCGCTGGAGCGTCAGGCCAACGCGCAGCGCCAGTTGCTGGAATCCTACATGACGCGGTTCCGCGAGGCTTCCTCGCGCAACGATCGCAACTATCTGCCGGTCGATGCCCGCGTCTTCTCGCAGGCGGTTGCGCCCTCCGAGTCGTATTTCCCCAAAATGGTGCCGATCCTCGGCGCTGCCTTTACCGCCTCGTTGCTGGTCATGGCCATCGTGACGCTGCTGCAGGAACTGTTTTCCGGTCGCGCCATGCGCCCGGCGGCAGGTTCGCGGCTGGAGCGCATAGAGCAGGTCGCGATGCCGGCGGTGGCAAATGTGGCGGACGCCGACAAACTCGAACGCGTGCCCGCAGCCGAAGCGCCCGCACCCATAGTGGCGGAGCCACTCGCATGGCCACCCGAGTGGCAGGAACCCGAGCCCGAAGAGGCCGCGCGGCAAGAGGTTGGGCTGGAAGAAAATGAGCCGGAAGATTTGTGGGACGAACCCATCCGCTCCAGCCTGGGCGAAATCGATATCGAAAAGGCTGCCGAACAGGTGATAGCGAGCGGGGCCGCACGGGCCATCTTCGTCTCGCCGGAAGGCGATGAGGCGGCCGCAAGCTCCGTGCTGGTGGCGCGGGAGGTGGCGGATGCGGGCCTGCGCGTGCTGCTGTTGGACATGACGGCGTCCGGGGCTGCGTCTCGGCCGATGCTGGATAGCGGCCTGCTGGCCGGCATCACCAACCTGCTCGCCTCAGAAGCGCAGTTCAGCGATGTCATTCATGCCGATCACTATTCGGATTGCCATGTAATTCCCGTCGGTACGGCCGACCCGGTGCGCGCCATGCGCGCCGCCGACCGCCTGCCGATCATCATGCAATCGCTGACGACGGCCTATGATCTGGTGGTGGTCGAATGCGGGCCGGCCGACGCGCAAGGCATAAGCCGCCTCGTCGGCGACGGCACGCAGGTTCTGCTCAGCATGATCGAGCCGAGCGACGAGGTGGCGCAGGCCGCAGCAGAGTTGATCGAAAACGGCTATCCGGGTCTGACGCTGGTTACGCCCGCCGGGCATGACACGCCGGGACGCCCTGTGCCGGGTGAGCGCGTTCGCTCGGCTGCGTGGGGCGCCACGGCCTAACCTTCGCTATCCGCACTTGCCTTTCCAGCGCTCTTGCGACGCAAAAACTTGCCCAGCCGCCAAAGCGTCGGGCTGCCCTTGATGGATGCTTTCAGGCGCGATTTCTGGCGAAGCGCCTGCCCAAGCAGACGGCCTTTCAACGTCAGCGGCAGCAGGACATCGAACTGCCGCACCTTGATGTCGCACCAGAGGCGCTTGTAGGGCTCGTCGCCAACCGAAAAATCGTAGATGCCGAAGCCCTGCCGGCAAGCATCCTGGATGTTCTCGTAGAACAGGAAATCGCCCGGACTGGCAGAGGCGAGATCGTCTTCCTTTATCGCGCCGAACTCGCAGATCAGGCGCTTGCCGCACACGCTGGAACCCGTTACCGCGCGCAGCTTGCCGGCGACTTCCAGCCCGTGCAGGACGAAGCGCGGCGGCTGTTGCGCCAGAGCATGCTCAAACAGCGCATGAAAGAATTGTCGTACTTCGGGATCGCCAAAGACATTGGCGATGCCCATCTGGCTGAACCGGTGCGCCTTCATCGCGAAAAACGCATCGAGCAGCGCGCGCGTCTCGCTGGGCGTTTTCGCCTCGATGCGCCGGTATGGGCCGACTGCCTCGAATTTGCGGATCTGCGAGCGGTGCTTCTTGCGCTTTCGCTTGCCACTCGAACGGTCGAGTAAATTATCGAACCCTCCGTCGAGGTCGACCGCCAGCGCCGGATCGGGGCTCGGGAAATGGGCGAGAAGCGTCATTGGATTGGGCACGCCGTCCAAATCGGGCGAAAGCCGCTCGAGGGCAACGAGATCGATCTCGGGACGGGCTTTTCGCACAGCTTCGAAAAGGGTTCGGAAATCCTGCTCACGGGCCGTCGCAGCCCAGCACCGGTCCATCGCGGGGAAGTTGCCGTTGGCGTGCCGCCCGCCCATGAAACGGGCGATGCGGAAGGGGCCGGAGCGCGTTACTTCCAGGGCCAGCGAGAAGACCGGCCGTTCTCCGGCCCGCAACTCGGCGATCACGGCATCGGGCCGCATCGCGGATGCCCATTGTCTTACCCAGTCGCCGCTCTGCGCAGGCGCGGCAAGCGCCTCTCGGCAAAAGCCGGCATAAGTGGCAAGGCCCTCGGGGCCGCAAACAGATGCTTTCTGCATGGCTGACGCCGCTTGCGAAGTCTCTGCTTCGTCAGGACACTTGCGCTCAAAAGACACGGTAGCGTCAACCATCCTTCAATTCTTAAAGTGTATTTGGGAGTGTCACGAACTTCAAAATCGCGATACTAGGTGCAAAAGGTGAACGAATGATCGACGGGGGCGAAGCGATCCGGAAACTGGCCCTGAATGTGGCCAGGTATTCCGGTCTTGCTCCGTTGGCGAAACCCTTCATCGGCGGCATCGGCGCCATATTGATGCTTCACCGCGTTACCGCCTCCCCGGAAAAGCCGAACGGCATCAACCGCCACCTCAACATCGCCCCCGATTTTCTGGACGCCGTGATCGCCGATATGAAGACGGCCGGCTACGCGTTCGTCACCATGGACGAGGCAATCGAGCGCATCCGTGCGGGAGGCAGGGAAGGGCAGTTCGCGACGATTACCGCCGACGACGGCTACCGCGACAACATCACCGAGGCTTTGCCCGTGCTGGAAAAGCACAATGTGCCGATAACCATCTACATCGCGCCGGGCCTGATCGACGGCGTCACCAATTTGTGGTGGGACGTGCTTGAAGACATCGTCGGTGCCGGCCGGGTCCTGTCCCTTCAAACGAAGGGTGGGCCATTCACGATAGATTGTTCGACGCCCGCATCACGGCTTGAAGCCAACAAGCGCCTGCACGATCATTTTGCCACGGAAGTGCCTGAAGAAGACCAGAACGCGTTGCTGCGCGAACTGGCGAGCACCTGCGGCGTCGATGCGGATGCGTTGCGTCGTGCCACGCTGATGAACTGGGATGAGATCCGTGCCGCGGCGGCGCATCCGCTGGTGACGATCGGCGCCCATACGACGAATCATCACAACCTCAAGCGGCTTTCCGAGCCATGCGCGCGCCGCGAGATCGAGGATGTGCGGCGCATCCTGAAAATGCAGTTGGGGCAAGTGCCGCGCCATCTCGCCTATCCATACGGCTACGCCAGCGCAGTCGGTGGCCGCGAAGTGGGCATGGCCAATGCGGCGGGCTACGCGTCTGCGGTAACGACGCGGCATGGCGTGCTGCGCGCCCAACATGCCAATTTCCTGCACGCGCTGCCGCGCATCTCCGTCAACGGGCGCTACCAGAGCGTTGCCCATATCCGCACCATGCTCTCCGGCGTAACGACGCCGCTCGCCAATGCGGGTAGGATGGTGGTGACGGTTTAGGTCTTGCGGCGAGGTTCCAGGATCAGCCATTTGATGATGCCCATGGCGGGCAGGATCCACAGCAGTCCGCTGAACAGGAAGAACAGGAAATGCACCCGCGGGCCGGACTCTGCGAGTTGGGCCACGGCGACGATGGTGGCGACCAGCGCATAGACGATGACCAACGCTACCAGCAGCACGGTTCCGATCAGCTTTTTCAGGCGAATGGGCATGTCAGGCCTCTTTAGATCGCCGTGCGACCTTTCGGGCGCACAAAGGACGATCTAACTCTTTGGGTGAGCATCGGAATAACCCGAAAACCGGATTCCACTTTTCGGTCCGATGCTTTAAAGCGTATCGCATAAGGCTTGCCGCCCGGCCGCGCAACCCGCGAAAGCCGGCGCGACGGCGTGCCGCGCCGGCTGGGCTTGTCAGCGCGGGCGCGATGGTCCACCACTCCCGCGATTTCGATCTGTCCGGGAAAAAGCCCATGGCTGCCTTCGCCGTTGCCGCGCCTGTCGTGAACAGGGAGCGCGTTTTGCGCAACCGCACCGCCGTGCGCTGGTGGCTCTATGCCGTGCTTGCGGTGCTGTTCGCGCTGGTGATCGTCGGCGGGGCCACGCGCATGACCAATTCCGGCCTGTCGATCACCGAATGGAAGCCGATCCATGGCGTCATCCCGCCGCTCAACGATGCAGAGTGGCGGGAGGAATTTCAGAAGTACCAGCAAATCCCCCAATACGCCGAACTGAACCAGGGCATGACGGTGGAAGCGTTCAAGACCATCTTCTGGTGGGAATGGGCGCACCGGCTGCTGGCGCGGGGCGTCGGCTTCGTCTTTGCCCTGCCGCTGGTGTTCTTTTGGGCAGCCGGCCGGATCGAGCGCCGGCTGACGCCGAAGCTTGTCGGTATCCTGGCGCTCGGCGGCCTGCAGGGCGCGATCGGCTGGTGGATGGTCACTTCGGGTCTGGTCGACCGGGTTTCCGTCAGCCAGTACCGGTTGGCGACGCACCTGACCATCGCGGCGCTGATCTTCACCGCCACGATGCTCGTCGCGCGCGGTCTCGCGCCGCATTCCCGGCCTTCTGCCTCCCGCGCGACACAACGGATGGCGGGCATCATCGTGCTTCTGGTGCTGGTTCAGCTTTATCTCGGCGGGCTGGTTGCCGGCCTCCATGCCGGACTCAGCTACAATACCTGGCCATTGATGGACGGGCGGCTGATCCCCGGCGACCTGTTCATCATGGAGCCGGCCTGGCGCAATCTGTTCGAAAGCCCAAAAACCGTGCAGTTCATCCACCGGGTTGGCGCTTATGTCGTCTTTCTCGTAGCGCTTTGGCACATGATCGCCACGCTGCGCCGTGAACAGGGCACCACCCATGCCCGCCGCGCCGTCGTTTTGTTCCTGCTGGTGACGATGCAGGCAGCGCTCGGCATCGGCACGCTTGTCATGCACGTACCGCTGGACATGGCGTTGACGCATCAGGCGTTTGCGCTGGTGGTGCTGGGCTTCGCCGCCGCACATTGGCGCGGTACGAAGGGCGCCTATCCGCTGCCGGGCGAAACCGCGCTCAGAAGTTGAGGCGAACGCTGCGGACTGCCGCCGTAACAGCCAATTCGCGGCTCTCGTCGGTGGCATTTCCGCCCTCGCCATGCCACGCCGCCGACAGGCAGCCATAGGCGAAGGCGTGGTCGAGCACGCGGCGCGGGTCTTGCCCCAGCGTGGCCGAAAAGGTTTGCGCCAGCCGGACGATCCGTTCCGGGTCGAGGCAAAGCGCGTCGCGGTCGAGCGGATTGTAGAAGAAATTGGCGGCGTCGAAGCCGGGATCGCCCAGCACGCCCTTGGGATCGATGGCCAGCCAGCCGCGCTGGCCATGCACGATATTGTCGTGATGCAAATCGCCATGCAGCGGGCGCACGTCCCGCGCGTCGTCCAGCAGCGCGTCGGCAACCGTTGCGCCTTGCATGTAAAGCAGACTTTGTGCCGGGGCGCTTGCCGTTCCAGCACGGCTGAACAGGCCGGCAAAGCGTTCCCGAAGCGGCTGGAGTTGCGGCGGGGCAGGGCGGTCCGATGGGCGATGCAGCCTTGCCAGCACGTCGGCTGCTATCTCGGTTGCGGCCTCGTCCCCTTCAATATCGAGAACCGATGTGAGCAACCGGTAGCCGCCATATTCGAGCAGCATCTGGCGGCGGTCGCGCCTGAGCAGGCGCACGGCTCCTGCACCCCCGCGCCATTTGAGGAAATGCGCGCCGCGCAATTCGTCTTCGACATCGTCGAACGGCTTGAGCGCCTTGACCACGGCAAGGCTGCCGTCGGCGCGGGCGACTTTCCAGATGCGGCTGGAGAAGGTTTCGGCAATCAGCACCGCGCCGCCGATTTTCCAGCGGCGCGGAAAGACCGGCGGTTTCATCAAGGATGGAGGCCGAGCATCAGGTTCATGTTCTGCACCGCCGCCCCCGACGCACCCTTGCCGAGATTGTCATAGACGGCGACGAGCAGCGCCTGGGCCCGATCGTCATTGGCGAAGACATAGAGCTTCATGCGGTTGGTGCCGTTCAGATGCTCCGGCTCCAGTTCGGGCACGCGTTCCACCTGCGCAAAGGGCGCGACCTCGACCACGCTGCCTTCGATCCCGGCAAAATGGTCGGCAATGGCTGCATGCAGTTGAGCGCCGCTTGGCACATAGTCCAGATTGCCGAGTTGCAGCGGCACGACGGTCAGCATGCCTTGCGCGAAATTTCCCACCGCCGGCTGCATGATCGGATCGTGCGTCAGCCTGGCGTACGTTTTCAGTTCCGGCACATGCTTGTGGTGCAGGCTGAGGCCATAGGGCAGGAACTCGGGCGCGTTTTCGCCCTGGGCGACATAATCCTCGATCATCGGGCGGCCACCGCCGGAATAGCCGGTGACGCCGTTGACCGTGACCGGATAGTCAGGAGGCAACAGGCCGGCCGCAATCAGCGGGCGTAGCGTGGCGATCGGTCCCTGCGGCCAGCAGCCGGGATTGGCGACGCGCTTGGCCGCGGCGATGCGCTGCGGCTGATCCTTGTCCATCTCGGCAAAGCCGTACTCCCAGCCTTCCGCCACGCGATGCGCGGTAGACGCGTCGATCACGCGGGTGGTGTCGTTGGCGATCAGCGACACGCTCTCGCGCGCGGCGTCATCGGGCAGGCACAGGATGGCAACATCGGAAGCGTTGAGATATTCGGCCCGCGCGGCAGTTTCCTTGCGCCGCTCCGTCGGGATCGAGATGATCTCCAAATCCTTGCGCTCGGCAAGCAGCGCCCTGATCTGAAGGCCGGTCGTACCGTGTTCGCCGTCGATGAAAATTTTCGGTTTCATGATATCGTGCGTCCGTTAAAATGCCTGATAATTCAAGACTATATGCCGCTTCCCGGATTCGACGCCGTAACGCCGTTGTCGGTTTCCGTCAGCCTGGCCTTTCGTTCCGCCAGCAGGCCCAGATACTGCATGGCAATGGTCGAGCCGGCGATCGCCGTAATATCGGCATGATCGTAGGCGGGTGCAACCTCGACGATGTCGGCGCCGACGATGTCGATCTGGTTCAACCGGCGAAGCGTCGACAGCATCTTTGCCGAAGACGGCCCGCCTGCCACCGGCGTGCCGGTGCCGGGCGCGTAGGCCGGATCGAGGCAGTCGATGTCGAAGGTCACATAGGTCTTCCTGCCGCCGGTGCGTTCGACGATGGCATAGGCGATGTCGGCGGCCCGCATCTCCTCGATCTCGTGGCCGTACAGGATCTTGATGCCGAAAGTTTCCGGCGCGTGCGTGCGGATGCCGATCTGGATCGAGCGGTCCGGGTCGATGACGCCTTCCTTGACGGCGCGCCCGACGAACGAGCCGTGATCGATGCGCTTGCCGTCGTCGGGCCAGGTATCCTGATGCGCGTCGAACTGCACCATGGCCAGCGGTCCGTGAATGGCCGCGTGCGCCTTGAGCAGCGGCCAGGTGATGAAATGATCGCCGCCAAGCGTCAGCAGGAACGCGCCGGACTTGAGGATTTTTGCGGCTTCGCGCTCGATGGTGCCGGGCGTCTTCTGGTGGTTACCGCTGTCCAGCAGGCAATCGCCGTAGTCGACCACGGCAAGCTGTTCGAAGATGTCGCGCGCGAACGGGTATTGCGGGTCGTTGTCGAGGATGGCGGCGGCGCGGCGGATGGCCTGCGGCCCGAACCGCGCGCCGGACCGGTTGGTCACGGCGGCGTCGAAGGGAATGCCCCAGACGACGGCGTCGGCGCCTTTCACGTCCTTGGTGTATTTGCGCCGCATGAAGGACAATGCGCCGGCATAGGTAGGCTCCAGTGAGGCGCCGGTCTTGCTCCGGGCGGTAAAAGCGTGGTCGATACTGTTGTTCGCCATCGTGATTCCTCATGGTGGTTGTCGGGTGCACCACTATAGAACCGGCAGGAAACTTGCCAGTCACAGCTCTGCGAAACCGCTGGCCGCGCGCTGCGACGATAAGAAGAGGCGGTTCGGAATGACGCAGGCAGCTTTTGTCGGCCGCATCGGCGGCGTGGTCCATGCCGCGCCGGCCGTCGGCGAACGCTTCACTGTACTGGACACCTTTCGCGGCCTGTGCGCGCTTCTGGTAGCGCTGTTTCACTTTCCGACCAGTTCGGCGATTTCACAAAACGCCTTCGTCGGCGCCTCCTACCTGTTTGTCGACTTCTTCTTCGTCCTCTCCGGCTTCGTCATCGCCAGCAGCTATGCGGACCGTCTCTCCCGCCCGGACGAGGTCGCTCGCTTTGGCCTTGTCCGCTTCGGCCGGCTTTATCCGCTGCATCTGTTCATGCTGATGGCGTTTGCCGCTTTCGAGGCGCTGCGGCTTGTCCTGCCGCCGGTGAACGGCGGCGGCGATGCGCCGTTCACCGGCGCTTTCGACTTCCAAAGCCTACTTGCCAATCTGTTCCTGCTGCAAGGCATGGGCGTCGAGGACCAACTGACCTGGAACGGACCGAGCTGGAGCATTTCGGTGGAGTTCTTCGCCTATCTGCTGTTTGCCGGCATCGTGCTTGCGGCCGGCCGCCGTGCCTGGATCGGGCTTGCCGCAGCCGTCGTTGTCGCGCCTGCTGTCCTGTTGGCGTTCTCGAAGCATCACATGGACGTGTCCTACGATCTCGGTTTCGTGCGCTGCTTCTACGGGTTTTCACTGGGCGCGCTGCTGTCCCTGTTCAGGCATGACGCCATCACGGCGGCTCGCCGCTCGCTGTCCCGTAGTGCAAACCGTACGATCTGGACCCTGGCGGAATTCGCGATGATGGCCCTCATCGTGCTGTTCGTCACGCTGGCCGGAGACAACGATTTCGGGATCGCCGCGCCTGTCGTCTTCGTGGCGGCACTCTATCTGTTTGCGCATGAAGCCGGCGCCATCAGCGCGTTGCTGCGCAACCGCGCCATGCTGATGCTCGGAACGCTCTCCTATTCGATCTACATGATCCATCTTTTCGTTCAGGGGCGAATGATAAACGCCGGCGGAATCCTGGAAAAAGTCCTGCACGTCGATCTAGTCGGCGATCTCTTGCTGCGCGGCGAACCTGCGGTCGGCTTTGGCCCGCAATCGCCGTGGATCGGCCTTGCCGCCGCCCTGTCGATGCTATGCCTGGTCGTTGCCGCCTCCTGGTTCACCTGGCGCTTCGTCGAAATGCCGGCGCTTGGCTGGTTCCGCCGCCTGGCGAAACGAATATGAAACAGCCGGAACGCAGCATGCCAGCACCACAACGCGACGGAAACGATGGCCTTGCGGATGCCGACGTCGATACGGCGGTCAAGCTGGCGGCGCTGCGCCGCACCAAATTCGTCGCCGCCGCAGCCCTTGTGCTGTGCGCTGCGGTATTCGCCGTGGCCAAGTCGTTCCAGGGCCGCTATCCGCTGCTTGGGTTCGTGGCGGCGTTTGCCGAGGCCGCGATCATCGGCGGGCTGGCGGACTGGTATGCGGTGGTGGCGCTGTTTCGGCGGCCGCTCGGCCTGCCCATCCCGCATACCGCGATCATCCCGGCGAACCAGGAACGGATCGCCGATAATCTCGGCAGCTTCATCGAGGTGAATTTTCTGGCGCCGGGGCCGGTGCGTGAAAAACTCAACGAGGTCGATTTTGCCGCACTTGTCGCCGACTGGCTGTCCGATGCAGGGCGGTCCGATGGCCTGTCGCGCTTCGTTGCCCGCCTCGTGCCGCAGACGCTGGACGCGATCGAGCAGTCGGGCCTGCGCGGCTTCTTCACCAGCCGCCTGATGGAGCAGGTCGAAAAGGTGCAGCTTGCGCCGCTTGCCGCCGAATTGCTGTCGGCTTTTACCGACGACCGCCGCCATCAAAGACTGTTCGACGAATTCATCAGGGTGATCGGCCGGTTCCTGAGCGACGAAAAGGCGCTCGCGGCGATGCGCGAAAAAATACACGCCGAATTGCCGTCGCTGTTCAATCTGTTTCGTGCCGACGCCTATCTGCTGAAGAAGATCGTGGCGTCCGCCGGTTCCTTGCTGGAGGAAGTGAGGGCGGACCCCGATCATCCGATGCGCGAAGAGTTCGACCGCTTTGTCGTGACCTTCATCGAGCGGCTGAAGACGTCGAAACTCTATGCGCGGCGCGCCGAAAAGCTGAAACACGACTTCCTGGCCCGCCCGGAACTGCGCGAAATGGCGCTTACTCTATGGGCAAGCATGCGCCAGTTCATCGAGCAGGACGCGCAGGCTGAAAATTCCACCATCAGGGCGCATCTGGCCGGCATGTTCGTGGAAGTCGGAAAACACCTGACCGACGACGCGCAGATACGAACGGACATGAACAAGGGTTTTGTCGTGGCGCTGTCGTCCTTCGTCGAAAGCCAGAAAAGCGGCGTCTCGACCTTCATCGCCGATCAGGTCAAGCGCTGGGATCTGGGGCAATTGACGCGGCTCATAGAAATCAACATCGGCCGGGATCTGCAATATATCCGCTTCAACGGCATGATCATCGGCGGCCTGGCCGGGCTGGTGCTCTATTCGGCGCAACTGCTCCTTGCCGATTGACGATGCGGACGGCTTGTCTATTCTCTTGGGTGTAGTGTCGGCTTTGCGGCAAACGGGAGAAGACAGTCATGGCCAAGCAATCGGAAACCCCTTCCTTCATGGATATGTTCACGAAGTTCGGCCACGATCTGAAACTGCCCGATGTGGACATCGAATCCATTCTCGACCATCACCGCAGGAACCTCGAGGCGCTGGAGCAGTCGGCCAAGGCGACGGCGGCCGGGGCCAGTTCGCTGATGCACCGGCAGCGCGAGATGCTGCAGGAAACCTTGAGCGAGGCGACGGAAATGGCCCGCAGCTACCGCGCACCCGGCGATGCGCAGAAGCTGATCGCGCAGCAGACGGAATTCGCCAAGAAGGCCTTCGAAAGCGCGGTCAGCAACGCCAGCGAGGTGGCCGAACTGGTCAAGAAGTCCGGGACCGAATCCATCGACATCCTGCGCAATCGCATCAAGGAAGCGATGGCGGAGGTTCGTTCCGGCTACGAGAAAGGCAAATAGGCCATTTAACCCCGATAGATTGGAACCGAACCACGTCGAAATGGATTTGTCCCAGGTCTTGGGATGGGATGCCCCGCGGCGCAACGAGGCAAAACGCAGTAGATGACGAAAACGCCACCGACCTATGAGCAACTCAGGACCATGCAAGGGCAGGAACTGGGCGTGTCCGACTGGATAATTGTCGACCAGGCGCGTATCGACCAGTTCGCGGAATGCACGGGCGACCGCCAGTGGATTCATATCGACCCAGAGCGGGCCAAGCGCCAGAGCCCATTCCGCACGACGATCGCGCATGGCTACCTGACCCTGTCGGTCATCGGCTGTCTCAGCCAGGAAATGGGCGTGATTCCCGAAAACACCCAGGCCGCGTTCAATTACGGGCTGGACAGGGTGCGCTTCATCTCGCCCGTCAAGGTCGGTTCGCGGATAAGGCTGCGTGCGACCCTTCTTTCCATGGAGGATAAGGGGCCGGGCCAGTATCTCATGAAGGTTGCCAACACCATCGAGATCGACGGCGAGGAAAAGCCCGCCTTGATGGCCGAGACGCTCGCCATGTTCTACGAGCGTCGCAAGAAGAAGGCGGGTGCCGGGTCGCCGTGCCCCGAAATGGCAAAGGAAGCCCGGAGGCTTTAGCCGACCATTAGCGCCTCGAGGCTCTAGCCGATCATCAGCGCCTTGATGCCGTCGGCAACGAACTGCACCGCCAGGGCCGCCAGGATGACGCCGAGAAGCCGTGTCAGGATCGACCGGCCCGTCTGGCCGAGGAAACGGTCGATGCGCTCCGACAGCACGAACACCAGAAAGGTGATGGCGAGGCAGACGAAGATGATGCCGACCAGAGCCGCCTGCGCGGCAAACCCCTGAAACGTGCCGGACAAAAGCACCGTAGCCGAAATCGCGCCGGGGCCGGCGATCAGCGGGATCGCCAGCGGAAAGGCGGCGATGTTGTGGATGTGGTCGCGGGTGATGGCGACCGCGCCGATCTTCTCCTTGCGGTCCTGACGGCGCTCGAACACCATTTCGAACGCGATGAAAAACAAGAGGAACCCGCCCGCGACGCGGAAGGCGGGAAGCGTGATGCCGAATACCGAGAGGATAGATGCGCCGGCAACGGCAAACAGCGCCATCACCACGAAGCCGATGATCGAGGCGCGGATCGAGACCTGCCGGCGTTGTTCGCGGTTCATGCCGTGCGTCACGGCCAGGAAAAGCGGGGCCAGGCCGGGTGGATCGATGGTCACCAATATGGTGACGAAGGCATTGAAAAGGCTGTCGAAATTTGGCATGTGCCATTCCCCTCGGCGTCAGGCTAGCGCGATCGGCCAAGCCGCGCCAGCCCCGGTTTCGCGGTGTTCTCTCCGCCCGGTCCGGTAGCGTTGCCGGGCATGCTGTCGCAGTTCGACAAAATTCCCGATATCCATTTGAATTTTCTGGAAAATTCAACGCTGGAAAACTTGCCGTTTCATTGGAGAAATCATTGGCCTTCCTATATAAACACTCAGTGATTCCCAAATTTTGTGTGATCTGATTTGACCGACCAAAAACCACCTCGCGGCGCCGAAGGCGGCCCGACAGGCATTGAGCCGATCTCCATCATCGAGGAGATGCAGCGCTCCTATCTCGACTACGCCATGAGCGTCATCGTCAGCCGTGCGCTGCCGGACGTGCGCGACGGCCTGAAACCGGTACACCGGCGCATCCTCTATGCGGCGCATGAGAGCGGCTACCACTGGAACCGCAAATATGTGAAGTCGGCGCGCCCCGTCGCCGACGTGATGGGTAAATACCACCCGCACGGCGACGCCTCGATCTACGACGCCTTGGTGCGCATGGCGCAAGACTGGTCGCTGCGGGTGCCGCTCGTCGACGGACAGGGCAATTACGGCTCCATCGACGGCGATCCGCCGGCGGCGATGCGCTACACGGAAGCGCGGCTCACCAAGGTGGCGCACGAACTGCTGGAGGATATCGACAAGGATACGGTCGATTTTCAGGACACCTACGACGCTTCCGGCAGCGAGCCGCGCGTCCTGCCGGCGCGCTTCCCCAATTTGCTCGTCAACGGTTCGGGCGGCATCGCCGTTGGCATGGCGACCAACATTCCGCCGCACAATCTCATGGAAGTGTGCAACGGCGCCATTGCGCTCATCGACAATCCGGCGATGGATTTGCCGGACCTGATGGAAATCATTCCCGGCCCGGATTTCCCCACCGGCGCCATCGTGCTTGGCCGCTCAGGCATCTACAGCGCCTACGCCACCGGTCGCGGCTCCATCGTCATGCGCGGCCGCGCCAGCGTCGAGCCGCGCGGTAACGACCGCGAATCCATCGTTATCACCGAGGTTCCCTACCAGGTGAACAAGGCGACGATGATCGAAAAGATGGCCGAACTGGTGCGCGACAAGCGCATCGAAGGCATTTCCGATATTCGCGACGAGAGCGACCGGCAGGGCTACCGCGTCGTCATCGAGTTGAAGAAGGACGCCAACGCCGAGGTCATCCTCAACCAGCTTTACCGTTTCACGCCGCTGCAAACCTCGTTTGGCGCTAACATGGTCGCGCTGAACGGCGGCAAGCCGGAGGTGATGAACCTCACCGACATGCTGAAGGCCTTTGTCAGCTTCCGCGAGGAAGTGATCAGCCGGCGCACGAAATTCCTGCTGAAGAAGGTGCGCGACCGCGCGCATATCTTGGTCGGTCTGGCGATCGCCGTCGCTAATATCGACGAGGTGATCAAGCTTATCCGCTCCGCCCCCGATCCGGCGACGGCGCGCGAGCAGTTGATGGAGCGGCGCTGGCCGGCCGGTGACGTCGAATCGCTGATCCTGCTAATTGAAGATCCGCGCCACCGCATCAACGACGACAAAACCTACAATCTCTCCGAGGAACAGGCGCGCGCCATCCTCGAACTGCGCCTGCAACGCCTGACGGCACTTGGGCGCGACGAAATCGCTGACGAGTTGAACACGATCGGCGCAGAGATACTCGACTATCTCGACATCTTGTCGTCACGCCTGCGCATCCAGCAGATCGTCAAGGACGAACTTGCCGCCGTGCGCGACGAGTTTGGCACGCCGCGCCGCACCGAGCTTACCGACGGCGGCTCGGATATGGATGACGAAGACCTGATCCCGCGTGAGGACATGGTCGTGACCGTCAGCCACACCGGCTACATCAAGCGGGTGCCGCTGTCGCTTTACCGGGCGCAGCGCCGTGGTGGCAAGGGCCGCTCCGGCATGTCGACCAGGGACGAGGATTTCGTCACGCGCCTGTTCGTCGCCAACACGCATACGCCGGTGCTGTTCTTCTCGTCGCGCGGCATCGTCTATAAGGAAAAGGTGTGGCGTCTGCCCATCGGCAACCCGCAGTCGCGCGGCAAGGCGCTGATCAACATGCTGCCGCTCGAGCAGAACGAGCGCATCACCACCATCATGCCGTTGCCCGAGGATGAGACGAGTTGGGGCGAACTCGACGTCATGTTCGCGACCACGCGCGGCACGGTGCGACGCAACAAGCTTTCGGATTTCGTTCAGGTCAACCGCAACGGCAAGATCGCCATGAAGCTGGAGGAGGAGGGCGACGAGATTCTCGGCGTCGAAACCTGCACCGACAATGACGACGTGCTTTTGACGGCGAATTCGGGCCAGTGCATCCGCTTCCGGGTAGACGATGTGCGCGTGTTCCAGAGCCGCAATTCGGTCGGCGTGCGTGGCATCGCCATGGCCAATGGCGACCGGGTCATCTCCATGGCGGTGATCGAGCATGTCGATGCCGCGCCGGCGGAGCGGGCAGCCTATCTCAAGCGAGCCGCCGTCGAGCGTCGCCTGCTTTCGGGGACTGGCGACGAAGAAGAGATCGCGCTGACCAATGAGGAGGTCAGCGAGGAGGCCGAGCTTTTAGACGACCGCTACGAACATCTGAAGCAGCATGAGCAGTTCGTGCTGACGGTGACGGAGTTCGGCTATGGCAAGCGTTCGTCGTCCTACGATTTCCGGCTGACCAATCGCGGCGGCAAGGGCATTCGCGCCACCGACGTCTCCAAGGTCGACGAGATCGGCAAGCTGGTGGCGGCATTCCCGGTCGGCAACGACGATCAGATCATGCTGGTTTCGGACGGCGGCACGGTTATCCGCGTGCCGGTCGCGGGCATTCGCTTTGCCAGCCGCGCGACCAAGGGCGTGACCATCTTCCATACGGCCGAAGGCGAAAAGGTCGTGTCCGTGGAGCGGATTTCAGAACCGCAGACCGACGATGAAGGGGAAGAGCCTGGCGGCGTCGGAAATGGGGACGCAACCCCCGTTGTCGAAACCGATTCTCCGGATGAAAGCCAAGGCTGAGGATTAAACCTGCACGCGCCGGCGAAAAGCCGGCGGTGCTTTGCAGAAGAACAGGCGTCAGAAGCGGGTGTTGAGGTCGAAACCGCTGGAGCGCTTGGCCTTGGTCCTGACGCGCACGCGCTCGGCCTCCTGATGCAGGCCGAAAAGAGTGGCAATCAGCATGGCGACGGTCATTGCGATAGCGAGCATGTAGATCATCATGGTTTTAATCTCCTGCTTCCTTAACGTTCAGGTAGGAATTTGGTTTCATCCCGGTAAGGGTCACGATAGTGAACGCTCTGTGAAGAACGCGTGATCGACCCGTTCATCGGGCGTTCATCCACCGTCGTCCGATTGCCTTTGACCGGCTGTCTCGCTAGAAGCACCTGCCATGACAGAACGCATTGCCCTTTATGCCGGCTCCTTCGACCCGCTGACCAACGGCCATCTCGATGTGCTGAAGGCGTCGCTTGCGGTTGCCGATACCGTTTATGCCGCCATCGGCGTTCATCCAGGCAAGAAGCCGCTGTTCTCGTTCGAGGAACGGGTTGCCCTCATCGAGCAGGCCACGCGTGAAGAGTTCGGCAGCGACGGCGCGCGAATCAAGGTCGTCGCCTTTGACGGGCTGGTGATCGATGCAGCGAAAAAGCATGGCGCGTCGATCATGATCCGCGGCCTGCGCGATGGCACCGATCTCGACTACGAGATGCAGATGGCCGGCATGAACGAAACCATGGCGCCCGACCTGCAAACCGTCTTTTTGCCGGCAAGTCCTTCAGTACGCACGATTACCGCCACATTGGTCCGCCAGATTGCCTCAATGGGCGGCGACATCCGCCCCTTCGTGCCCGCAGCAGTCGTCGGCGCGCTCACTTCCAAATTCGCGAAATAGCCCCGGAGTTTTCCCAATGCAGCTTAAAAAGCTCGCCGCGTATTTTCTCGTTATCGCCGGATTGCTGGCCGGCTCCGCGACGGCTTTTGCCGCCGAGCCTGAGAACACCATGATCATCACCCTCAAGGACGGCGATGTGACCATCGCGCTGCGGCCGGACCTCGCGCCCAAGCATGTCGCGCAGATCAAGAAGCTGGTTGGCGACGGCGCCTATGACAATGTCGCTTTCCACCGCGTCATCGACGGCTTCATGGCCCAGACGGGCGATGTGCGCTACGGCGACATGAAGGACGGGTATAATGCCGAAGCCGTCGGCACCGGCGGTTCGGACCTGCCCGACCTGCCGGCGGAATTCTCCACCAGCGAACATTTCGTGCGCGGCGTGGTCGGCATGGCGCGGTCGCAGGACCCGAATTCGGCCAATTCGCAGTTCTTCATCATGTTCGCGCCCGCATCCTCGCTCGATGGGCAATACACCATCGTCGGCACCGTCGAGAGCGGCATGGAACTGGTGGACAAGATCAAGAAGGGCGACCAGGCGCAGAACGGCGTTGTCGCCGACCCCGACAGCATGCTCAAAGTGCGCATTGCCGCCGACAAATAAACAGAACCACATTATTGTTTCCAAAAGGATATTTCTGACATGGCTGAGATCAAGGACCGCGAGAACGCGCTCATCATGGAGACGAGCAAGGGCAAGGTCGTCATCGAACTGTTTCCCGACCTGGCGCCCGGCCATGTCGGCCGCATCAAGGAACTGGCGCGCGAAGGCGCGTATGACGGCGTGGTGTTCCACCGCGTCATCGACGGGTTCATGGCGCAGACCGGCGACGTGAAATTCGGCAAGACCGGCAGCAAGGATTTCGCGCCGGCGCGCGCCGGCATGGGCGGTTCCGAGAAGCCGGACCTCAAGGCCGAGTTCTCCAACGTCAATCACGCCCGCGGCACCTGCTCCATGGCCCGCTCGCAGAACCCGAATTCGGCCAATTCGCAGTTCTTCATCTGCTTTGGCGACGCCGCCTTCCTCAACCGCCAGTATACGGTCTGGGGCCAGGTCATCGAAGGCATGGAAAATGTCGACAAGATCAAGCGCGGCGAGCCGGTGCAGGATCCCGACACGATCGTCTCGGTGAAGGTCGCCGCCGACGTCGCCGCGTAAACCCACATGATCTGGGGCGTGCTCTGGGGTGCGTTCGGCGTGGTGGCCGGGTCCTTCCTGGCCATCCAGGCGCCGATCAACGCTGCGCTCAGCCGAGGGCTGGGCATGCCGCTTGCGGCAGCGGCGGCATCCTTCCTGGCAGGCACAGTGGCCCTGTTCGTTGTGACGGCCGTGGTATCCCAGGCGCAAGGCGTATCGCTTGGCTGGCGCGTGCCGCCGCCGTGGATGTTCGTGGCCGGCGGCTGCCTGGGCGCCGCCTTCGTCACCGCCATCATAATCCTGATACCGAAGCTTGGGGCCGCCGCCACGATGGGTTTCGTGGTTGCCGGCCAGTTGTTCGCGGGCATTCTGGTGGACCGTATCGGCTTTCTGGGCCTGGCGGTGCGCGAGATTTCCGTCGGCCGCATCGCCGGCGCGGTCCTTTTGCTCGGCGGAGCAGTGCTCATACGGATTTACTAATGCGCGTCGACCTTTTCGATTTCGATCTGCCGGAGGCGTCCATCGCGCTGCGCCCGGCGGTTCCGCGTGACAGCGCCCGATTGCTGGCGGTCAGGCCGGGCGAGGGGCTCGAGGACCGGCTTGTCAGCGATCTTCCTTCCATGCTGAAGGAGGGCGACGCCATGGTGTTCAACGACACCAAGGTCATCCCGGCCCAATTGAAGGGCATGCGCCGGCGCGGCGAGGCGGTGGCGCAGGTCGAAGCGACGCTGCATATGCGCACCGGCCCGGATCGCTGGCTGGCCTTCATGCGGCCCGGAAAGCGCGTCGCCGAGGGCGATCGCATCCATTTCGGTCATGACGGAAACTCCTGCTTTCTCGGCCAGTTGGACGCAACGGTTCTTGAAAAAGGCGAGGGCGGTGAAGCGCTGCTCGGCTTCGATGTTTCCGGCCCGTTCCTGGACGAAGCGCTGCACAGCGTGGGCCACATTCCGCTGCCGCCCTACATCGCCTCCAAACGCGACGACGACGAGCGCGATGTTCGCGACTATCAAACTATCTACGCCCATGAAGAGGGCGCGGTCGCGGCCCCCACCGCCGGCCTGCATTTCACGCCGGAACTGTTCGCAGCCCTCGATGCAAAGGGCGTTGAGCGGCATTTCGTGACCCTGCATGTCGGCGCCGGCACCTTCTTGCCGGTAAAGGCGGACGATACCGCCGACCACAAGATGCATTCCGAAACCGGCTACGTGTCGGCGGATGTGGCCGAGGCGCTGAACGCGGCCAGAGCGCGCGGTGGTCGGATCATTGCTGTCGGCACCACGTCGCTTCGGCTGCTGGAAAGTGCTGCCGGCAAAGACGGCAAGCTCGCCGCATGGTCCGGGCCGACCGACATTTTCATCACGCCGGGCTATCGCTTCAAAATGGTGGACATGCTGATGACCAATTTCCATCTACCGCGCTCGACGCTGTTCATGCTGGTTTCGGCGTTTTCCGGGCTTGAAACCATGCGCGCCGGCTATGCGCATGCCATTGAATCCGGCTATCGCTTCTATTCCTACGGCGATGCCAGCCTGCTGTTCAGGCGAGAAGCATGACCACAGAATTTTCCTTCAAGCTGCTGGCCACCGACGGCAAGGCGCGGCGCGGCGAAATTTCGATGCCGCGCGGACAAATCCGCACCCCGGCTTTCATGCCGGTCGGCACCGGCGGCACCGTGAAAACCATGTATATGGACCAGGTGCGCGATCTGGGCGCCGATGTCATTTTAGGCAACACCTATCATCTGATGCTGCGCCCCGGTGCGGAGCGTGTCGCAGGACTCGGCGGATTGCACGAATTCGCCCGCTGGCCGCACCCGATTTTGACGGATAGCGGCGGGTTTCAGGTCATGTCGCTGTCGAAACTGCGCAAGCTGACCGAAAAGGGCGTTACCTTCCGCTCGCATATCGACGGCGCGGCCTATGAAATGACACCGGAACGCTCCATTGAGATTCAGGGTCTGCTCGATTCCGATATCCAGATGCAGTTGGACGAATGCACCGCCCTTCCGGCCGAGCACAAGGAAATCGAGCGCGCCATGGAATTGTCGGTGCGCTGGGCCGAGCGCTGCAAGACGGCCTTTGGCGACCAGCCCGGCAAGGCGATGTTCGGCATCGTGCAGGGCGGCGATATTGCCGATTTGCGCGTGCGCTCCGCGCAGGCGCTCGCCGCCATGGAACTGAAGGGCTATGCGGTCGGCGGGCTGGCGGTCGGCGAACCGCAGGCGGTGATGCTCGACATGCTCGACATTACATGCCCGGAACTGCCTGCGAACAAGCCGCGCTACCTGATGGGCGTCGGCACGCCCGACGATATCTTGAAATCGGTGGCGCGTGGCATCGATATGTTCGATTGCGTCATGCCCACCCGCGCCGGTCGCCACGGCCTCGCCTATACGCGGCGCGGCAAGGTCAATCTGCGCAACGCCCGCCATGCCGACGATCCACGCCCGCTGGACGAGGAAAGCGATTGCCCGGCCGCCCGCGACTATTCGCGCGCCTATCTGCACCACCTCGTGCGCTCGCAGGAGGCGCTGGGCGCGATGCTCCTGACCTGGAACAATCTTTCCTATTATCAAAAGCACATGCACGACATTCGCGCCGCCATCGAAGCGCAGGCCTTCGAGGCAAGGGCTGCGGAAATCTCCGAAGGTTGGGCGATGGGCGATATCCCGCTGCGCTGAGCCTGATGAAGCGCGCGATGCTTGAAAGGCCGGCTGCAGTCTGCGACAAGAGCAGGCATCAGCGTACAATAGACAGGACCGTGCCATGAAGGCGTTTTTCGTGCAGATAAAATGCGATCTGGGCAGGGCCTACGACGTGGCGAGCGCGCTTGCGGATGCCGAGATCGCTTCGGAAATCTATTCGACTGCCGGCCAGTTCGATCTTCTTGCCAAGTTCTATGTCGGCGACGAGGAAGATATCGGCCATTTCGTCAATCAGAAGGTGCAGGTCATCGCCGGCATCAAGGACACCTTCACGATGGTGACTTTTCGCGCCTTTTGAGCGCCATTCCGCTGCGTAATCCCTAAATCGCTTGCTTTTCTTGCTTTCCGCATTTGAAATGGCGGCGGCAGGAGAGCGGGCGATTGACAGCTTTCGACGAGATGCTTCCGGAAACATCGGGACTGAGAAGTCCTTATTCCGTGTACGATCGCTGGTTGAAAGAACAGGAGCCGGAAAGGCTCACCCAGAAAATGCAGGACGCCGAGCGCGTCTTCCGCAAGACGGGCATCACCTTTGCCGTCTATGGCGAGCAGGAGGCGGCCGAGCGGCTGATCCCGTTCGACATCGTGCCCCGCATCATTGCCGGCAACGAATGGCGCAGGCTGACCCAGGGCATCGAGCAGCGCGTGCAGGCGCTCAACGCCTTTCTCGACGACATCTACCATCGCCAGGAAATTTTGCGCGCGGGCCGCATTCCCAGGGAACTGATCGCCAATAATGAGGCTTTTCTGCCGGAAATGATCGGCGTGCGGCCGCCGGCCGGCGTCTACACCCACATTATCGGCGTCGATATCGTGCGCATCAGCGAGAACGAATTCTACGTGCTGGAAGATAATGCGCGCACGCCTTCCGGTGTTTCCTACATGCTGGAAAACCGCGAAACCATGATGCAGCTGTTCCCGGAGCTGTTCCAGAAGATCAAGGTTCGCCCGGTCGAGAACTATCCGCAGCTTCTGCGCCAGTCGCTGGCAGCGGTGCGGCCTGAAGGTGTCGAGGGCGTCCCCACCATCGCGGTGCTGACGCCGGGCAGCTTCAATTCCGCCTATTTCGAGCATGCGTTCCTGGCCGACCAGATGGGCGTGCAACTGGTCGAAGGGCAGGATCTGCGCGTGGTTGACGGCCATGTCGCCATGCGCACCACGCAAGGCTACAAGCAGATCGACGTGCTTTACCGGCGCGTCGACGACAATTATCTCGATCCGCTGACCTTTAGGCCGGATTCGACGCTCGGCGTGCCAGGCATCATGGATGCCTACCGCGCCGGCAACATCACCATCGCCAACGCGCCCGGCACCGGCATCGCCGACGACAAGGCGATCTATTCCTACATGCCGGAGATCGTGGAATTCTACACCGGCCGCAAGGCGATCCTCGGCAATATTCCGACCTGGCGCTGCTCGGAGCCGGACAGCCTGAAATATGTGCTCGAGCATATCGATGAACTGGTCATCAAGGAGGTTCACGGTTCAGGCGGCTACGGCATGCTGGTCGGGCCTGCGGCGACGAAGCAGGAATGCGAGGATTTTTCGAAGAAACTCGCCGCAAAACCCTCCAACTACATCGCTCAGCCGACGCTGGCGCTGTCCACCTGCCCGATCCTGACGGAAAAAGGCCTCGCGCCGCGCCATGTCGACCTGCGCCCCTATGTACTGGTGTCCGACCGCATCCAGATCGTGCCGGGAGGCCTGACACGCGTAGCGCTCAAACCGGGCTCGCTGGTGGTCAACTCCTCGCAAGGCGGCGGGACGAAGGACACGTGGGTGCTGGATGATTGAACCTCAATCCTGGGGCTGCTGATGTTGCTCGGTCGTACCGCCAACGGGCTTTACTGGATGAACCGCTATATTGAGCGGGCGGAGAACATGGCACGGCTGGTTGATGCCGGGCTGCGCATGGCGCTGACCAGAACGCAGGAGGCATCCGAGGAGTGGGCCTCGGTGCTGTTGAGCGCCGGCGCCGACTACGCCTATTCGCAGAAATATGCCGATTATACGTCCGCCAACGTCGCCGACTTCCTGCTGCGCGACGTGTCGAATCCGTCAAGCGCCATGGTGTCCATCGAGACGGCGCGCAACAACGCCCGCATGGTGCGCACCGCGTTGACCCGCGAGACGTGGGAGGCCATCAACGAAGCGTGGATGTCGCTGAAGCGGATGCTGGCCACCCCCATCGACGAGCGCGACCTGCCGGCCGTTCTCGACGCCATCAAGCGCGAGACGGCGCTGATCCGCGGTGCGTTCTACGGCACCATGCTGCGCAACGAGATTTTCGACTTCTCGCAGCTTGGCACCTATGTCGAGCGCGCCGACAACACGGCCCGCATCCTCGACGTGAAATATTATGTCTTGTTGCCGTCGATTTCCTGGGTCGGTTCGAGCCTGGACAATTCCCAGTGGGAATCGATCCTGCGCTCCGTGTCGGCGCATCGGTCCTATCGCTGGAACTACGACGCCGCCTACAAGCCGGCCAACATTGCCGACTATCTCATCTTGAACGCGCGCATGCCGCGCTCGCTGACCTTCTGCTATCGCTTCATCGCGGAACATCTGAAATTTCTTGGCGACGATTACAGCGAGCGCCACACTTGCCATGCGACGGCGGAAACGACGCACGCGATGCTGAAGGGCGGCTCGATCAAGAGCATATTCGACACCGGCCTGCATGAATTCCTGACCGACTTTATCCAGTGCAATACGCGGCTCGGCGACGAGATCGGGCAAGATTACCGGTTCTACTGAGCATGATCCCGAAAAGTGGGAAGCGGTTTTCGGATGAGATCATGCGTCTAGGGAAAGTTGGATGAAACTAAAGATCACCCATCGCACCGAATATCGCTACGACGCGCCTGTGCAGTATGCGTTGCAGCGGTTGCGCCTGCTTCCGCAGAGCGGGCAGACGCAGACGGTTCTGGCGTGGTCGCTGGCCATCGATGGCGCGCGCGAGGAGGTGCGGTTCGCCGACCAGTTCGGCAATGACACGCGCCTGCTGAGCGTCGATGGCGAAAGGAATTTCATAACGGTCGAAGCTTCCGGCGACGTGGTCACGCACGACACCGCAGGCGTTGTCGGCCCGCATCAAGGCTTTGCGCCACTGTGGCTTTTCAAGAGCCAGACGCCGTTGACGACAGCCGGCGACGGTATCCGCGCGCTGGTTGCGTCGGTGGATGACGGCACGGAGATCGAGCGCCTGCATCGGCTGATGGTGATAATCGGCGAACGGGTCGCCTATACGCCGGGCAGCACCACCGTGGCGACCCCGGCCGAGGACGCTTTGGCGCTGGCAACGGGCGTCTGCCAGGACCATACCCATATTTTCTGCGCGGCCGCGCGCGTTCTGGGTTTCCCCGCCCGTTATATCAGCGGCTATCTGATGATGAACGATACGGTGGAGCAGGCGGCCAGCCATGCCTGGGCGGAAGCGCATGTTTCGGGGCTGGGCTGGGTTGCCTTCGATGTCGCCAACGGCATCTCGCCGGACGAGCGCTATGTCCGGGTGGCGACCGGCCGCGACTATCGCGACGCCATGCCCGTCTCGGGAATTCGGGTAGGACAGGCGCAAGAAGAGCTTGCGGTCACCGTCACCGTAGAGCAGTAATCCGAAAAATTCGCTGTTAGAGGACTGCATGACCTATTGCGTCGGCCTGAAGCTGGATCGCGGGCTCGTATTCATGTCGGATACGCGCACCAATGCGGGCATGGATTCCATTTCGACATTCCGCAAGATGCATGTCTGGGAGGAGCCGGGCGAGCGCGTGATCGTTTTGATGTCGGCCGGCAATCTGGCGTCGACCCAGGCCGTCGTCAGCCTGCTGGACGAGCGCAGCAAGGCGGTGTCCGACCGGCAGGCAACGGTGCTGGCGACGCCTTCCATGTACCAGACGGCGCGCATGGTCGGCGATACGATCAAGGAAGTGATCGCCAGTTCCTCGCCGGAGGGCGAGAGCGCCGATTCTTCATTCAATGCGTCGTTCATCCTGGGCGGGCAGATCAGGGGCAGCGAACCGCGGCTTTTCATGATTTACCCGGAAGGCAATTTCATCGAAGCCAGTGACGACACGCCGTTCTTCCAGATCGGTGAGACCAAATACGGCAAGCCGATCATCATCCGGGCGTATGAAAGAGCGATGAGTTTTGCCGAGGCGGTAAAGCTGTTGCTTGTCTCGTTCGATTCGACGCTGAAATCGAACCTTTCCGTGGGCCTGCCGCTCGATCTTCTTTTCTATGAGAAGGAAAGCTTCAAGGCAGGCTTCAGGAAACGGATAGGCCAGGACGATCCGTATTACCGCACCATTTCGGAAGGCTGGTCGAACGCGCTGAAGGAGGCGTTCCAGAAGCTTCCGGATTTTCCCGACAAATAGGACGGTCAGCCGCCAGTGCTCCACCGATGAATGCCGCGAAAGCCTTTTCCATTTTCGTTTTTGGTTATAAATAAAGAAAACGAAACTGGAAACCGACCGATGTTTCTTTCGCCGCGCCATTCCGAAATCGTCCAGATGGCCAAGGACAATGGGCGCGTGCTGGTCGACGATCTGGCGACGCATTTTAATGTCACGCCGCAGACCATCCGCAAGGATCTGAACGATTTGTGCGACCAGCGGCTGTTGTCCCGCATCCATGGCGGGGCGCTGTTTCCGTCCGGCATCGAGAACATGGAATATGAGGCGCGTCGCAAGATCGCCGCCGATGAGAAGGATATAATCGGCCGTGCGGCGGCAAGGCTTATTCCAGACAATGCCTCGCTGTTCGTCAATATCGGCACCACGACGGAAGCAGTCAGCAAGGCGCTGCTCGATCATCAAGGGTTGATGGTCATCACCAATAACATCAACGTTGCCAACAGGATGCGCGTCTATCCTTCGATCGAGGTGGTGATCGCCGGCGGCGTGGTGCGCGGCTCCGACGGCGGCGTCGTTGGCGAGGCGGCGGTGGATTTCATCAAGCAGTTCAAGGTCGATTATGCGGTGATCGGTGCGTCCGCGATCGACCATGACGGTGCGCTGCTCGATTTTGATTTTCGCGAGGTGAAGGTAGCCCAGGCGATTATCGCCAATGCGCGGCATGTCATCCTGGTTTCGGACCAGACCAAGTTCGAGCGCACCGCGCCGGTTCGCATCGGGCATCTGTCGCAGGTCGATACGTTCATAACGGATCGCTGCGACATCGCTTCCATTCGCCGTATATGCGCGGAATCCGAAGTGGACCTGATCGAAGCTGCGCTCGAATGAGCGGCGTTTTCAGGCAGTTGTCGCTCCGATATTTCGTTTGACACGCGTTATAATTTCGAAATAATCAAAACGTATTTCGAAATCAGCGATTGCGCTGCAATCCGAAAATATCGGAGGGGTCCGTGGACGCATCGCAGGTCCATGACATTTTTGTCATAGGTGGCGGCATCAACGGCTGCGGCATCGCCCGCGACGCTGCCGGGCGCGGCTTTTCCGTTTTCCTGGCCGAAATGAACGACCTGGCCAGCGGCACCTCTTCCGGCTCGACCAAACTCATTCATGGCGGCCTGCGCTATCTGGAATTCTATGAGTTCCGGCTCGTTCGCGAGGCGCTTATGGAGCGCGAGGTGCTGTGGCGCAACGCCCCGCACATCATCTGGCCGATGCGGTTCGTGCTGCCTTACGCCAAGGGACTGCGCCCCGCCTGGATGCTGCGGCTTGGCCTGTTTCTCTATGACCACATTGGCGGGCGCAAGCTCTTGCCGGCGACCAAGACGCTGGACATGCACACCGATCCGGCCGGCAAGCCGCTGAAACCGCTCTTTCAAAAGGCGTTCGAATATTCCGATGGCTGGGTCAACGATGCCCGGCTGGTTGCGCTGAACGCCCGCGACGCGGCCGACCGTGGTGCTGTCGTCCGAACCCGCACGAAGGTCATCGGTGCGCGGCGCGAGGGGGAACTGTGGTCGATCACGCTTGAAGATGCGCGCACGAAGAAGACCGAAGAGGTCAAGGCGCGCCTGCTGGTCAATTGCGCCGGGCCGTGGGTGGATCATGTGCTGTCCACCGTGGTCGGCCAGAAGGACGCGCACAATGTCCGCCTCGTTCAGGGCAGCCACATTGTAGTGCGCAAGAAATTCGACGATCCGCGCGCCTATTTCTTCCAGAACAAGGACGGCCGTATCATTTTCGCGATCCCCTACGAGGAAGAATTCACGTTGATCGGCACCACCGACCGCGATTTCACCGGCGACCCGCATGTCGTGAACATCAGCGATACCGAGATTGATTACCTGTGTGCTGCAGCAAGCGAGTATTTTGCCGAGCCGGTGCTGCGCACCGATATCGTCTGGACCTATTCGGCGGTCCGGCCGCTCTATGACGATCATGCCTCGAAAGCGCAGGAGGCCACCCGCGACTACGTGCTGAAGGGCGAGGGCGGCGACGGTCAGGCACCGATTCTCGACGCTTTCGGCGGCAAGATCACCACTTATCGCCGGCTGTCGGAATCCATGCTTGAAAAGATCGAAGGCTATTTGGGCAAGCGCGGCAAGCCGTGGACGGCCAGCGCCCCGCTGCCGGGCGGTGATTTTCCGGCAACCGGGTTTGAGGCGGAAGTCGCGAAAGTGGAGAAGGCCTATCCCTTCCTCGATGCGCGGTATGCCCGCCGGCTGACGCGGCTTTACGGCACGCGCGTACGGGCGTTGCTGGGAGAGGCCAAATCGCTTGCCGATCTGGGCCGCGATTTCGGCGCGCAACTGTACGAGGCCGAAATACGCTATCTTTCGCAAAACGAGTGGGCGCAGACAGCCGAGGACGTGCTGTGGCGGCGTACCAAGCGCGGGCTGCATTTCAACGCTGCGCAGACGGCCGCGCTCGACGAATTCATGCAGGGGCTTTGACCCGGTTGATGCGCGACCATTGATTTCAGGGAGGGGGAATGACCGGTTTTATCCTGGCGATAGATCAGGGGACGACATCAAGCCGCGCAATCCTGTTCGACGGAAAGATGAAGATCGCGGGCGTTGGGCAAAAAGAATTCGCGCAACATTATCCCGCCTCCGGCTGGGTCGAGCATGACCCGGAGGAAATCTGGGCGAGCGTCCTCTGGTCGGTCAAGGCGGCGCTGAAGAACGCCGGGCGCGACGCGTCCGGGATCGCTGCAATCGGCATTACCAACCAGCGTGAAACCGTCGTCATCTGGGACAAGGCGACCGGCAAGCCGATTCATCCGGCCATCGTCTGGCAGGACCGGCGCACGGCACCTCTGTGCCAGAAACTGAAGAAGCAGGGGCTGGAGAAGAAATTCACGAAGAAGACCGGGCTTTTGCTCGATCCGTATTTTTCCGGCACAAAAATCGCCTGGATGCTGGACAAGGTGAAGGGCGCAAGAAAGCGCGCCGAGCGCGGCGAATTGTTGGCCGGCACCATCGACAGTTTCCTGATCTGGCGGCTGACCGGTGGAAAAGTGCATGCTACGGATGCCACCAACGCCTCGCGCACGCTGGTTTACAACATCGAGAAGAATGCGTGGGACGACGAACTGCTCGACATCCTGAACATCCCGGCGATCCTGCTGCCGCAGGTGAAGGATTGCGCCGATGATTATGGAGTAACGGACAAAAATCTGTTTGGAGCCGAGATAAAAATCCTCGGCGTCGCCGGCGACCAGCATGCCGCGACCATCGGCCAAGCCTGTTTCCAGCCGGGGATGCTGAAATCCACCTACGGCACCGGCTGCTTCGCGCTGCTCAACACGGGCACCGATATCGTGCGGTCGAAAAACCGGCTTTTGACCACGATTGCCTATCGCCTGAACGGCCGCACCACTTACGCGCTGGAGGGTTCCATCTTTATCGCTGGGGCCGCCGTTCAGTGGCTGCGCGATGGCTTGAAGATCATCGCCAAGGCGGAAGAGACGGGAAAGCTGGCGGCGGCAGCCGATCCGACCCAGGAGGTCTATCTGGTGCCGGCCTTTGTCGGGTTGGGCGCGCCGCATTGGGATGCGGAAGCGCGCGGCGCGATTTTCGGTCTGACCCGGAATTCCGGCCCGGCGGAATTCGCCCGCGCCGCACTCGAATCGGTTGCTTATCAGACGCGCGACCTGCTCGACGCCATGCGCAAGGACTGGAAAGCCGCTTCGTCCGAGACGGTGCTGCGGGTCGATGGCGGCATGGTGGCGTCCGACTGGACGATGCAGCGGCTGGCCGACATTCTGGATGCGCCGGTTGACCGGCCGACAATTCTCGAAACGACGGCTCTGGGCGCGGCCTGGCTGGCAGGGTCGCGGGCGGGAGTCTGGCCGCAAGCGGACGAATTTGCCAAAGCCTGGGCGCTCGACCGCCGCTTCGAACCGGCAATGGCGGAGAAGCAGCGCACCGCCAAGCTCAAGGGCTGGCGCGACGCCGTTCGGCGCACGCTGAGCGCCGGTTGACACGAAAAGGGCCCGCGCCGGTAACAGCGCGGGCCTTTCCAGTCGATCAACTCTACTCAGTATGGCGAGCGGCACTGTTGGCGCGGACCGTTATAGGGCTGGAACGTGTTGTCCGAAGCCCGATAGGATCTATACCGGTCATAGCAATATTGGACATGCGAATTGCCGCTATAAGCCGGTGGCCTGTCATTAGCGATGGCGCCGGAAATAATCGCGCCTGTAGCGAATGCGGCTAGCGGGAACCATAGATTGCCGTGACGGCGGTAGCCTCGGCGATAATGATCGTGGCCGCGATGTCCGCGCCAGTAGCGACGGCTATCGTTACGGGAATGACGCTGCCAATTCCGCCGCTTCCACTGCACTGTTTGCACGTTCGGCGTCGTCATTTGCTGTTGTGGAACATACACGGACGCCGCTTGGGCGGGGATCATTCCCGCACCCGCAAACGATAAGCTCAACACGCCGGCCATTATGCCCGATGTAATCTTGTTCATGACTTTCTCCTCAAAAATTGGTCCCTTTGGTGCAAACAACGATTGGGCAACCCATTCGTTCCGAGCAAGCTCCAGATTGTCAAACCGCGTTGCGTGCGGTTCCGTTGGCAACCGTAACGCAGCGCAACGTTGGCCGGTTGCCAAACCACAGGGATCCACTGTTAAAGCGAGGTCTGATGCCTTGCTTTTTTCGGTTGACCGACCCGAGCAGTCTCCCTATGTTCCGCGCACTTTCCGGGGTGCTTCTGCGCTCGCGAAAGGACGCAATCCTGTCTCGGCGCATCGAATACATGCCCATGGTTTGCGGAAGGTGTATTGCACGCTGCAGGTCGGGCCGCTCGCCGGCATTGCAGGACGGCGATCGATCAAGGCGGGCGGGTAGCTCAGTGGTAGAGCATTCGACTTTTAATCGAATGGTCGTGGGTTCGATACCCACCCCGCCCACCACTGACAAATCAAGCAGTTAGAAAACAAGCGAGACATGGCCCCCGGCATGGCGTTCCAGCCGGCCCGCCAGATCCAGTTCGAGCAGCACCATGAACACCTGCGCCGGATGCAGGCCGGTGTGATGGATGATCTCGTCGGCGGCCACCGGCGTCGGTCCCAGCGCTTCTATGATACGTGCACGGTCGTCCTCGCCGGGCGGCGTTACGGAGAAATCCGGCGGTTCCTCCAGCGGCAGGGCGAACGACGCAGGCATCGCCGAAAGCGGGGAGAGCGCGCTGATAACGTCATCCGCCTCGGTGACGAGAATAGCGCCGTCCTTGAGCAGGCCGTTGGCGCCGCCGGCGCGCGGGTCGAGCGGCGAGCCCGGCACGGCGAACACCAGCCGCCCCATTTCGCCCGCAAGCCGCGCGCTGATCAGCGAGCCGGATCGCTTTGCCGCTTCCACCACCACCAGTCCGAAGGCAGCACCTGCGACCAGCCGGTTGCGGCGCGGAAAGTCCTGCGCGCGCGCTTGCCAGCCGAACGGCATTTCGGAAATGACCGCGCCGCCGCGCTCGCAGATATCCTCGATCAGCCCAATGTTTTCGGGCGGGTATGGCATGTCCAGGCCCCCGGCGAGAACGCCCACCGTGCCTGTCGAAAGGCTACCCTCATGGGCTGCGGTATCGATGCCGCGCGCCAGGCCGGAGACGACGGCATAGCCTTCGCGGCCAAGGTCGGCGGCAAGCGCGCGGGCCATCTTGATGCCGGCAAGCGAAGCGTTGCGTGCGCCCACGATCGCCACCGCCGGCAAGCCGAACACAGCCCCTTGGCCCTTCATCGCCAAAAGCGGCGGTGGGTGGTCGATGGCTTTCAGCAGCGGCGGGTAATCCGCCTCGCCGATGCCGACGAAGCGTGCGCCAGCCTTTTTGGCGGCTTCCATTTCCGCTTCTGCTTCCGCAAGCGAAGGGATGCGCCCGAGGCGGTTCGCACCGCCCGAAATCATCAGCTCGGGCAGCATTTCAAGCGCTGTTTCGGCTGAGCCGAAGCGGTTTATCAGATCGCGAAACGTGGCCGGGCCAACATTCTGGGTGCGGATCAGCCGAAGCCAGGCGAGCCGCTGCCGGTCGTTGAGACGAGGCGCAGCAGTGCGCTCGTTCATCCCTTGGCGCCGATCCGGCCCTCCGTGCCTGCCATCAGCCGGGAGATGTTGGCGCGATGCTTGATGAAGACGATAAGGCTCATGAGCGCAAACAGCATGGCGATTTGCGGCGACGCCTGAAACCACAGTGCTACCGGCACCACGACGGCGGCCGTCAGCGCCGCGAGCGACGAGTAGCGGAAGATGATGGCGACGATCAGCCATACGGCCGCGAATACCAGCGCGCCCTGCCATGCCAGCCCGAGCAGTACGCCGAGATAGGTGGCGACGCCCTTGCCGCCCTTGAAGCCGAGCCACGCCGGGAAAAGATGGCCGATGAAAGCGCCAAAACCCGCCCACAGGCCGAGCCCCGGTCCGAATTCCGCGGCGTAGTGGGCGGCGATCAGCACGGCGGCCGTGCCTTTCAGTATGTCAAGGATCAGCGTGGCGGCAGCGAGGCCCTTATTGCCGGTTCGCAGCACATTGGTCGCGCCGATATTGCCGGAGCCGATGGCGCGCACATCGCCCAGCCCGGCGGCGCGGGTAAGCAGCAGGCCGAAGGGGATCGAGCCGAGCAGATAGCCGAAAATCAGCGCGATAATGTAAAAACTGGTCATGGCTCCCCCAGGTTGGCCGGGCCCATGCCAGCCTAAGCCGAAAACACTGTGCGGCCCGCGACCATCGTTTGCAAGACCTTGCCCTGCAGGCGCGCGCCCTCGAAACAGGTGTTCTTGGAGCGCGAGCGGATGCCGCTTTCGCTGACCACCCACGGCTCGTCCAGATCGACCAGCGCCAGATCGGCGGATGCGCCGGGCTTCAGCGTACCGCCCGGCAGGCCGAACAGCTTTGACGGAGCCGTGGACAGCAGTTCGATCAGCCGAAGCAAGGAAACGTCCTCATTGTGATAAAGCCGGAGCGCGGCGCCCAGCAGCGTTTCCAGCCCGATCGCGCCCGCTGCGGCGTCGGCGAAGGGCAGGCGCTTGGTGTCCACGTCCTGCGGATCGTGCGAGGAGACGATGAGGTCGATCGTGCCGTCTTTCACGGCCTCGACCATCGCCAGCCGGTCGTCTTCGGCGCGCAGCGGCGGCGTCAGGCGGAAAAAGGTCCGGTATTCGCCGACATCGTTTTCATTGAGGCAAAGATTGTGGATCGACACGCCGGCGGAAACATTCGCGCCGTCTGCTTTGGCGCGCGCGATCGCGTTCGAGGCCATCGCGGTGGAGATTTTTGCAGCGTGGTATCCGCCGCCCGTCAGCCGCGCCAGCGCGAGATCGCGCTCCAGCGGAATGATTTCCGACTCGCGCGGAATGCCGGACAAGCCCAACCAGCTTGCATAGAGCCCCTCGTTCATGACGCCCGACGCGGCAAGGTCGGCGTCCAGCGTCTCATGCGCGATGACCGCGCCGAAATCGCGTGCATAGGTCAGCGCGCGGCGCATCACGGCCGAACTGGCGATGGTGTGGCGGCCGTCGGTGAAGGCGACGCTGCCGGCCTCGCGCAACAGGCCGAACTCGGTCATTTCGCGCCCCGCGAGCCCCTTGGTGATGGCGGCGGCGGGATAAACGTTGACGCTGGCCGTGTCCCTGGCGGTGCGCAGCACGAATTCCACCAGCGCCACATTGTCGATCACCGGATCGGTGTCGGGCATCATCACGATGGAGGTGACACCGCCGGCCGCCGCCGCATGGCTGGCCGAGGCAATGGTTTCGCGATGCTCGCCGCCCGGTTCGCCGATGAAAACGCGCGAATCGACCAGACCGGGGATGATCGTTTTGCCGGTGCAATCGATGACGGCAGCACCTTCCGGCGCGCCCTGATTGAGCGCGGATTCTCCTGCCGCCGCTATCTTGCTGCCGTCGATAATGACTGATCCGACCTCATCGATGCCACGCGACGGATCGACGATGCGGGCGCGCTGGAGGATGGTGATGCTCATGCGCCGCGCCCCTCGTTACGGCGCGGGTCGAGCAGCGCTTCCATCACGGCCATGCGCACGGCAACGCCCATCTCCACCTGTTCCTGGATGACGCTTTGCGGACCGTCGGCGATCTCGGAGGCGATTTCGACGCCCCGGTTCATCGGCCCCGGATGCATGACCAGCGCGTCGGGCTTGGCCGCCTTCAGCTTTTCCGCATCAAGCCCGAAATAGCGGAAATACTCACGGATGGAGGGCACGAACGCGCCCGCCATGCGCTCGCGTTGCAGGCGCAGCATCATCACCACGTCGGCGTCCTTCAGGCCTTCGGCCATCGATTTGGCGACGATGACGCCCATGCGCTCGATGCCGGTGGGTAGAAGCGTCGAGGGTGCCACCACGCGTACCTGCGCGCCCAGCGCGTTCAAAAGCATGATGTTGGAGCGCGCCACGCGCGAATGCAGGATGTCGCCGCATATCGCCACGATCAGCTTCGACAGCGGCCCCTTGGCGCGGCGGATGGTCAGCGCGTCGAGCAGCGCCTGCGTCGGGTGCTCATGCGCGCCGTCGCCGGCATTGACCACCGAACAGCCGACTTTTTGTGCCAGAAGCGCGGCGGCGCCGGCTGACTGATGGCGGATGATCAAGATGTCGGGCCGCATGGCGTTCAGCGTCATCGCCGTGTCGATCAGCGTCTCGCCCTTCTTCACCGAAGAACTGGCCACCGCCATGTTCATCACGTCCGCGCCGAGCCTTTTTCCCGCAAGCTCGAAGGAAGCCTGCGTGCGCGTGGACGCTTCATAGAACAGGTTGATCTGCGTTCGCCCGCGCAAGGTCGAGGTTTTCTTCTCCGGCTGGCGCGAGATCGCCACCGCGCGGTCGGCACGGTCGAGCAGCAGCTCTATGTCGGCGGGAGAAAGCGTGCTGATGCCAAGAAGATGGCGATGAGGGTATAGCGGCAGGGGGGGCGCGTCTGTCATCTTAAAGGCGTGCTATAGGGCGCGGCCGCGCACCTCGCAAGCACAGGCTCTGGATTACATGGCTTCTCCCCGGTATTTTCGTCGCGCACGCGCTCGGGCTTAGGCTATAACGCCGCGACGGCGCGGATTCTTTCAACCGGTGCCTTCGAGCATGAGGAGAGGGCGTGAGCGACGAAGTGACGAACCAGCCGCCGCCGCTGACGGGTGGCAATGCCTGGCGCGGCGATCCGCTGCTGATCCAGCTTGCCGAACAGTTTTCCGACCCCGTGCGCAAGGATCTCGACGCGCTCGGCCGCTTCGTGCTGACGCATGAGGCTCAGGATCTGGCGCGCCTCGCCAACACCGAGACGCCGAAGCTCAAGACGCATGACCGCCAGGGCCGGCGGCTCGATCAGGTCGAGTTCCATCCGGCCTATCACGCGCTGATGCGCCGTTCGGTGGCGAATGGCCTGCATTCCTCCGTATGGGAAAATGGCGATGCCGAGATCGGCCGGCGCCATCAGGTGCGCGCCGCGCGCTTTTACCTGACAGCCGAACTCGAAACCGGCCATCTGTGCCCCATCACCATGACCAGCGCCTCGCTGGCGGCGCTGATGGCCAGCCCAAAACTGTTTCGCGAATGGGCCCCGCGCGTCACCACGCGCAAATACGACCAGAGCCAGAAGCCACCGGTGGAAAAAACCGGGCTGACGCTCGGCATGGGCATGACCGAAAAGCAGGGCGGCACCGATGTGCGCGCCAACGTCACCCGCGCCGAACGGGCCGGCAGCACCGGCTTTTACCGCCTCAATGGCCACAAATGGTTCATGTCGGCACCGATGTCCGATGCCTTTCTGGTACTGGGGCAGGCGGCGGAGGGGCTGTCGTGCTTCCTGGTGCCACGCATTCTGGGCGACGGCTCGGGCAACGGTTTTCATTTCCAGCGGCTGAAGGACAAGCTCGGCAACCGTTCGAATGCTTCCTCGGAAGTCGAGTTCGACAACGCCATCGGCGAAATGGTCGGCGATCCCGGTGCTGGCGTCAAAACGATCATGGACATGGTGACGCTGACGCGGCTGGACTGCGCCGTCGCTTCCTCGGCGCTGATGCGGGCGGGACTGGCGGAAGCCGTCCACCATGTGCGCCACCGCCAGGTTTCCGGCGCAAAACTGATCGACCAGCCGCTGATGCAGCGCGTATTGGCCGACATGGCACTCGATGTCGCGGCAGCGACCGCGCTGTCGTTCCGGCTGGCGCGTTCCTTCGACGAGGCGGCGGGCGACCGGGGCGAGGCGGCTTTTGCCCGCGCCATGACGCCTGTGGTCAAATACTGGGTCTGCAAGATCGCACCGCCGTTGCTCTACGAGGCAATGGAGTGCATGGGCGGCAACGGCTATGTCGAGGAAGCGCCGCTCGCGCGCTATTACCGCGAGGCCCCGGTCAACGCGATATGGGAAGGCTCGGGCAACGTCATGGCGCTCGACGTGTTGCGCGTGCTCAACCGCGCGCCCGGCCTGTTCGAGGATGTGCTGGCTGGCATCGACCGCGATCTGGGGGCGGGCGGACGCGGCACTATCGGCGTGCTCAAGGCCGCCATGCAGGTGGCCAGCACCGACGAAGGCTCGGCGCGTCTCTTGACGGAGCAACTGGCGCTTTCGGCGGCGGCGGCGGAACTGCGACGGCTGGGGGCAGGGCGCATCGCCGACGCCTTTGTCGAGACGCGGCTCGCCGGGCAATGGCGCAATACCTACGGCATGTTGGATGCCCGTCACGATGCCCGCATGATCATCGATACGCTGTACCCGCCGACAAGTTGAATTTTAGCGGCTCGGCAAGGGGCGTTTGGCTACCTGTTAATTTCCGTTAACCTTAACAAATGGTTTAGATTGCGGCTTCGGCCGGCAAGGCTCACTGTTATGGTTACCGAAACGGAATCGCCATGCAGCCACTGGTAGTCCTATTATCGATATTTCCGTTGCCAGCCTCTGCACGCCGCGGAAGGGCGTTCTGATGCGCCATTGGATGCGCTATCTGCTGGTGATGTGGGCAGCCCCGCTGGTTCTGTTCTGGGGCTGGTTCTTCCTGTCCTACTACGACATCAATTTTGGCTACGTGATGCTGACGCGCCAGCTCCACGATCTCGTTTTCGAGCTTTATGGCGAAATGCTGGGCATCGATCCCACAATCATCCCCGGCATGATTGCCAAGGCCTGCGTGTTCGATGCGTTGATCGTGCTGGCAATCTGGGCGTTCCGCCGCCGCCGCACCATCGCCGTCTGGTTCAGGTCTGCGCGCGAGCGCTGGCAGGGCCATTCAGCACACGAAGCCGGTCCAAGGCTCCCTGCAGAATAAAGGCGGCGGCTGCCGAATCGATCTTGCCGGCGCGCTTCTTGCGTGAAAAATCCATCTCGATCAGCGTTCGCTCGACTGCCACGGTCGAAAGCCGCTCGTCCCACATCACGAAGGGCAGGTCCGAAAGCGGCTTCATGCTGCGCACGAAGGCGCGTGATCGTTGTGCGCTCGGCCCTTCCGAGCCGTCCATGTTGACAGGCAGGCCGATGACGACCGCACCGACATTTTCTTTTGCGAGCTGCGCAAGCAGTGTCGTCGCATCCAGCGTGAACTTCTTGCGCATGATGACGGGGCGTGGATGGGCGAACGAAAAATTCTGATCCGACACCGCCACGCCAATGGTCTTGTCGCCGAGGTCGAGGCCGGCCAGCGTCTTGCCGCCGGTCAGATAGGCGGGAAGCTCTTCTATCGTGACAATGCCCACAGGCTTTCCTTTGACTTGAACCGACAGGGTTCTATCCTTGGCCCGACAAAAAATCGAGGAGACGCAAGCAATGAAACTGACATGGTACGGCCATTCCGCCTTCAAGGTAGAAACGGCGGATGCGAAAATCCTCATCGATCCGTACCTTATCGGCAATCCGTCCTGGAACGGCGGGGTCGAAGGACCGGCCGAAGGCGTCACCCACGTTCTGCTGACCCACGGCCATGACGACCATATCAGCGGCGCGGTCGAGGTGCTGAAGAAGACCGGCGCGCAGCTCGTCGCCAATTTTGAGATCTGCATGTATCTGGTCGGCAAGGGCGTCAGCGGCGACACGATCAATCCGGGCAATATCGGCGGCACCGTCGATTGCGGCTCGTTCACCACGACATTCGTGCAGGCGCTGCATTCCTCATCCACGCAAGGGCAGGGTGGCGAAAACACCTATCTCGGCAATCCGGGCGGGCTGGTGCTGCATTTCGGCGGCGAAAAGACGCTCTACCACATGGGAGACACCGATATTTTCTCCGACATGGCGCTGATCCACGAACTGCATCAGCCGCAGATCGGTATTGTCCCCATCGGCGACCGCTTCACCATGGGCGGCGCGGTGGCGGCCCTTGCCTGCCAGCGCTTTTTCAAGTTCGACACGGTGGTGCCGTGCCATTTCGGCACCTTTCCGATCATCGACCAGACCGCCGACAAATTCACGGCCGGGCTGGAAGGGTCGGGCATCAAGGTCGCGCTGCCCAAGATCGGCGAGACCATCGAGCTTTGACACAAGCCCGACCTGTTGCGCCGCGCGCCGAGCAAAGCTATAGCGCGGGCTGGTTTTCCAAGGCCTAACCTAAGGGTCCCATTATGTCCGTTGATCTTCCGACAGTGAAGCGCGTCGCGCGCCTTGCCCGCATCGCGGTGAGCGAGGAGGACGCGCAGCGCATGGCCGGCGAACTCAATGCCATCCTCGGCTTTGTCGAGCAATTGAACGAGGTCGATGTGGCCGGCGTCGAGCCTATGACATCGGTGATGCCGATGGCGATGAAGAAGCGCCAGGATGCCGTCACCGATGGCGGCAAGGCCGACGACATCGTCGCCAACGCGCCCGCGACCGAGGAGAATTTCTTCCTCGTGCCGAAAGTGGTGGAGTAGGCGGCAGCGCCGTCTCCACCCCACCTTGAATTTCATGAAGCAGCCTAGCGCTGCATGAGCCGAAACGATCCCGCCATGACCGACCTGACCAGACTGACGATTTCCGAGGCCCGCGCAAAGCTGCGTGGCAAGGAGATCACGGCAAGCGAATTGACCGACGCCTATCTGGCGGCAATCGAGCAGGCTAATCCCTCGCTCAACGCCTATGTCGCAGTGACCGCCGACAAGGCGCGCGCCATGGCCAAGGCGTCGGACGAAAAGCTCGCCAAGGGCGACAGCGGCGCGCTGGAAGGCATCCCGCTCGGCGTCAAGGATCTGTTCGGCACCGAAGGCGTGCATACGCAGGCCGCGAGCCATGTGCTCGACGGCTTCAAGCCGCGCTACGAATCGACTGTCACGGCCAATCTGTGGGCCGATGGCGCGGTCATGCTGGGCAAGCTCAACATGGACGAGTTCGCCATGGGCTCGTCCAACGAGACGTCCTATTACGGCCCGGTCGTCAATCCGTGGCGCGCCAAGGGCTCGAACAGGCAGCTGGTTCCGGGCGGTTCGTCCGGCGGTTCGGCGTCCGCGGTTTCGGGCTTCCTGTGCGCCGGCGCCACCGCCACCGACACCGGCGGCTCGATCCGCCAGCCGGCGGCGTTCACCGGCACGGTCGGCATCAAGCCGACCTATGGCCGCTGCTCGCGCTGGGGCATCATCGCCTATGCCTCGTCGCTCGATCAGGCTGGCCCGATTGCCCGCGACGTACGCGACGCCGCGATCCTGCTCAAATCCATGGCTTCGGTCGATGACAAGGACACGACCTCGGTCGATCTGCCGGTGCCGGATTATGAAGCGGCGCTCGGCAAGCCGATCAAGGGCCTGAAGATCGGCATTCCGAAGGAATATCGCGCCGATGGCATGTCGCCGGAAATCGAGACGCTGTGGCAGAAGGGCATTGCCTGGCTGAAGGACGCCGGCGCCGAGATCGTCGACATCTCGCTGCCGCACACCAAATATGCGCTGCCGGCCTACTACATCATCTCGCCCGCCGAGGCCTCGTCCAATCTCGCCCGTTATGACGGAGTTCGCTACGGCCTGCGCGTGCCTGGCAAGGACATTGTCGAGATGTACGAAAACACCCGCGCCGCCGGCTTCGGGCAGGAAGTCAAGCGCCGCATCATGATCGGCACCTATGTGCTGTCGGCCGGCTATTACGACGCCTACTACATCAAGGCGCAAAAGGTGCGCACGCTGATCAAGAAGGATTTTGAGGACGTCTTCGCCGCCGGCATCGACGTCATCCTGACGCCGGCGACGCCTTCCGCCGCCTTCGGAGTCGCCGATCAAGAGATGGCCGCCGATCCGGTGAAGATGTATCTCAACGACATTTTCACCGTGACCGTGAACATGGCCGGCCTGCCGGGCATCGCCGTTCCCGCCGGCCTCGACGCCAACGGCCTGCCGCTCGGCCTGCAACTTATCGGCAAGCCCTTCGATGAGGAAACGCTGTTCCAGACCGCGCATGTCATCGAACAGGCGGCGGGCACGTTCCAGCCGGAAAAGTGGTGGTAGTGCGTCTTAGTGCGTCCTTCGAGGCTCGCTTCGCTCGCTCCTCATCCTGAGGTGTGAGCGAAGCGAGCCTCGAAGGACGCAGGACGATACTGTAATCGACAAAGCTCCACGCTCCTCATCCTGAGGGACATCTCGAAGGACGCACGACCCCTATGTTCTTCATTCTCTCGAAAATCGTCGGCTTCTTCATCCAGCCGCTCAATTTCGCGATCCTTCTGCTTTTTGCGGGGCTTGTGGCGACCGTCTTCGGCCGGCGCCGGCTGGCGGCGGGCAGCAGCGCAGCGGCCTTGGCGGTGCTGGCGCTCTCGGTCTGGACCTCGCTCGGCGCGCTGATGCTCACCCCGCTGGAGGACCGCTATCCCAAGCCGGCCCTGCCGCAAGCGGTCGATGGCATCGTCGTGCTTGGCGGCGGTTTCGAGGGCGCGATCAATCTGGCGCGCGGCGGGTATGAATTGAACGCCGGCGGCGACCGCTATGTCGAGGCCGCAATCCTCGCCCGCCGCTTTCCGGCGGCGAAAATCGTCGTGTCCGGCGGTGCCGGCGCGCTGGTGCTGGAGGGCGAGAGCGATGGCGATACCGCGCCACGCCTGCTGATCGCGCTCGGCGTCGAACAGGACCGGCTTGTTCTCGAAACACGTTCGCGCAACACCTACGAGAACGCGGTCTTCACCAGAGAGATGGTGACGCCGAAACCCGGCGAGACATGGCTTCTGGTAACATCGGCCTTCCATATGCCGCGCGCCAAGGCGCTGTTCGACAAGGCCGCCTTTGCGACGGTGCCGTGGCCTGTCGACTACCGCACCACCGGCAAGGAAGGCGTCAGCCTCTTCGCCGACAATGCGGCCGATTCGCTTCAGGCAACCACGCTTGCCATCCGCGAATGGGTCGGGCTCTTCGCCTATTGGCTGACCGGCAAGATCGATTCTCCGTTTCCGGGGCCGGCCTGAGCGTTTTTCCCGCGGATGTCGCGGCCGGATCAGGCAAAGTCGGCGCATGCGGCGTGTACGGATGCGAATCCGCAGAAAGAGAGTGCAAGTTCCTATATATAAATCTGTCTGTATGCTCGTTCGGGGTTACTTGGGAGATTTCGCGCGTGTTCCTTTCGGTTTTCGACCTGTTCAAGATCGGCATCGGGCCGTCGAGTTCGCACACGATGGGGCCGATGACGGCTGCCGCCCGCTTTCTCGACGAAATCCTGCATGGCGACTGGCCGCGCCCGGCCGGCGTCGCCGTCGATCGCCTCGGCGCCAGCCTGCATGGCTCGCTCGCCTATACCGGCATCGGCCATGGCACCGATCGCGCCGTCATCCTCGGCCTGACCGGCGAAACGCCGGTGACGATCGATCCCGACAAGGCCGATAGGCTCATCGCCGCGATCACGGCGGACAAGCGCATCTCGCCCCCCGGCCACCCGTCCTACCGCTTCGACCCGGCCACCGATCTGGTCATGGATCGCAAGACGAAACTGACCGGCCACGCCAACGGCATGGCGTTCTACGCCTATGATGCGACCGACCGGCTGCTCCTCAAGCGCATCTATTATTCAGTCGGCGGCGGCTTCGTCCTGTCCGAGGAAGAACTGCAGCGCGCCAAGGCCGGCGGCTCCGTGACCACGGAAGGCAAGAAGGTGCCGTATCCGTTCAAGCGCGCCGACGAAATGCTGGTTATGGCGAAAAAGAGCGGTCTTTCCATCGCCGAGATGAAGCGCGTCAACGAAGAAACCTATATGATGCGCGAAAAGCTGGACGCCGGCCTCGACGGTATCTGGGACGCCATGCGCCGCTGCATCGAGCGCGGGCTTGCGCAGGAAGGCATCATGCCGGGCGGCCTCAAGGTGCGTCGGCGCGCCCGCATGCTGCACGACAAATTGCAGGAACAGTGGAGCCAGAACAAGCCGAACCCGCTGCTCGCCAATGACTGGCTGTCGGTCTACGCCATGGCCGTCAACGAGGAGAACGCCGCCGGCGGGCGCGTCGTCACGGCCCCGACCAATGGCGCGGCCGGCACGCTGCCTTCGGTGCTGCGCTATTGGCTGCATTTCCATCCCGAGGCCGACCAGCCCTCGATCCGCGATTTTCTGCTGACGGCGGCGGCGGTTGGCGGCATAATCAAGACCAACGCCTCGATTTCCGGCGCCGAAGTCGGTTGCCAGGGCGAGGTCGGGTCTGCTTCTGCCATGGCGGCCGCTGGCCTGTGCGCCGTCATGGGCGGCACGCCCGAGCAGGTCGAAAACGCCGCCGAAATCGCGCTGGAGCATCATCTGGGCATGACCTGCGACCCGGTCGGCGGGCTGGTGCAGGTGCCATGCATCGAACGCAACGCGCTTGGTGCGGTCAAGGCGGTGACGGCCGCCTCGCTCGCCATCAAGGGCGACGGCACGCATTTCGTGCCGCTCGATGCCGCCATCGAGACGATGCGCCAGACCGGCCGCGACATGAACGAGAAATACAAGGAAACCAGCCTTGGCGGCCTCGCCGTCAATGTCGTGGAGTGCTGACAAACTGCCTGTGCACAACGCGACTTGGCGTTGAACCGCCGCCGCATCAGCGCTAAATTCCGGTCATGCCCCTGAACATCCTGAAATTGTGCGTCGGTGCCGACAGCGTTGAAGACCTGGAAGAGTGGGTCGCGACCTGCCTCGACGAGCGCCGCCGCAAGGGTGAGCCGCTCGAACACTGGCACACCACACGCATGATGCCGACACGGGGTGCCGAGATCGTCGCTGGCGGCTCGCTCTACTGGGTCGTCAAGGGCAACGTCCAGTGCCGGCAATTGATAACCGAGATTCGCCCGTTCACCGACGCCGAGGGCATCAAGCGCTGCAAGCTGATGCTGGGCCAAGACATCGTTCGCACCGATTGGCAGCCACGCCGCGCCTTTCAGGGCTGGCGTTATCTCAAGCAGGCCGATGCCCCGGCCGACCTTGGCAAGGGCAAGGCGGGCATGGCCGAGATGCCGCCGAAGCTGCGGCTCGAACTGGCTGAACTTGGCCTGCTGTGAGGCAGATGGTCCGGCAGTCGGATATTCTTGCCTGCAAGCCAGGTCGGCACAGGGTGACGGGCTTGCAAGCCGTCCGGCTAGGCCACATCTTGTCTGCATGACCGAAAAGAAATCAACGCTGCCGGCAAGCGCCGACAAATCGGCGGCTATGGCGCGCTCGGACAAGAGCGAGATCGAAGCCTTCGTGCAGCAGGCGCGCGCGCTTGGCGCGACGGCGGCGGGCTCGGGGCGGTTGATCCTGTCGCTCGATGCGACGATGAGCCGGCAACCGACCTGGGATCTTGCCTGCACGCTGCAGGGTGAAATGTTCGACGCCGTCGGCAAGGCGGGCGCGCTTGCTGTGCAACTGGTCTATTTTCGCGGGCTGGGCGAGTGCCGCTCGTCCGCCTTCGTCACCGACACCGGAAGTTTGAAGCGGCTGATGACGCGCATCGAATGCCGCAGCGGTCATACTCAGATCGGCAAGGTGCTTTCCCATGCCCTGAAGCAGACCGCGTCCGCCAAGGTCAATGCGCTCGTCTATATCGGCGATGCGATGGAAGAAAATGTCGATGACCTCGCGGAAAAGGCCGGCCGCCTCGGGCTGCACGGCGTTCCGGTCTTCATCTTTCAGGAAGGCCACGATTCCGGCGCGGAGGCAGCGTTCAAGGAAATCGCGCGGCTGACCAAGGGAGCCTGGTTTCGCTTCGATCGGCGCGCCGCCGCCAATCTCGCCGGGCTGCTGTCAGCGGTAGCCGTGTTTGCGGCCGGCGGCCTGAAGGCGCTGGAGGCGAGGAACAGGCCGGAAGACCGGCTTATGATCCAGCATCTGCAAGGTGGCGGACACTGATGGGCGTCCTTATCGCACTTGTCGCGTTGCTGCTTGTTCTCCTGGGCGCTGTCATGCTCTTCCTGCGTACAGATCCCGCGAAACTGGCCGGCGGCATGAAGACGCTTGTACCTGTGTTGCTCGGGCTGGCCGGTCTTGCCGCGCTGGTGGTTGGCCGCGAAGGTGTCGGCGGCCTGCTGCTGTCGGGCGCGTTCGCCTGGTATGGGTCGATGCGGATGAGGCGGGCGGCAAAGCCGACGGCGGGCAAGCATTCCATGGTGCGCACGGCGGCGCTCGAAATGGAACTCGATCACGGCACCGGCGCGCTGGAGGGGCTGGTGCTTGCCGGTCGCCATGAAGGCAAGATGCTGGGCTCGATGGGGCTTGGCGAATTGCAGCAGCTTTACCGGGAACTGCCGGGCGATCCCGAAAGCCGGCAGTTGCTAGAGACTTATCTTGACGGCCGTTTTCCCGTCTGGCGCGACAACGCGCAGGCGAATGGTGGCGAGGGGCTGGGTGTGTCGCCAGGTTCTGGCGCCATGACTAAGGAGGAGGCCTACAAGATCCTTGGTCTTGAAGCGGGAGCCGCCGCGACGGATGTCCGCAATGCGCACCGCCGCCTGATGCAGCGCCTGCATCCCGACATCGGCGGCACGTCTTTCCTGGCGGCGCGGATCAACGAAGCCAAGGACGTCTTGCTCTCCAACCACAACTGATCTCCTTCGACAAAAAACATTTCCGGGAGAGGACGCCGCCTATTGCTGGACGGCGTAACACTGAATTTTCTGCTTCTTCAGGCCATTGCAGGCCTTCCACGCCGCGCCCTTCGAATCGAAACCGCCGAAGCGGGCGCGGAAATAGGTCACGCCGTCCATCTTGAAGGGCATGGTGAAGGCCGAGGCGTCGGCGAGCAGCCGGGGTGCCTGCTTGGAGGTCTTGTCGAGGATCGCCTTGGCTTCGCCCTTGCTGGGCGAGGAGGCGACCTGCACGGCCCAGCCGGATGGCAGCGAAGCCGTATTGACCGGGTCGACCGGCTGTTCTGCCTCGGCGTAGGCGGCGGCGACCACCGGGGCGGCTGCCTTCTCCCGGGGCGCTTCCTGTTCAGCCATCTTGAAGGGGATGTTTTCCTTCAAGGGCTTCACATTGTCCGGCGCTGAGGCAAGTTCCTCGCGTTCCGGGCGGCTGTCGGGAGTGGGCGCGTCCGTCTTGGGCAGCAGCGACTTCACCAGCGCCACGACAGTCTGGCTGTCTTTGGTCTTGGCGATCAGGTCGCCGCCACCGCCGCGCGGCGAAGCTTTCGGCATATAGGTTTTGATCAGCGCCGCCATCTCGTTGTCGCGGCTGGCGCCCGACGTTCCGCCCATGACGACGGCAACGATGCTGCGCCCACCATCCTTGGCGGATGAGACGAGGTTGAAACCGGACGCACGGGTATAGCCGGTCTTGATGCCGTCGACGCCCTTGATGCGGCCAAGCAGGCGGTTATGCCCGTTGATGCGCCGCTTGCCGTACATGAAGGAGCGTTGCGAAAAATAATCGTAATATTGGGGGAAATGCTCGCGCAGCGCGATACCAAGGATCGCCATGTCGTGGGCCGAGGTGAACTGGCCGGGGTCCGGCAGGCCGTTGGCATTGCGGAAGACGGTGCTCTTCATGCCGAGCGCCCGTGCCTTGGCGGTCATCATGCGGGAGAAATTCGCTTCGCTGCCGCCGAGAAGTTCGCCCAGAGCGGTCGATGAATCATTGGCGGATTTCGTCACCATGGACAGGATCGCGGTGTCCACGCTGATCGCGCCGCCCTTCCTCACACCGAGCTTTGTCGGCGGTTCAGCGGCGGCGTTGGCCGAAAACGGAACCTTCGAGGATTTGCTGATCTTGCCTTTGGCGAGCGCCTCGAATGTCAGATACAGCGTCATCATCTTGGTCAGCGATGCCGGATAGCGGCGTCCGTTGGCGTCCGACGCGTAAAGCGTCTTGCCGGTGTTGGCGTCGACCACGATCGCCGAATGCCGTGCCGCGAACGATGAAGTCGCCCCGGCCACCGTGAATGTCATCGCCAGCGCGAGCATCATCACGGCCTGAAGCGGAGAACGAAATTTGGAGTTGATGCCTGCCGACGCCTGACGCACTGCCACATCCTTTGAATTTTGTTGCAATCGGAGGCGGCAAAGGGTCCAACCTCACTTTTCGAGGCAACCTACGTCGGCAGCGTTACCAATCCGTTTATGGTAACCGGCGCGTTCACCATTTTTGTCGGACTCGACGCGAATTTTAAGAAAATATTGGCTAACTTCGGCACGTGCGCGCCCCTCGCCGCCGATCCATATCGGGGCGCTTACTCTGGAATAGGCGTGCTCCCGCTTCAAGATTTTGAAAATCGCCCTAGATTGAATAGCCAGCCATATTGTCACCCGGCGAGAAGGGCTTAAAATCCCGTACCAAGCACCTACATGTCGATCACATGAGGATGAGTTCAGCGGCCAGAGCCAAGAGGCAGGAATACGTGAATAGACTTTCTGCCATAACGCGCGTTGCGCGCATGCAAGACGGAGAACGCGGCGGCAATGGTGCCGGCCGGGGCACCGCCGTCATTACGCGAACCAAAACCAAAACCAAGAAACCCAGTCTTTACAGGGTCCTGATCCTCAACGACGACTACACGCCGATGGAGTTCGTCGTTCATGTCCTGGAACGTTTTTTCCAGAAGGACCGCGAAGGCGCCACACGCATCATGCTCCATGTTCACAATCACGGAGTGGGCGAGTGCGGTATCTATACATTCGAGGTGGCCGAGACCAAAGTGTCCCAGGTCATGGATTTCGCCCGACAGAATCAGCATCCGCTGCAATGCGTGATGGAAAAGAAGTGAGGTAACATGCCGGCTTTCTCCCAGGGCCTGGAAAAGGCGCTTCACCAGGCATTGACGCTCGCCAATGAGCGTCACCATGAATATGCAACCCTCGAGCACCTGCTGCTCGCACTGACCGACGACGCGGAGGCCGCAGCCGTGATGCGCGCCTGCAATGTCGATCTGGACGATCTGAAGCATACGGTGCTGACCTATATCGACACCGAACTGGACAATCTCGTCACCGGTTACGACGAGGATTCCAAGCCGACCGCCGGTTTCCAGCGCGTCATCCAGCGCGCGGTTATCCATGTGCAGTCCTCCGGCCGGGAAGAAGTATCCGGGGCCAACGTGCTCGTTGCGATTTTCGCCGAGCGCGAGAGCCACGCCGCCTATTTCCTGCAGGAACAGCAGATGACCCGCTACGACGCGGTCAACTACATCTCGCACGGCATCGCCAAGCGCCCCGGCGCTTCCGAGGGCAGGGCGCCGCGCGGCGCCGAGGAAGGTGAGGGCGGCGCGAGCGGTTCCGAGCAGCAGGAGGATCCGGCCAAGAAGAAGCAGCAGGACGCGCTGACCGCCTATTGCGTCAATCTGAACATCAAGGCCAAATCCGGCAAGATCGACCCGCTGATCGGCCGCGCGTCGGAAATCAACCGAACCATCCAGGTGCTGTGCCGTCGTTCCAAGAACAACCCGCTCTATGTCGGCGATCCCGGCGTCGGCAAGACGGCCATCGCCGAGGGGCTGGCCAAGCGCATCGTCGAGGGCGACGTTCCCGAGGTGCTTCTGGACGCAACCATCTTCGCGCTCGACATGGGCACGCTTTTGGCCGGCACCCGCTATCGCGGCGACTTCGAGGAACGGCTGAAGCAGGTCGTCAAGGAGCTTGAGGACTATCCGGGCGCGGTTCTGTTCATCGACGAGATCCACACGGTGATCGGTGCTGGCGCAACATCGGGCGGCGCCATGGATGCATCGAACCTGTTGAAGCCGGCGCTTTCTTCGGGCGCGATCCGCTGCATCGGATCAACGACTTACAAGGAATTCCGCCAGTTCTTCGAGAAGGACCGCGCGCTGGTGCGGCGCTTCCAGAAGATCGACGTCAATGAGCCGACGGTCGAAGACGCCATCGAGATCATGAAGGGCCTGAAACCCTATTTCGAGGAATTCCACAAGGTCAAGTACACGGCCGAGGCGATCAAGGCCTCCGTGGAACTTTCGGCCCGCTACATCAACGACCGCAAGCTTCCCGACAAGGCGATCGACGTGATCGACGAGAGCGGCGCGTCGCAGATGCTGGTGCCCGAAGCCAAGCGCAAGAAGACCATCGGCATCAAGGAGATCGAGGCGACCATCGCCACTATGGCGCGGATTCCGCCTAAAACGGTTTCGGCCGACGACGAGAAGGTTCTGTCCGGTCTCGAAATCGAGCTGAAGCGCGTCGTCTATGGCCAGGATACGGCGATCACCGCGCTGACTTCGGCGATCAAGCTGGCGCGTGCCGGCCTGCGCGAACCGGAAAAGCCGATCGGCTCCTATTTGTTCTCAGGCCCGACCGGTGTCGGCAAGACCGAAGTGGCCAAGCAGTTGGCCGCCTCGCTCGGCGTCGAGCTGATCCGCTTCGACATGTCGGAATATATGGAGCGCCACACCGTCTCGCGGCTGATCGGCGCGCCTCCCGGCTATGTCGGCTTCGACCAGGGCGGCCTTTTGACGGACGGCGTCGACCAGCACCCGCATTGCGTGCTGCTGCTGGATGAGGTCGAGAAGGCGCATCCGGACCTGTTCAACATCCTGTTGCAGGTGATGGACCATGGCAAGCTGACCGACCACAACGGCAAGCAGATCGACTTCCGCAACGTGATCCTCATCATGACCACCAATGCGGGCGCATCCGATGCGCAGCGCGCGGCGATCGGCTTCGGCTCGACAAAGCGCGAAGGCGACGATGTCGAGGCGATCAACCGGCTGTTCACGCCGGAGTTCCGCAATCGGCTCGATGCGATCATCCCGTTCGGTTCGCTGCCGATCCCGGTCATCCACCAGGTCGTGCAAAAATTCGTCATGCAGTTGGAGGCGCAGCTTTCGGAGCGCGGCGTCCTGTTCGACCTGTCGCCGGACGCCATCGCCTGGCTGGCCGACAAGGGTTACGACGAGCGCATGGGCGCACGCCCGCTCGGCCGCGTCATCCAGGAGCACATCAAGAAGCCGCTGGCCGACGAAGTTCTGTTCGGCAAGCTGAAGAAGGGCGGCACGGTAAAGGTCACCGTCGAGAAGAAGGAAACCGGCGAGACCGGCCTAAAGCTCGAATCCATCGCCGACGAAGCGCCGGTAAAGCCCAAGCGCGAGCCGGAAGAGGGGCCGAAGGCCAAGAAACCGGCGGCAAAAAAGCCCGCAGCCAAGAAGGCTGTTGCGCAAAAGCCGACGCCAAAAGGCCCCGATTCCAAGGGCCCTAATGCCAAGAGCAAAGACGGCGGCAAGCGCAGCCTGGTGCCGCAACTACCCCGCAAGAACTGATTTTTGCGACCGCACATGAGAAAAGCCCCGGAAACGGGGCTTTTTTCTTGGCGTGAGCATCGGCTGAGTGCCCGCCGATTTGCTGCCAATATGGTAAAAATTCGATTCAAACTTTGTTGGTAGTTTCTTGTTAGGACTTGGGTTCGGCTTTGTCCGGCGGTGCGTTCTGCCGCCGATCTGTTTTGTCTTGCGTACAGGTTCAGATGCGAACGCCAAGCGTTGTCGCCCTCATTTCGGTATTGTGCCTGGCTGGCTGTACGTCCACTTCCGGTATCGATTCGCTCCAACTGGACCAGCCGTCGAACGAGACGACAAGCTCGGTGGTGCGGCCAAGCGCGCCGATCACTGCCAGCGCGATGGCCTCGGTCGAGGCCGCGCCGGCCTTTCCCGATGCCTCTCCCCCGTCGTCGCCGATGCCGCCCATGGCGCTTGCCGACCCGGATGGGCTGGCGACCAGCGCGGCGAAATCGATCACCCTCGTCGCGCCGACCAAGCCCGCCGTGCAGCCCGAACCGGCGGTCGCCCGCACGATCTACGGCTACGGTTTTCGCGATGCCAAGCCGATCAATTTCGGCAAGCGCTCGCCCCGGCGTCTCGACGTCCACGGCGTCGACGTATCGCGCTGGCAGGGCGACATAGATTGGCCGAAGCTGCGCCGCCAGGGCGCCAATTTCGCCTACATCAAGGCAACCGATGGCGGCGACCATCTCGATCCGATGTTCAAGAAGAACTGGCGCGAAGCCAACGAAGCCGGCCTGCGGCGTGGTGCCTACCACTTCTTCTACTGGTGCCGAACGGCCAGTTCGCAAGCCGACTGGTTCATCCGCAACGTGCCGAAGGTGGACGGCGCGCTGCCGCCGGTGATCGACGTGGAATGGAACGGCGAATCGAGCTGCAAGCGCCGCCCGTCGCGCGCCGCCGTGTTGGAGAAGATGCAGGTCTTCATGGACAGGCTGGAGCGTCATTACGGCCAGCGGCCCATCATCTACACCGCCCCCGATTTCTACGAGGACAATCTGGAAGGCGCGTTCAAGAACCACCCGTTCTGGCTGCGGGCGGTGGCGCAGCACCCGGCAAAAGTCTATCCGGGCCGCAAATGGCTGTTCTGGCAATATTCCGGTTCCGGCCTATCGCACGGCGTGAGCGGCAAGATAGACCTCAACGTATTTCACGGCTCCGAGCGCGAGTGGCGCAACTGGGTGAACGGGCGGCAGACGATAGCCGACGCGGACTGAGCCCATAACTCGCCATCGCCACGCTACCTCAGCCCGCCCCAAGCCTACTTGCTCCAGACCAACGGCACGCGCCACCATCTGGCTCGCGACAAGAAAAGCCTGACTTTTCCGGTGTTCGGAAGCGACAGCCGCCCCAAACGCGTTTCACCGTTGCCACGCCCTGCATTCGCAGTCTGGCCATTTCAAAGAACGCTGCCTTTTGGGCAGGTGGGAAGCGCGACGCGAGGCCGTGCCTTCGATAATTTAGTACATGGCGCGAACCTCGCGTCACGCCGGCGTTTTCCGTTTCCGTCCGGTCCGCTACACCGTCCGGCATTTGCGCCTTCCGGTTTGTGTGCTCGCTCCAGCACGCACGGGCCATAATACCCGCGGGTGACCCTCTGGACGGAACCTCCCCGGGCGACAGGCACGTTTCCCTGCCACCGGAGGCGCCGGTTTCTCCCCATACGCTCACCGTCGCGACCGGCGTTCCCATGGGAGAAACTGCCGGGGATTATGCGGGGAGGCGGGGAGGGTGTGGATATATTTATTTCGAGGGAGCGCTTGGAAAATAAAGTTTCGCCGGCAGGTGCCGATTGGGTTTTACATCTCCGATTTTGCATGTCTCGAAGCAAGGCTGATCGTGGAAATCGACGGTAGCCAGCATGCGGAGTCGGAACGCGACCAGGTTCGCGATGCGGACCTCAAAGCGCGTGGCTTCCGTGTACTGCGCTTCTGGAATGATGAGGCGCTACGCGAACCCGACGCTGTCTGCGATACCATCATCGCCTATGTGCGGGATGTGAACTTGCAGCCGTGGCGGTAACTGGAACACCCCTCATCCGACCTCGCTGCGCTCGGCCACCTTCTCCCACAGGGGGAGAAGGGAGAGTACGTCATCCGCGTCTCCGCCAACCACCGTCGTAGGCGACGGGCGATGGGTTTTAGTGCAGGACTTGCCTTCTCCCCCTGTGGGAAAAGGTGGATTGGCGCGAAGCGCCAAGACGGATGAGGGGTGTTGGCCGAAGCGCGACATTTCAGGCTGAGGAGCCGATGTATCGTGTCTTTCTTACTTCTTCATCCGAGGGGCACACTCAGGCCCCCTCTCCTGATAGCAAGAAGGAGCCTGAGACTGTTACTGTTAGCTTAGCCGAGATTATTGCCGCTCTTGCCGTCTGGATTCGAGACGGGTGTCTTTACACCGTTGATATTACGAACATGATAGTTGTCGTAATTTGCACGTTCAATTTGTCGTACAAACTCACTTCGCGACATATCGGTACCTTTGCGATTGTCGTGAAATCCAACGTTACGTCCACTCGGCGTTTCTCTGGTGACGCTTACGCGTTTGCCTGCCATTGGGTTGTTCCTTTCTATGGCAATGTACCGAAGCTACCTCGACTCCGAGAACCGACTCCCCATATGGTGACCTTGCAACAGGGGATGGGATTTCAGTCTCGTCGCCCCGCGTGGGCTTCGGCTTATTCGCGGTATCCAAAGCCGGTTCGAAAGGATCGGCTTTGGTGTTTCTAGAGCACTCTTGCCTCTAAATATTTTTAGATCTTTTTCTTGGTTTGTTCCCTTTGCCATTTCGGCCCGATCTTGCGACCGGGCCGATGGTTGTTACGTTTCAGATGTAATCAGCTACACCCGCTCGTCGCCCCGCAGGTATCGCACTTCTCGCACGTTCCGTTCCTTACCATGGTAAAGTTCTGGCATTCGGAGCAACTGTTGCCGGTATAGCCTTGCAGCAGCGATTTGGCGCGGCGGTCGGCGGCGAGTTTCTTTGCCTCGGCGGCTTCTTGCGCGGCGGCGTCGGTGAACAGTGCTTCCGGGGCGGCTTCCCGAAGCTGGTTCTCGTCCGACAATTCCTTGGCGCGTTCCTCATAATCGCGCTTGAAGGCGACGGGTTCGTCCGATTTCGGCGCGGAAGCCAGCGCCAGCACATTCGAGCCGGAAAAGGCCGTGGGGGCCGCGCGCTGAGGGGAGGATTTCTCGCCCGCAAGCCCCCCGGCAAAGCCTTTTGGCTCCGTGCCCGACGACACCAGCTTGACCGGCGAAGCGCCGCGCGTCAGCCCCTTGGAGAAGGGCAGCGCCTTGCCTTCGTTGATGCCGCGGCCAAGGGCGGTGTTCGAAAAATCCGTCTCGACATGGGCGAGGTCGCCGCGGTCGAGATAGGAAATAGCCAGTTCGCGGAACACGTAGTCGATGATCGACGTGGCGCTCTTGATGGCGTCGTTGCCCTGCACCATGCCCGCCGGCTCGAACCGGACGAAGGTGAACGCCTCGACATATTCGTCCAGCGGCACGCCATATTGCAGGCCGAGCGAAATCGCGATGGCGAAATTGTTCATCATGGCGCGGAAGGCGGCGCCTTCCTTGTGCATGTCGATAAAGATCTCGCCAAGCCGCCCGTCGTCGAACTCGCCGGTGCGCAGATAGACCTTGTGGCCGCCGACGACCGCTTTCTGGGTGTAGCCTTTTCTGCGGTTCGGCAGCTTTTCGCGGTCGCGGTAAAGCCGCTCGACGACGCGCTCGACGATCTTTTCGGTGACCTGTACGGCGCGCTGCGCGGCGGGTGCCGCGATCAGCGCCTCGAGAGCCTCATCCTCCTCGTCGTCCTCATCGGCGATCAGCGAGGAATTCAGCGGCTGCGAAAGCTTCGAGCCGTCGCGGTAGAGCGCGTTGGCCTTCAGCGCCAGCTTCCACGACAGCATGTAGGCGCTCTTGGCGTCTTCCACCGTCGCGTCGTTCGGCATGTTGATGGTCTTGGAGATCGCACCCGAAATGAACGGCTGGGCGGCGGCCATCATCTTGATATGGCTTTTGATGGACAGCGAACGCTTGCCAATCTTGCCGCACGGCGAGGCGCAATCGAACACCGGCAGATGCTCGGCCTTCAGGAAGGGCGCGCCTTCCAGCGTCATCGCGCCGCAAACATGGATGTTGGCGGCCTCGATGTCCTTGCGCGAAAAGCCGAGCGCCGGCAGCATCTCGAACGAGAAATCGTTGAGCTGCTCGTCGGTGAAGCCGAACGTTTCTTTCACCCAGTCCGCGCCCAGCGTCCACTGGTTGAACACGAACTTGATGTCGAAGGCGGATTTCAGCGCGGCGTTGAGCGCCGTAATCTTCTCGTCGGTAAAGCCCTTGGCCTTGAGCGAGCCGGGGTTGACGGCCGGCGCCTGGTTCAGATTGCCGTGGCCGACCGCATAGGCGTCGATCTCGGCAATCTGGCTTTCGGAATAGCCGAGCGAGCGCAGTGCCTCGGGCACGGCCGCGTTGATGATCTTGAAATAGCCGCCGCCGGCGAGCTTCTTGAATTTTACCAGCGCAAAATCGGGCTCGATGCCGGTGGTGTCGCAATCCATGACCAGCCCGATCGTGCCGGTCGGCGCGATCACGGTCGCCTGCGCGTTGCGAAAGCCGTGTTCCTCGCCAAGCTCGATGGCGCGGTCCCAGGCGGCCTTGGCGTGCGTCACCAGTTCCTTTTGCCAGATGTGGTCGGCATTGAGCGGCACCGGATTGACGGCGAGCTTCTCGTAGCCGTCCTTGTCGCCATAGGCGGCTCGGCGGTGGTTGCGCATGACGCGCAGCATGTTGGTGGCGTTGCGGTCGTAATCCGGGAAAGCGCCGAGTTCAGCCGCCATTTCGGCCGAGGTCGCATAGGAAACACCGGTCATGATGGCGGTAAGCGCTGCGCAGATGGCGCGGCCCTCGTCCGAGTCATAAGGAATGCCCGAGGTCATCAGCAGGCCGCCGATATTGGCGTAGCCAAGGCCGAGCGTGCGGTATTCGTAGGACTGCTTGGCGATCTCCTTCGACGGAAACTGCGCCATCATGACGGAGATTTCGAGCACCATGGTCCACAGCCGCACCGAATGCTCATAGGCGGCGATGTCGATGGTGGCGTCGCTGTTGCGGTAGGGCAGGAGGTTGATCGAGGCGAGATTGCAGGCGGTGTCGTCGAGGAACATGTATTCCGAGCACGGGTTGGAGCCGCGGATCGGACCAGCCGCCGGCGAGGTGTGCCAGTCGTTCATGGTGGTGTTGAAATGCAGGCCGGGATCGGCCGACGCCCAGGCGGCATAGCCGATCTTTTCCCACAGATCGCGCGCCTTCATGGTCTTCATGACGCGGCCGTCCTTGCGGGCGGTCAGGTTCCAGTCGCCGTCCTGCTCCACGGCGCGCAGGAAATCATCCTTGAGCGAAACGGAATTGTTGGAGTTCTGGCCGGAAACGGTGAGATAGGCTTCCGAATCCCAGTCGGTGTCGTAGGTCTTGAAGTCGATCGAGGTATAGCCCTGGCGCGCGAACTGGATAACACGGCTAACATAGTTTTCCGGCACGCCGTCCTTCTTGGCGAGCTTGATCTCGCGCTTCAGCGCGGTGTTGATCGACGGATCGAAGCACTCGTCGTCATGACCTTCGCAATTGACGCAGGCCTTCATGATGGCGTCGAGGTGCTTCTTGACGATCTTCGAGCCGGTGACGAGCGAGGCGACCTTCTGCTCTTCCTTGACCTTCCAGTCGATGAAGGCCTCGATATCGGGATGGTCGGCATCGACGATGACCATTTTGGCGGCGCGGCGCGTGGTGCCGCCGGACTTGATCGCACCGGCGGCGCGGTCGCCGATCTTCAGGAACGACATCAGGCCCGACGAGCGGCCGCCGCCGGAAAGCTTTTCGCCTTCGCCGCGCAGCATCGAGAAGTTGGAGCCGGTGCCGGAGCCGTATTTGAACAGGCGCGCCTCACGCACCCACAGGTCCATGATGCCGCCCTCGTTGACGAGGTCGTCCTGCACGCCCTGGATGAAGCAGGCATGCGGCTGCGGATGCTCATAGGCCGACTTCGACTTGGTCAGCTTGCCGGTGAAGGGGTCGACATAGAAATGGCCCTGGCCGGGACCATCGATGCCATAGGCCCAATGCAGGCCGGTGTTGAACCATTGCGGCGAATTCGGCGCGACGCGCTGCGTGGCCAGCATGTAGCAAAGCTCGTCGCGGAATGCGCGGGCGTCGTCTTCCGCCTTGAAGTAGCCGCCCTTCCAGCCCCAATAGGTCCAGGTGCCGGCAAGGCGGTTGAAAACCTGGCGCGCGTCGATTTCCGAACCGTAGCGCTCGGCTTCGGGCAGCTTGGCAAGCTCGGCCTCATCGGCGACGGAGCGCCACAGGAAGGCGGGTACGTCGTTTTCCTCGATCTTCTTTAGCCGCGCGGGGACGCCGGCCTTGCGAAAATACTTTTGCGCGAGAATATCGGCTGCGACCTGGCTGAACTGCGCCGGCACATCGATATTATCGAGGCGAAACACCACGGAGCCGTCCGGATTCTTGATCTCGGACAGCGCCTTGCGGAATTCGATCTCCGCATAGGCTGCCCCGTCCTGTCCGCCCTTGGTGAAGCGCCGCTCGATCCGCATTGGTCTGGTCCCTTTGATTACGTCTATATATAGCGCTTTTCGACGGGGATTTCCGCCCCCAATTCAAGCCGCGCACAACCCCGTCCGCCGGGCGCCCCAAGACGCCGACAATTCCATTCGCCGTTTCCGCCGAAAAGGCCGCAGAAGCTTCCTGCGAAGCGCTGCTTGCCCGTCGGTGAACCCCGCCAATCTTTCAAAACTGAAACTTTTGTCGATTCCCTCGCTTGAGGGAAGTTCACTCTATCTAGTGTCGAGCCTGCCTTCAAACACTAAATATAGTGTTAACAGACAATTTATTCCAGCCCGCAATTTCTCCCTTTTTTCCCGTCCGAAACTGAAATTCCTAAGCCGCCGCGGCCCAGGTGAAATGGGCGAAATGCGGCTGAAACGCATGAAATCGGGAAAAGGCCGGCCTCAAAACTTTCCGGTCACGCCCGCAACAGGAGCGCATGGCCCATAAAAGGCGACTCGGATTGCGTCGTCAAGAGTTCGTTTCGGGAACTTTCCTGACCCCAACATATTGTGTGTCACTTATGTGGATAACGGGGATAGAAAATGAGCCGGCAATGTTTGGGATTGCCGCGCGGCCGGTTCTGACGGGGCACGGCCTGCCGTCGCCAATGCGTTCCGGACAGACGCTGTCAGGAGACTTTCCGGTCCGCGGAGTGCAGGCCACGCGAGCGAAATGCGATGAATTGCTGGGACGCGCCGGGATCAGACCGCAAAACGGTCCGGGTCGGAGGCGAAATAGGCGATGATCTGGCCAAGATCCGGCTCGTTGACCATGGCGGCGGCCTCGCTGGCGGCCACCCATTTGCGCGTGCGCGCACGCTTTTCCTTCCACCGGTCGGCCACGCTGTCGACCCGCAGCGGGAACACGAGCACTTCGCACGGCACTTCCTCGCCCGAAGCCAACCCTTTGGCGTAAAAATATCTTCCGGCTTCAAGCGTGGAAATGGCGCCGCTCAGGCCGGCTTCTTCCGCGGCTTCGCGCGCCGCGGCCAGGCACAGCGGTTCGCGGGCTTCCGGCCAGCCCTTGGGCAGCACCCAGCGGCCCGTATCGCGGCTGGTGATCAGCATGATCTCGATTGTGTCTTCGAAGCGCCGCCAGGGCAGGGCGGCAACCTGCAGCCGACACGGCACCGTGCCGAAGAGCTTGCGTACTCGTTCAGCCAGGTGGTTGTGGTTCTGCGGCCCGCTTAGCACTTGATTCCATACCCCAATCGGGAATCGTTTGCCGACTCAGGAATCTTACGGCCAATTAGATGGAATAAAAGTAAAAATACGCGGGACCTGGCCGCTTTTATCGAGAGGGGCGGTGCTTTTCCTCAGCCGGCGTGGTCGTCGGCGATGGGCTTCTGGTAGGTGAAGCCCATGTCCCAGGGGAAATAGATCCACGTATCCTGGCTGACCTCGGTGACGAAGGTGTCGACCATCGGGCGTCCCTTGGGCTTGGCATAGACAGCGGCAAAATGCGCCTTCGGCATCATGGCCCGCACGATCGCCGCCGTTTTTCCGGTATCGGTGAGGTCGTCGATGATGAGCACGCCTTCGCCGTCGTTCTCCAGTAGTTCCGGTGTGACTTCCTTCAGCACCTGCAACTGCCCCTGGCTGGTATAGTCGTGATAGGAGGCGACGCAGACCGTCTCGATGACGCGAATGCCAAGCTCGCGCGAAATGATCGCCGCCGGCACCAGCCCGCCGCGCGTAATGCACACGATCGCCCTCCACTGGCCCTTGGTTCCGGCCAGCCGCCACGCCAGCGCGCGCGCGTCGCGGTGGAACTGATCCCAGGAAACGGGAAAGGCTTTTTCGGGAAGGGACATTTTCGCGCACTCCAGCGCGGGAGCCGCGCGATACAGGAAGGAATGCGAGCGGAATTAGCCGGAAAGCCGGACACTTGGCAAGGGCGACAGAGCAAACGGGCAGGGGAGTGTGCGGTTGGCTTGCTATCGCGACAGGAATACGGCGATCTGGCCCGATTGAAGCATGGAATGGGTCACGCCGCCGAACAAAAGCCGCCGCAGCCATGAATTGCTGTAGGCGCCGAGCACGAGCAGGTCCGCGCCCGTTTCCGTCAGCCGGTTCTGGATGACGTCTTCGACGGAACTGCCCTTGGTCTTGCGGCAGGTGATGCTGACGGTCGCACCGTGGCGGGCAAGGGCTGCCGCAATCTCGACGCCAGCCGTATCCATGTTCTCTTCCAGCGTTTCCGGCGGGTCGACGACGAGGATTTCGGTCGTTTCGGCCTCCACCATGAACGGCACCGCGTCGAAGGCGGCGCGGGCTGCCTCGCGCGTGCCGTTCCAGGCAAGCAGAATGTGCTTGAAATTGCCGGCGACCGCGCCCGAACGGGGCACCACCAGAACCGGGCGGCCCGCATCGTAGACGAGCGAGCCGACATCGGCCTTGGAATCACTGTGTGCTTCCCCTTGTGCCGCGATAATCAGGTCGGCGGCGCGGACGGTGGAAATGCCCGAAAGCGCGCTATCACCGGAAAAGCTTTCGAGCGCCCGCCACTCGAACGACAGGCCGGAGCTTTCCACCACCTTCAGGAAGGCGGCGTGCAGCCTGTCGGAGCGCTCCTTGTTCAGGGTTGACGACACTTGCAGGAATTCCGTGTCCGGGAAGCCCGTGGCCGAGGTGTAGGGAATGGGCAGCGTCTCGGCATGAATGCCGATGAGATGGCTTCCAAAGCGCCGCGCGAGCGCAATGGCGCAATCAAGCGCGCGGTCGATGTCCTGTTCGCTCTGGAGAATGGCGGCGATGGTTTTGAAGCGCATGAGAACTCCCCTCCCTTAACCGTGAATCATGCCGGCGTTATAAAACGCGAGCAGGGCACTCAAGTTCCGGCAGCCCGGCCGATGCGCCCGATACCGCCGCTCAATCGGCGTTGGCGAAGCCGGATACCATGGCCTCGACATCGGCGCGGGCAGCGTCCAGTGCTGCTTGCGTGCGCGCCCGCACCACCAGTTCCGTCCAGAACTTGCCGTCACCGTATTTCGGGTAGGAGCCGATGATGGTGTCCGGATGCGCCTTCTGTATGGCGCCGAGCGGCCCGCCGATAAGGCCTTCCCCGTGTGGGCACGGCACCGTGGCCGTCAGCATTTTCGTGCCCACTTTAAGCGTCGGCACGACATTGTCGAGCATTGCCTGAAAGATCGAAGGTACGCCGGCCATGACATGCACATTGCCGATGCGAAAGCCGGGCGCGGTCGAGATAGGATTGACGATGAGATCCGCGCCGCGCGGCGTACGCGCCATGCGCTTGCGCGCTTCGGTGAACTCGATGCCGCGTCCGGCGTAGCTTTCTTCCAGCATGGCGTAGGCTTGGCGGTGATATTGGCACGGCACGCCAAACGCCCTGGCGATCGAATCGGCGGTGATGTCATCATGCGTCGGGCCGATGCCGCCGGTGGTGAAGACATAGGTGTAGCGGGCGCGAACCGCGTTCACGGCGGCGACGATCTCGTCCTCCTCGTCCGCGACGATGCGCACTTCCTTCAGGTCGATGCCAACAGTGGTCATGATGTCAGCGAGGTGGCCGATGTTCTTGTCCTTGGTGCGCCCGGACAGGATTTCGTCGCCGATGACGAGCATGGCGGCGGTAACGATTTCGGTCATGGGAGAACTCCGGCTGGGGCGGCTGCAATTCCATACTCCCGAGCCGGAGGCGGAGCAATGCCGCCCGTCCGGTGAACAATCCGTGCTCTATTAAGTGGCTTACGGTGAACGCTCAGATGCCTAAATGGAGGTGACGGCAATTAGTGCCGACCGAATTTACACACCCCCGACGGGGCAAAGGAGACGACAATGGCAAAAGTGCTGGTGGTTTATTATTCGAGCTGGGGTCACATGGAGCAGATGGCGAAGGCGGCCGCTGAAGGCGCGCGCGAAGCCGGCGCTGAAGTGACCGTGAAGCGGGTCAAGGAACTGGTGCCGGAGGCGGTAGCCAAGGCTGCCTACTACAAGCTCGACCAGGACGCCCCGTTCGCAGATCCGCTGGAACTGGAAAACTACGACGCCATCATCGTCGGCGCTTCGACGCGCTATGGCGCCATGGCCTCGCAGTTGAAGAACTTTTTTGACCAGACAGGCCCGCTCTGGGCCAAGGGCGCGCTGGTCAACAAGGTCGGCTCGGTCATGGTTTCGACCGCCACCCAGCACGGTGGCGCGGAATTGGCGCTGATTTCGACGCAGGCAATGCTTCAGCATCACGGCATGATCATCGTGCCGCTGTCCTATGCCTATCAGGGCCAGATGGGCAACGACGTGGTGCGCGGCGGCGCGCCCTACGGCATGACCACCACCAGCGACGGCGACGGCTCGCGCCAGCCTTCCGCGCAGGAACTGGAAGGCGCGCACTTCCAGGGCAAGCGCGTAGCCGAGATCGCAGCCAAACTGCACGGTTGATTTTTCGCCGATTTTCTATTCGCACTGGAACGGGCGGCTCGTTGAGGCCGCCCGTTTTTCTTGTTCAGTCGGCCAATGCTGCTCGAATCTTTTCCGCGTTTTCGGCCAGCACTTCCGGCTTTTCCATGGCGCCTGTATGCGGCTTCAGCGCGATGCCCTCGAAGCGCGGCAGGACGTGGACGTGCAGGTGATAGACGCTCTGGCCGGCAGCCGCCTCGTTGAACTGCTGGATGGTGACGCCGTCCGCCGCAAACGCCTTTTTTACTGCCACCGCGATTGTCTGGACCACCGCGAACAACGGCCCGAAGGTGGCTGGGTCGGCGTCGAGCAGGTTGCGCGACGGCGCTTTCGGCACCACAAGCGTGTGGCCCTGGCCTTGCGGCATCACGTCCATGAACGCCACCACCGCGTCATCCTCATAGACCTTATGGGACGGAATTTCGCCCTTCAAAATCCTGGCGAAGATGTTGGTGTCGTCATAGGCCATGTCAGTGTCTCGTTTCCATCTGTGTGGGGCCTATCATCGCCTTTAGAGTGACCGCGAATCAATAGGCAGGACGTGCATGACCTGGAATGTTTTTTATCTCACGATCGCGATCATGTTCGAGGTCGTGGCGACGTCGGCGCTGAAACTGACCGACGGCTTCACCAATCTGCTGCCATCGCTGGTCGCGGTGGCGGGCTATGCGCTGGCGTTCTATTTCCTGTCACTGCCCCTGCGAACCATGCCGGTCGGCATCGTCTATGCGCTATGGTCCGGGGCGGGCATCGTCCTCATCACGGCCATTGGCTGGCTGTGGTTTCGCCAGACGCTCGACATGCCGGCGCTGGTCGGCATGGGCTTCATCATGGTCGGCGTCGTCATCATCAATCTGTTTTCGAAGACGGTAGCCCATTGAGCGCCGGATCTTCCTTGCGAAACGGCGTGTGCTCATCCAGATAGTCGCTCATGCGCGCGACCTCGCGGCGTTCGCGCTTGAGGTAATCGGCAATGGCGCTGCGCAGGCCCGGATGCGCGATATAGTGCGCTGAGTGCGTGGTGACGGGGCGGTAGCCGCGCGCCAGCTTGTGCTCGCCCTGCGCGCCGGCCTCGACCACCTTCAGCTTGCGCTCGATGGCGAAGTCGATGGCCTGATGGTAGCAGACCTCGAAATGCAGGAAGGGATGGTCCTCGATGCAGCCCCAGTTGCGCCCGAACAGCGTGTCGGAACCGATGAAATTGATCGCACCGGCAATATAACGCCCATCGCGCTTTGCCATCACCAGCAAAACATCGTCGGCCATGTGCTCCCCAATGAGGGAAAAAAATTCGCGGTTGAGGTAGGGCCGGCCCCATTTGCGGCTGCCGGTATCCATGTAGAAGGCGTAAAAGTCGTCCCAGACGCGTTCGGTAATATCCTTGCCGGTCAGCCGGTCGATGGAAATACCGCCGGCCAGCGCCTCGCGCCGTTCCTTTTTCAGCGACTTGCGTTTTCGCGAAGCTAGCGTGGCGAGGAAATCGTCATAGCTAGAAAACCCCTCGTTGAAGAAGTGGAACTGCTGGTCGGTGCGGTGCAAATAGCCTGCCGTCTCCAGCATGACGGCGTCCTCTTCCGGCAGGAAGGTGACATGGGCGGAAGAAACGCCAAGCTTGTTCGTCACCAGCTTCAGGCCGGAGGCGAGCGCTGCCTTTACCGCATCGACATCTTCGCCGTTGGTGACAAGCAGGCGAGGGCCGGTGGCCGGCGTGAAGGGAACCGAGCATTGCAGCTTGGGATAGTAACTGCCGCCGGCCCGCTCGAAGGCGTCGGCCCAGCCATGATCGAACACATATTCGCCCTGGCTGTGCGACTTCACGTAACAGGGTACCGCACCCAGCAGCCTTCCGTCGGGCGTTTCCAGCCGCAAATGATGGCCCTGCCAGCCAGTGCTTCGCAAGGCGCAGCCGGAATCTTCCAAAGAGCTTAGAAAAGCGTGAGATATAAAAGGGTTGTAGCCGTTTTCTGAATCGGTGCGTGTGGTGCCCGAAAGGCTGTCCCATTCCTGCCGGGTGAAGGCACCGATGCCCGAAGCCACGCGCACCGCGTATTGCGCCGATGCTGCTTCCTCCGCTTGGCTTGGATGATCCATGGGCAATATTTAGGTTTTCAGCGGGTCCATGCAAGCCTGCCGGGAGAACGCATCAGGCAATGCGCACCCCGTCCGGCTCGAAACCCTCGAATGTCATCTGGTCGGCATATTTGAACGTCAGTTCGACCGCCGGCTGGTCATGCACGGTCCAGGTGATGACCGGCATTTTCAGCTTCTCGCGCACAAAACTGACGAACGGGTTCGGCAGGTCGCCGGCAGCATAGGAGGTGAAGGCGATGTCGTGCGCCAGCATCGAAAAATGCGCCTCGATCAGATTGTTGTCGCGGCCATAGGCGGTCAGCCCGCCGGGAATGCCGGGCGCGTCCTTCGAAAAGTCGCGGATCAGCCAATGATCGAACGACATGATCGCGGCTTTGCCCTTGTAGCGGGCAAGCTGCCTGCCGACACGCGCCACCAGCCCCTCGTCCCGGCCCGGTGTACCCTTGACCTCGACGACGATCGGCACGCGGCCACCGACACGCTCCAGAACCTCGCCAAGCGTCGGCACATGATCGGCGGTGCCGCCGATGCGCATCGCGCCAAGTTCGGCCGCCGTGCGCTGCCACACGAAGCCGTCCTCGCCGGTCAATCGCTTGAGGTTGTCGTCATGGATGACGACCGGCACCCCGTCCGACGAAAGATGCACGTCGCATTCGATGGCATAGTTGCGCTCGATGGCCGCGTCATAGGCGGACAGCGTGTTTTCCCACCGCGTCTTGTTCATGTCGTGAAAGCCGCGATGGGCGACAGGCCGGGCGATCAGCCAGGAAAGGTCGTTCATGTGCCGGGCTTTCTCACTCGACTTCGAAGATGGATTCGACTTCGACCGCCGCATTGAGCGGCAGCGCGGCCATGCCGACGGCGACGCGCGCATGCTTGCCGCGCTCGCCCAGCACTTCCGCGAACAGGTCGGAAGCGCCGTTGCCGACCAGATGCTGTTCGGTAAAGTCCGGCATCGATGCGACAAACACGGTGATGCGCACCAGCCGGCGAATTTTTTCGAGATCGCCGAGTGCCGCCTTGGCCTGGGCGAGCACGTTGATCGCGCAATATCGGGCCGCTTCCTGGCCGGTCGCCGTATCGACATCGCGGCCGAGCAGGCCGGTGAAGGCGAGTTTGCCGTCCTTGATCGGCAACTGGCCGGAGGGAAACAACAGATTGCCGGTCCTGACGTAAGGCACGTAGTTCGCGGCAGGCGCCGCCGCCACGGGAAGCGTGATGCCCAGATCGCTCAGCCGCTTTTCGATTGTTTCGCTCATTTTATTTCCCTATTGCTGCATGGTGCCCGTTGGCTGGGGGGAAAGTGCTATTTTTGCCTCGCTTCCGCCACGACTTTTTTCTAGCTGGACCATCTTTCCCCGACGGCTGCCATTAGCCGTCCTTTGTCGGAGCCTGTCCATGCGCGCAAAGCGCCTTGCATTCTACGCCGTCTTGATGGCCGCCACCTCGGCGGCGGTTCCGGCCTTCGCGGTGCCGGTGCTTCAGGCGCACCGCGCCGTCTACGATCTTTCGCTGGACAAGGCCTCCGACCGCTCCGGCATCACCGGCATCACCGGGCGCATGGTCTATGAGTTCAACGGCTCGCCTTGCGAGGGTTACACGGTCAATTTCCGCTTCGTCACGCAGATCGCCACCAGCGAAACCACGAGGCTGACCGACCAGCAGACCACGACCTATGAGGACGCGAAGGGCAAGACGTTTTCCTTCCTCACCAAATCCTTCTCCGACCAGCAACTCGACAAGGAAGTGAAGGGCACGGCCACAAAGGACGCCAAGGGCGTCGAGGTCGATATCGAAAAGCCGCAGAAGGCTGTCGTGCAACTTGCCGCCACGCAGTTTCCGACCCAGCATCTGGTCGAACTGATCGAAAAGGCCGAAAAGGGCGAGAAGTTCTACGAAACGAGCCTGTTCGACGGTTCCGAGGATGCCAACAAGGTGATGACCACCACGGTCGTCGTCGGCAAGAAGACGCAGGCCGCAAAGGGCGATCCTGAGTTGCCGGCGCTGGCCCGGCTTGGCAAGGACAAGTACTGGCCGGTCGACATCGCCTATTTCGACCTTTCCGACAAGGAAAGCGGCGAGGAAACGCCGGCCTACCGGATCAGCTTCAAGCTGCACGAAAACGGGCTGACGCGCGATCTGGTGATGGACTACGGCGATTTTTCGATGACCGGCAAGCTGGTCAACCTGGCCCTGTTCGACACCGCGCCGCAAAAGACCTGCGCGCCTCAATAGTCAGCCGATGGCTGTCTATGTCGATGCCGCGATCTGGAAATGGGCCGACAGACTGTGGTGCCATCTGCTGGCCGACGACACGGAAGAACTGCACCGCTTTGCAGCTCAGCTCGCCATCAAGCGTTCTTCCTATCAGGGACCGCCAAAAACGTCGGCACCGCACTATGACATTACCGGCCTCGAGCGCGACCGCGCCGTGCGCCTTGGCGCGGTCGAATGCAGCCGCGACGAGATCGTCGCGGTATTCCGGCGGGTAAGGGTAAGGAACGGCAAGGTTCCGCGCTGATTGCGACAAGGGCTTTTCCTGGCCCAATGGCCCGGCTGTTTCGTCGACGCCGGTTACGATGGTATGGGTGCCGGGATTGCTCGTAACGGGCAAAAATCAGATTTGAGAGGAACGATCATGGCCGCACAGAAAGTTGCCGTTGTCACCGCCGGCGGTTCCGGCATGGGGGCGGGGGCTGCCAGGAAACTCGCGGCCGATGGTTTTCAGGTCGCCATCCTATCGTCGTCGGGCAAAGGCGAGGCGCTTGCCAAGGAACTCGGCGGCGTCGGCGTCACCGGCTCCAACCAGTCGAACGATGATCTTCAGCGGCTGGTCGATCTCGCCATGTCGACATGGGGCCGCATCGATGTGCTGGTCAACAGCGCCGGCCACGGGCCGAGGGCGCAACTACTCGAGATCAGCGACGAAGACTGGCACAAGGGCATGGACACCTATTTCATGAACGTGGTGCGCCCGGTTCGCCTCGTCACCCCGATCATGCAGAAGCAGAAATCCGGCTCGATCGTCAACATCTCGACCGCCTGGACTTTCGAGCCTTCATCGATGTTTCCGACTTCCGCCGTGTTCCGGGCGGGCCTTGCCTCCTACACCAAACTGTTCGCGGACGCCTATGCCGCCGACAATGTGCGCATGAACAACGTGCTGCCCGGCTGGATCGACAGCCTGCCCGGCACCGAGGAGCGCCGCGAGGCCGTGCCGATGCAGCGCTACGGCACCACCGAGGAGATTGCCGCCACCATCGCCTTCCTGGCGTCGGAAGGAGCCGGCTACATCACCGGCCAGAACATCCGCGTCGATGGCGGCCTGATGCGCTCGGTTTGACGGCAGGCAGGCTCGGCGCTTGCGTTTAGCGCGCTTAGCCTTTATAGGCGCGCTCATTCCACACACGGACTTTGGTGTTTGCCGGGAGAAATCCGACAAAAACCTCCGGTGGCGATAAGGAAATCCATCCTTTCGCCTGTGTCCGTGGAGGCTAACCGGAAAGGACCTATAAGAATGGCTCTGCCTGATTTCAGCATGCGCCAGCTTTTGGAAGCTGGCATTCACTTCGGCCACCAGACTCACCGCTGGAACCCGAAGATGGCGCCCTACATCTATGGCGCGCGCAACAACATCCACATCATCGACCTGTCGCAGACGGTTCCGCTGCTGCACCAGGCTCTCAAGCAGGTTTCCGACACCGTTGCCCGTGGCGGCCGCGTGCTGTTCGTCGGCACCAAGCGCCAGGCATCCGACATCGTTGCCGATGCAGCCCAGCGTTCGGCCCAGTATTACGTCAACTCGCGTTGGCTCGGCGGCATGCTGACCAACTGGAAGACGATTTCGAACTCGATCCAGCGCCTGCGCAAGCTCGACGAGATGCTGGCCGGCGAGGCTCAAGGCCTGACCAAGAAAGAGCGCCTCAACCTCGACCGCGAGCGCGAGAAGCTCGACAAGGCGCTGGGCGGCATCAAGGACATGGGCTCGACGCCCGACCTGATGTTCGTGATCGACACCAACAAGGAAGCGATCGCCATTCTCGAAGCCAAGCGCCTCGGTATCCCGGTTGTCGCCATCATCGATTCGAACTGCGATCCAGACAAGATCGACTTCCCGATCCCCGGCAACGACGACGCGGCCCGCGCCATCCAGCTTTATTGCGACCTGGTCGCCAAGGCTGCCATCGACGGTATCGCCCGCCAGCAGGGCGCGCTCGGCGTCGACATTGGCGCTTCGGCTGAGGCTCCGGTCGAGCCCGCGCTCGAACCGGCACCCGCTGCCGACGAGGCGCCTGCTGCCAACGAGGCGCCTGCTGCCAACGAGGCTCCGGCGGGCGAAGCCCCGCAGGCCTGATTGCCAAGGCCAACCGGCCTTCGCATTTCCTACATTGTGACGCGCTAAGCGTCCGGTATCGCGCATCGCCGATTTTTCGGTGGTGCGCATTCCCGTTTTGAACAAAGAGGCAAAAAATGAGCATTTCAGCAGCACAGGTCAAAGAACTGCGCGACCTGACCGGCGCCGGCATGATGGACTGCAAGACAGCGCTTGCCGAAACCGGCGGCAACATGGAAGAGGCCGTCGACTGGCTGCGCAAGAAGGGCATCTCCAAGGCCGATAAGAAGGCTGGCCGCACCGCCGCCGAAGGTCTGATCGGCGTCGATGCCGGCGTTCGCGAGGCGTCGATCGTCGAGGTCAATTCCGAGACGGACTTCGTTGCCCGCAACGGCGCCTTCCAGGAACTCGTCGCCAATGTCGCCAAGGTGGCGCTGGCCTATGGCGCAACCGAGGCGGTTGCAGCGGCTAAATATCCGGGTTCCGACAAGTCGGTCACCGACACCATCAAGGATGCCGTCGGCACCATCGGCGAAAACCTCGGCTTCCGCCGCTCGGCCAAGCTGACCGTCGAGCACGGCGTTGTTGCGACCTACGTGCATAACGCCGTTGCCGACAATCTCGGCAAGCTTGGCGTGCTGGTCGCCATCGAGACGACCGGCGACGCGCACAAGGCCAACGCCTTCGCCCGCCAGGTGGCCATGCACATCGCCGCGATCAACCCGCTGGCGCTTTCGACCGACGAGCTGGACCCGGCCGCCGTCGAGCGCGAGAAGGCGATCTTCTCCGATCAGGCGCGCGCTTCCGGCAAGCCCGAGAACATCATCGAAAAGATGGTCGAAGGCCGCTTGCGCAAGTTCTACGAGGAAGTCGTTTTGCTGAAGCAGGCTTTCGTGATCAATCCCGATATCACGGTCGAGCAGGCGCTGAAGGAAGCCGAAAAGGAAATCGGCGCACCGGCGAAAATCACCGCCTATCTGCGATTCGCCCTTGGCGAAGGCATCGAGAAGGAAGTGACGGACTTTGCAGCGGAAGTCGCGGCAACCGTCAAAAAGTAACGGCGCTTCAAACGCTTCACGGCATTTGCGCTACCAATGAAACGAAGGGCGCCGCGTGACATCGCGGCGCCCTTCGTGTATCGCAGGCCCAAGCATCCGGAGCAGGCAGGCCGCAAGGCGCGCCATCCGCAAACCACACTCGCCAGAGCCTGCATTCGCCAGAATAATGAGGGACCAATGACGCCCAAGCCGCTTTACCGACGTGTGTTGCTGAAGGCGTCGGGCGAGGCGTTGATGGGCGAGCAGCATTTCGGCATCGACGTTTCGGTGGTCGACCGCATCGCCTCCGACATTGCCGAAGCGCGCGCGCTGGGCGTCGAAGTGGGCGTAGTCATCGGCGGCGGCAACATTTTTCGCGGTGTGGCCGTGGCCTCCAAGGGCGGCGACCGTGTCACCGGCGACCACATGGGCATGCTTGCCACCGTCATCAATTCGCTGGCGCTGCGCACCTCGCTCATCAAGATCGGTGTCGATGCCGTGGTGCTTTCCGCGATCGCCATGCCGGAACTGTGCGAAAGCTTTTCGCAGCGCCAGGCGACCGCCTACATGGACGAGGGCAAGGTGGTGATTTTTGCCGGCGGCACCGGCAACCCGTTTTTCACCACCGATTCGGCAGCAGCGCTGCGTGCGGCGGAAATCGGCGCGGACGCCCTGTTCAAGGGCACGCAGGTGGACGGCGTCTATTCCGCCGACCCTAAAAAGGACCCGAGTGCCACCCGTTTCGAGCGCATCACCCATGCCGAAGTCATCAACAAGGGCCTGTCCATCATGGATACGGCCGCAATTGCGCTTGCGCGCGAAAACAACATACCGATAATCGTCTATTCCATCCACGAAGGGGGCGGCTTCGGCGAAATCCTCAAGGGTGGCGGTCGCTGCACGATTGTCGCGGACGCTTGACGGTACTTTTTTTCCAAAGACGCGGAGCCCGGATGAACGGGCCGAGGAGTTAAAGATGAGCGATTATGACGATCTGAAGCGGCGCATGGACGGGGCAATCGCCGCGTTCAGGCAGGATATCGCCTCGCTGCGCACGGGCAGGGCGTCCAGCAATCTGCTCGACGCGATCCAGGTGCAGGCATACGGCACGGCGATGCCCATCAATCAGGTGGCCAACGTGTCGGTGCCGGAACCGCGCATGATCTCGGTGTCCGTCTGGGACAAGTCGATGGTCAGCGCCGTCGACCGCGCCATCCGCGAGGCCAACCTGGGCTTCAATCCCATCGTCGACGGCACCAATCTGCGGATACCGCTGCCGGAACTGAACGAGCAGCGCCGCAAGGAACTGGTAAAGATTTCCCACACCTATGCCGAAAACGCCCGCGTCGCCGTGCGCCATGTGCGCCGCGATGGCATGGAAACGCTGAAGAAGGCCGAAAAAGACGGCGACATCAGCGAGGACGATCAGCGCAAGCAGGCCGACCAGGTGCAGAAACTGACCGACGATACGATCAGCACCATCGACAGTCTGCTTTCCGATAAGGAAACTGAAATCATGCAGGTCTAGGGTCAGGCTGGCCCGAAAGCGAGAACATGACAACGCCCGCGCATGTCGCGATCATCATGGACGGAAATGGACGCTGGGCCAAGGCACGCGGCCTGCCGCGCCTTGCCGGCCATCGCGCCGGCGTCGAGGCCTTGCGCAAGACCGTGCGTGCGGCCCCCGGCCTCGGCATCTCGTACCTCACGGTCTATGCGTTTTCGTCGGAGAACTGGTCGCGGCCCAAATCCGAGGTCAGCGATCTGATGGGCCTCTTGAAACTGTTCATCCGCCGCGACCTCGCCGAACTGCATCAAGCGGGCGTGCGCGTTCGAATCATCGGCGACAGGGCTAACCTCCAGCCCGACATCAAGGCGCTGCTGGAGGAAGCGGAAACGCTGACCGCCGGCAATGCGGCGCTGACGCTGGTCATCGCCTTCAACTATGGCGGGCGCGACGAGATCGTGCGCGCGGCGCAAAAGCTGGCGAAACTGGCTGTGCGTGGCGAACTCGAGGTCGAGGCGATCACCGCCGACCTGTTCTCCGATTCGCTCGACACCGGCGATATTCCCGATCCCGAGCTTGTCATCCGCACCAGCGGCGAGCTTCGCCTGTCGAATTTCCTGCTCTGGCAGGCAGCCTACAGCGAACTGGTGTTCCTGCCGTGCTTCTGGCCGGATTTCAACGAAGAGCATCTTGTGGACGCGCTGCGCGATTTCGCCCGGCGCGATCGCCGCTTCGGCGGCTTGACGCCTCGGGAAGCGGTTTCATGAGCAATCTTCAGGTCCGTATCATTTCGGCCATCGTCATGGCTGCGGTCGTGCTTGGCCTTACCTGGCTTGGCGGCTTGCCGTTCCGGCTTTTATGCGCGCTGATTTCGGCTGCGGTCTTTTACGAATGGTCGCGCATGGCGCGGCAAAAGCCGGCTACCGGCCTTGGGCTGGTGCCGGAAGCGCTGATGGCGGTTTTCGTGGTGGCGCTGCTTGCCGGGCTTGCGGCGCATATCCTTCTGTTGCTCGTCCTTGCCATGGTTGTCGTCGGCGCGATTCTCGGCGCTGTGGGCAAGACGGGGCAGTGGGAAGCGGGCGGCCTTGCTTATGCCGGGCTATCCGGCCTGACGCTGGCCTTGCTGCGCGACGGCGACCATTCCGGCCTGATGGCGATCCTGTTCCTGTTCGCGGTGGTGTGGGCAACTGACATTTGCGCCTATTTCGTCGGGCGCGCCGTTGGCGGTCCCAAGCTCGCGCCGTCGATCTCGCCCGGCAAGACGCAAAGCGGAGCGCTGGGCGGCACGGTCGGCGGCGTCGTCGCGGGCCTGCTGCTGGCTTTGGGCATGGGGTCCGGCAATCTTGCAACACTGGGCCTGGTGGCGCTGGTTCTGTCGGTCGTCTCGCAAGCCGGCGACCTGTTCGAATCCTGGGTCAAGCGGCAGCACGGCGCCAAGGATTCCAGCACGCTCATTCCGGGCCATGGCGGCGTCATGGACCGCGTCGACGGCCTTGTCGCGGCGGCGCTGGCCCTATACGTGATCGGCTGGATGCTGGCTTCCGCCGATCACCCCGCGCAGGGGCTGTTTCCGGTTTGACCGGCGGGGTTCGGGACATAGCGCCAAAAAGGTCACGGATTTGCCCGCTTTGGATACACAGTCACGGTGCTGCCTGCGCCGCAGGCGTATTGGGGTTGTGAATTGAACGAAATTTTCCACGCGCTTTTCAGCCCGCAGGGCCTTGTTGTGGGAACGCTGGTGCCGTTCCTGTTCGTGCTGACGGTCGTCGTTTTCGTGCATGAAATGGGCCATTATCTCGTCGGCCGCTGGTGCGGCATCGGCGTTCAGGCGTTTTCCGTCGGTTTCGGCCCGGAACTGATAGGCTTCAACGACAGGCGCGGCACCCGCTGGAAGCTGTGCGCCATCCCGCTGGGCGGCTATGTCAAGTTCGTTGGCGACATGAGCGTCACATCCAGCCAGCCCGGTGAGCAGGAAATCGACGCGCTAAGCGATGCGGAGCGCAAGGTCGCCTTTCACACACAGCCGGTGTGGAAGCGCGCGGCGACCGTTTTTGCCGGCCCGCTGTTCAATTTCCTGCTGACCATCGTCGTCTTTACCGTGCTGTTTACCGCCTATGGCCGCTATGTCGCCGAGCCGATGGTGGCGGAAGTGACCGTTGGAAGCCCGGCCCAAAAGGCCGGCATCCTGCCCGGCGACCGTTTCGTCAGCGTCGACGGAACGAAGGTCGAGACCTTTGCCGATGTCCAGCGCCTAGTGTCGGGCCGCGGCGGCGACACGATCACCTTCGTCATGCTGCGCGACGGCCGGGAAATCACGGTTTCAGCAGCACCCCAACTGATGGAGCAGGAAGACGCGCTCGGCAACAAGATCAAGGTGGCGATCGTCGGCGTCGTCAACAATCAGGAACTCGGCCAGCCGCGGCTGATAACCTACGGTCCGGGCGGCGCATTGGTGGCGGCGGTCGAGGAGACCGGGCACATCATCCAGCGCACCGGCCAATTCCTGACGCGCTTTGCCGTTGGTCGCGAGGACAAGTGCCAGTTGGGCGGTCCGGTGAAGATCGCTGGCATGGCCGGACAGGCGGCCAAGCTTGGCTTCGAATGGCTGGTGCAACTTGTCGCGCTGCTGTCGGTCGGCATCGGCTTCCTCAACCTGCTGCCGATTCCACCGCTTGATGGCGGGCACCTCGTCTTCTACGCCATCGAGGCGGTGATCCGCCGCCCGGTGTCGGAACGCGCGATGGAAATGGTCTATCGCGCCGGCATGTTTCTGGTTTTGGCCTTCATGGTGTTCGTTTTCTGGAATGACCTGTTTGGGTGCTGAAATCATGAACAAATTCGTCTCTGGAGCGAACCCGTTGAGGGCGCGTTTACCATGATGGGGCAATTGCGTGACGCGAATGCCACGCATTGAGCCTAAGTAAATACAAATTAACCAGAAGCCTTGCGTGTAGGGAAAATCCGGTTAATACGGTACGAGAAAATAACCGCGAACGTCCGGTCTTCTCGCCGTGGGGACTTCGAGAAAAAGGTTTTATAGCTCGATGAAGGCAGCATCCAAGTTCAAGAGCGCCGCGTCCGCGGTCGCTTTGTCTGCCGCGCTGGTAGTACCCGGCGCGATTGCCGTGCAGTTTGCTGCCGTCGCCGCCGCTGCGGCTGCCGTCGTCAGCAGCGTCAAGGTGAGCGGCAACCAGCGTATCGATGCGGACACCATCCGCAACTATGTCGGCATCAAGCCCGGCAAGGCTTTCTCCAGCGCCGATATCGACGAGGCCGTCAAGACGCTGTTCGGCACCGGGCTGTTCTCGGACGTGCAGGTCAACCAGGTCGGTTCCTCGCTGGTGATCAAGGTCGCGGAATACCAGGTCGTCAATCAGGTCCTGTTCCAGGGCAACAAGAAGATCAAGGACGCGCAACTGTCCAATACGGTTCAGTTGAAGCCGCGTGGTTCCTATTCGCAGGCCACTGTCGATGCCGACGTCGAGGCGATCAGGGCAGCCTACCGGCACATTGGCCGCGATGACGCCACGGTGACGACGCAGATCATGGATCTGGGCGACAACCGCGTGAACGTCGTTTTCGACATCAACGAAGGCGACCGCACCAAGATTGCCGCCGTCAACTTCGTCGGCAACCACGCCTATTCGAGCCGCCGCCTGTCCGACGTCATCAGCACCAAGCGTTCGGGCGTCCTGTCGTTCGTCCTGCGCGACGATATCTATGACGAGCAGAAGCTGCAGGCTGACCAGGAACTGCTGCGCCGATTCTATTTCAACCACGGCTATGCCGACTTCCAGGTCGTCTCCGCCGTGGGTGCGCTCGATCCGTCGACCAACGAGTATACCGTGACCGTCACGGTGGACGAGGGCGCGCGCTATACGTTCGGCGACGTCAGCGTCGATAGCACCATCCCCGAAGTGGACAGCAAGTCGCTGCAGTCGGTAGTCGAGACGCGTAGCGGCGACGTTTACAACGCCAAGGATGTCGAGGATTCCATCATCGGCCTGACCGAGAAGGTGGCCGGTTCCGGCTACGCCTTCGCGCAGGTGACGCCGCGCGGCGACCGCAATTTCGAGAACCACACCATTTCGGTTGTCTATACGGTCGATCAGGGCACCAAGGCCTATATCGAGCGCATCGAAATCCGAGGCAATTCGCGCACCCGCGACTATGTCATCCGCCGCGAATTCGATCTCAGCGAGGGCGATGCCTTCAACCAGGTCATGGTCAAGCGCGCGAAGAAGCGGCTGGAAGACCTTAATTACTTTACGAGCGTCGATATTTCGACGGCACCGGGTTCGGAACCCGACCAGGTTATCCTGGTTGTCAATGTGGTCGAAAAGTCGACCGGCGAGTTCTCGATCGGCGCCGGCTATTCGACGGGTGGCGACACGCCCGGGCCGACGGTTTCCGGTTCCGTCACCGAGCGCAACTTCCTCGGCCGCGGCCAGTTCATCCGCCTGTCCGCTGGCGGCGGACGCCATTCGCGCGACTATGCGGTTTCGTTCACGGAACCGTATTTCCTCGGCCGCCGCATCGCCGCCGGCTTCGACATTTTCCGCTCGACGCGCGAATACGACACCTACGATTCGCAGTCGACGGGCGCCACGGTGCGCTTCGGCCTGCCGATCACCGACAATATCTCCACGCAGTTGGCGTACAACATCTCGCAGGAAGAGTATAAGTTCGCCGACAATTGCGTCTTTCCAGGTACTGTGGACTATAATCCGGCTGCCTGTGATATTTCCTCGGCTATTCGGGACGCCATTATCGATCCGGCAACGGGCGAGGAGCGCGATCCCTGGATCAAGTCTTCGATCAGCGCCGGTTTGACCTACAACACCATCGACGACATGAAGAACCCGCGCGACGGCATCTACGCCAACTTCAACACCGAAGTCGCCGGTGTCGGCGGCGACGCGAAGTTCGTGAAGGTCACTGCGCGCGCGTCTTATTACCGGACCCTCTCGGAGCAGTTGGATCTGGTCGGCCTGATATCGGCCGGCGGTGGCCACGTCGAGAGCTATGGCGACACCGGGCTGCGCGTGTTCGACCACTTCCAGGGTACCGACCGCATGATTCGCGGCTTTGAATACAACGGCTTCGGGCCTGTGGCGTCGGATACCAGCGGCGACCATCTCGGCGGCACGACCTATTTCAACGCCTCGGCTGAAGCGCAGTTCCCGCTGCCGGTCGTTCCGGAAAGCCTTGGCCTGCGCGGCGCGGTGTTTGCCGATGCGGCAACGCTTTATGGCAACGACCTTGCAGGTGTTAACCCCGACTCGACGGGCATGGATTGGCGCGCCTCGGTCGGTGTCGGCCTGCTGTGGGCTTCGCCCTTCGGTCCGTTGCGCATCGATTATGCCGTTCCGGTCAAGAAGAGAGATACGGACGATGTGCAGGAGTTCAACTTCGGTATGTCGACCCGCTTCTGACCTTCCGGTCGCCCTGCTTGCGGACCGTGCCGGCCCGCGAGCGAATGTTCCTATATAGCTGGATATTGCCCAGGAATGACTGATCCGGTGTTTTTCGTGCCTTCACGCCGGCTTACGGTGGGCGAGGTGGCGAATCTTACCGGGGCCGTCCTGGCCGATCCCGGCCATTCCCAGATCGTGATCGATACACTGGCTCCCGCCAGCGAGGGTGGCGCGGGTGCGCTGGTCTTCGTCGAGGGCAAGCGTAATTTCGCGCTGTTGAACGCGCTGAAGGCGGCGGCGATTCTTTGCCCCGCCGAAGCAGCAAAAATTGCCCCGGTGGACGTTGCCGTCCTCGTTCATTCGCGGCCGCAGCAAGCTTTCGCGCTGGTTGGACGGCTGCTTTTCCCGACCGCGGCCATGCCCGGGCCGATGACCTCCGAGACCGGGGTTTCCCCGCACGCCCATGTCGATCCGACCGCTGTTATCGAGCTAGGCGCGATCATCGAGGCGGGTGCCGTCATCGGGCCGCACGTGGCCATCGGCAGCGGCACCGTCATTGCGCCGAATGCCTTTATCGGGCAATCCTGCCAGGTCGGCCGCGACGGCTATATCGGGCCTAGCGCCAGCATCCAGTATGCGCTGATCGGCAATCGCGTGGTTGTCCATGGTGGCGCGCGGATCGGGCAGGACGGTTTCGGTTTCGTCTCGGGCGACAAGGGGCCGGAGAGGATGCCGCAGGTCGGGCGGGTCGTCATCCAGGACGATGTCGAGATCGGGGCGAATTCGACGGTGGATCGCGGCGCCATGTCGGACACCGTCATCGGCGAGGGCACCAAGATCGATAATCTCGTTCAGATCGGTCACAATGTGCGCATCGGGCGTGGCTGCATCATTGCCGGACATTGTGGTCTGTCCGGTTCCGTGACATTGGGCGATTTCGTGATGCTGGGCGGCCGCGTCGGCATTGCCGATCACGTTTCGATCGGCGCCGGCGCGCAGGTTGCAGCGTCTTCCGGGTTGATGCATGACATCCCCGCCGGCGAGCGTTGGGCGGGGCTGCCGGCGCAGCCGACGCGCGAGTTCTTCCGCGAGCTGTCGCTGATCCGGTCGCTGGCGCGAAACAAGAAGGGTGACCAGAATGGGTGAAGGCTCCGTGGTGCTCGAATCCGTCGACATACTCGGCCTGCTGAAACTGCTGCCGCATCGTTATCCGTTCCTGATGATCGACCGCATCGTCGAGATCGACGGCGACGATTCGGCCGTCGGTATCAAGAACGTCACCATTAACGAGCCGCATTTCGCCGGTCATTTCCCCGAGCAGCCGGTCATGCCCGGCGTGCTCATCGTCGAGGCGATGGCGCAGACGGCCGGTGCCATCTGCATCCGCGCCGTTGGCGCGGAACGGCCGTCGCTGGTCTATTTCCTCACCATCGACAACGCCAAATTCCGCAAGCCCGTCGTTCCGGGTGACCAGTTGAGAATCCGCGTCCGCAAGATCAAGATGCGTGGCAACCTGCTCAAATTCGCCTGCGAAGCCACGGTAGACGGGGGCAAGGTTGCCGAGGCCGAGATTTCGGCGATGATGGTGGACAAGGATTGAAATCCGGGTGCTTATGAAAATCCAGACAGTCATTCATCCGTCGGCGGTTGTCGAGGCCGGCGCCCAGATCGGCGCAGGCGTGCAGATCGGTCCGTTCTGCCATATCAGCGCGGACGCGGTTATCGGCGACAATGTCGAGCTGATCGGCCACGTCTCGATCCTCGGCGCGACCACCATCGGGGCTTCCACGAAGGTCTACCCGATGGCGACATTGGGCGGGCCGCCGCAAAACACCAAGCACAAGGGCGGCCGCACCACGCTGGTCATCGGCTCCAACTGCATGATCCGCGAAGGCGTGACCATGCATCTCGGCACCGATTCCAGCCGCGGCGAGACGACGGTTGGCGACAATGGCAATTTCCTCGCCTATGCCCATATCGCGCATGACTGCATTGTCGGCCACAACGCCACTTTCGCCAATGGCGCGACGCTGGGCGGCCATTGCGAGATTGGCGACAACGTCTATATCGGCGGGCTTAGCGCCGTGCACCAGTTCGTGCGGGTCGGCGACAACGCCTTTCTCGCCGGCTGCTCGGCATTCGTCGGCGACGTCATCCCCTACGCCATCGCCGTGGGCAACCGCGCCAGCCTTCGCGGCCTGAACATCATCGGGCTGAAGCGGGCCGGCCTGAAGCGCTCGGACATCCAGTTGTTGCGCCGGTGCTATAACGCCATCTTCGACCGCTCGCGCACGGTTGCCGAGAACGTCGAACACGCCAGGGACGAATTCTCCGCTTCGCCCGAAGCCATGAAGATCATCGACTTCATCACCCATCGTGGCCACCGTCACTACGCCGTCCCGCGTCTCAAGGGCGGGGCCGCTGACGATACCGATGACGAGGACTGAGAACCCGCCGCCTGTCCAGTTCGAGGCCGGTTCGCGGGTCGGGATCGTCGCGGGGGGCGGCAGGTTGCCGGAAGCCGTGGCGCACGCGCTTGAACAGCAGGGCCACAGGCCTTTCGTCGTGCTGCTGGAAGGCGAGGCGGACCCGGACGGGCCGCTTGGCGCTAACGACCATGCCCTTCTAAAGCTGGAGCATTTCAGTTCGCTCGTGCCGCTGTTGAAGCGCCATGGCGTCACCCATGTGGTGCTGGCCGGCGAGGTCAAGCGGCGGCCGAAGCTGTCGGCCATCCGCCTCAACGCCAGTCTTCTCGCCGCCCTGCCACGTTTGGCCATCGAGCTTTCGCTGGGTGACGACGGGCTGCTGCGGGCCATCTTGCGCTACATCGAGCGGCGTGGCGTCAAGGTGGTCGGCGCGCACGAGGTGGTGCCTGAACTGGTCGCCATCGAGGGCTGCCATACCAAGGCCGCACCCCTGCCGTCCGACAGGCGCGACCTGGAAGCCGCCCGCGCTGCCGCCGAAGCCATCGGCGCGCTGGACATCGGGCAGGCCGCAATATCGGTCGGCGGGCGCGTCATCGCGCTTGAAGGCATTGAGGGCACGGACGGCTTGCTGGCACGGGTGCGCGATCTTCGCGACCATGGCCGCATCGCTGGAAAAGCGCGCGGCGTGCTGGTCAAATGCGCCAAGCCCGGCCAGGAGGCGAGGGCGGACCTGCCGTCCATCGGCCCGAACACCATCGACGGCGTCCATGCCGCCGGCCTGGCCGGCGTCGCAGTCGAGGCCGGTCATTCGCTGATCCTCGACGGGCCGGAAATGATCGCGCGCGCCAATGCGCTCGGCCTGTTCGTGGTCGGCCTGCCGCCGAAAGGTGCCGCCCATGGCCGGTGAGCGCGCCCTGACCATCGCCATCGTCTCCGGCGAGGAATCCGGCGATCTTCTCGGGGCCGACCTCGTCCGCGCCTTGCGCAAGGCGACTGGCCGCGAGATCCGGCTGGTCGGGGTCGGCGGGCGGCATTTGCAGGAACTTGGCCTCGTCTCGCTGTTCGACGCCGGCGAAATCGCGCTGGTCGGCTTCAGTGCGGTGGTTCGCGACCTGCCGCGGCTGATCCGCCGGATCGGCCAGACGGCAAGGGCGATTGTCGCAGAAAAACCCGACTGCCTCATCACCATCGACAGCCCCGACTTTTCGCTGCGCGTTGCCAAAAAGGTGCGCGCCGCCGATCCGGCGATCCCCATCGTCCACTATGTCTGTCCAAGCGTCTGGGCGTGGCGGCCGGGCAGGGCGGTGGCGATGCGGCCCTATGTGGACCGCATCTTGTGCGTGCTGCCGTTCGAGGTGGCCGAACTGGATCGCCTCGGCGGCCCTCCCGGCACCTATGTCGGGCATCGCCTGACCCATAATCCGGGCGTTCTGGCGGCAGAGGAGGCGCAAGCCGCACCCCGCGATCTATCCGCGGATCGCGAAAAGACGCTGCTCATCCTGCCCGGTTCCCGGCGCAGCGAGGTGCGCAAACTGATCGGCCCGTTCGGCGAGACGGTTTCGCTGTTGCGCGCGCGCGGGCACCGCCTTCGCCTGTTGCTGCCGACGGTCCCGCATGTCGCGGAACTGGTTCGCTCGGCTGTTGCCGGCTGGGAGCTTCAGCCGGAAATCACCGTCGATCAGGAACAGAAATGGCACGCCTTCGGGCAGGCCGACGCAGCGCTGATCGCGTCGGGCACCGTATCGCTGGAACTGGCGCTGTCCGGGGTTCCGATGATCTCCTGCTACAAGCTCGATCCATTGGCGCGCAGTATTGCGAGGAGAGCGTTGATCGCGTGGTCGGGCTCGCTGCCAAACCTCATTGCCGATAAGCCGCTCGTTCCCGAACGGTACGACAAATTTGTGCATCCGCCGGTGATCGCGCGCGAGCTGGAAGCGCTGTTCGCCGATACCGGCTTGCGCGCGTGGCAGAAGGCTGGCTTTGCCGAAGTGGCACGGCGCATGGCAACGCTGCGCCCGGCAGGCGATCTGGCGGCCGAAGCGGTGCTGGAAGCAGTAGGGCAGTAGGGCAGTAGGGCAGTAGGGCAGTAGGGCAGTAGGGCAGTAGGGCAGTAGGGTGTGCATTCCCTGCATACTGCCCTATTCCCCTAATCTCCTACCTCTTCGCGATCGGCACGTAGTCGCGCTCCGGCGAGCCCGTATAAAGCTGGCGCGGGCGACCGATCTTCTGGTGCGGGTCCTCGATCATTTCCTTCCACTGGGCGATCCAGCCGACGGTGCGCGCAACCGCGAACAGCACGGTGAACATGGTGGTGGGGAAGCCCAGAGCCTTCAGCGTGATGCCGGAATAGAAGTCGACGTTCGGGTAGAGCTTCTTCTCGATGAAATATTCGTCGGTCAGCGCGATCTTTTCCAGTTCCATGGCGATGTCGAGCATCGGGTCGTCCTTGATGCCGAGTTCGGTCAGGACCTCATGCGCGGTCTGCTGCATGATCTTGGCGCGCGGATCGTAGTTCTTGTAGACGCGGTGGCCAAAGCCCATCAGCCGGAACGGGTCGTTCTTGTCCTTGGCGCGATCGATGAATTCAGGGATGTGGTCGACATGGCCGATCTCGCCCAGCATGTTCAGCGCCGCCTCGTTGGCGCCGCCATGCGCCGGTCCCCACAGGCAGGCGATGCCCGCCGCGATACAGGCAAACGGATTGGCGCCCGAAGAACCGGCGAGCCGCACCGTCGAGGTCGAGGCGTTCTGCTCGTGATCGGCGTGCAGGATGAAGATGCGCTCCATGGCGCGCGCCAGCACCGGGTTGACCTTGTATTCCTCGCATGGCACCGCAAAACACATGTTCAGGAAATTGGCGGCGAAGCCGAGGTCGTTCTTCGGGTAAACGAAGGGCTGGCCGATATGGTATTTGTAGGCCATTGCCGCGATGGTCGGCATCTTGGCGATGAGGCGCATGGAGGCGACCATGCGCTGGTACGGATCGGAAATATCGGTCGAGTCGTGATAGAACGCCGACAGCGCGCCAACCACGCCGCACATCACCGCCATCGGATGCGCATCGCGGCGGAAGCCGGTGAAGAACTTGGACATCTGCTCATGCACCATGGTGTGGCGCGTGATGCGGTGGTCGAAATCGTCCTTCTGGGCCTTGGTCGGCAGTTCGCCGTACAGCAGCAGGTAGCAGACCTCCAGGAAGTCGCCATGTTCGGCAAGCTGGTCGATCGGGTAGCCGCGATGCAGCAGGATGCCGGCGTCGCCGTCGATATAGGTGATGGCCGAATCGCAGCTTGCGGTGGAGGTAAAGCCTGGATCGTAGGTGAAGGCTCCTGTCGTCGAGTACAGCGCGCCGATGTCGATGACGTCCGGCCCGACGGACCCGCTTCGCACCTTGAGTTCGTGAGTTTTGCCGCCAAATTCCAGCGTTGCAGTTTTTTCGGTCATCGCAAACTCCTAAAGTTCTGTATGCCGGCTTCCCGATCATACGTTCCTGACATCGACAGGCGGCAATTCAATTGACCTGCAACGGGTGGCCGGTGCGGCTTCCGGCATGGATAAAAACAGTAGTTAATGTTGCACCGCAATAGACCTGTTTCAATCCAAAACTATGACAGCATAGCTGCCCTAATCGATTTGATCTCCAACACGTGACAGACTTTCTTCGCGGCCGAGCACCGCAAGGACATCGAAAACCCCGGGCGAGGTGCTTTTGCCGGTAAGGGCCGCCCGCAAAGGTTGCGCCACGGCCCCGAGCTTGTGTCCTTCAGCAGTCGCGAACGTGCGAATCGCGGCTTCGGCATTGGCCGCCGACCACTCGCCGGACACGCCTTGCAGCGCGGCCAGTGCGCCGCGCAAAATGCCCTTGGCCTCTGCGGTGAGCACGGTGGCTGCTTTCTCGTCCAGCGGCAGCGGCCGCTCCGCAAACAAGAAGGCCGCGCCATCCAGCAGTTCCACCAGCGTCTTGGCGCGCTCCTTGAGGCCAGGCAGGGCTGCAAGCAACTGCGTCTTGCGGCTGGCGTCGAGACGTGCGGCAACCGCGGGGCCGCCTTCGAGATAGGGCAGGGTGGCAACGAAGATGTCGAGCAGGGCCACATCGTCCATGCGGCGCATATGCACGCCGTTGATCGCTTCCAGCTTGGCGAAATCGAAGCGGGCCGCACCCTTGTTGACGTCGGTTATGTCGAACCATTTGACCATGTCGGTCACCGACATGACCTCGTCGTCGCCATGGCTCCAGCCAAGACGCGCCAGGTAGTTAAGTAGCGCTTCCGGCAAATAGCCCATGGCGCGGTAAGCCTCGACGCCGAGCGCCCCGTGGCGCTTCGAAAGCTTGGCGCCGTCCGCCCCGTGGATCAGCGGAATATGCGCCATTTCCGGCACCTCCCAGCCCATGGCGCGGTAGATCACCGTCTGGCGCGCGGCATTGGTCAGGTGGTCGTCGCCCCGGATAATATGGGTGACGCCCATGTCGTGGTCGTCGACGACGACGGCATGCATGTAGGTCGGGTTTCCGTCCGAGCGCAGGATGATGAAATCGTCGAGATCCTTGTTGGGAAAGCGCACCTCGCCCTGCACCAGATCCCGCACCAGCGTCTCGCCGTCTGTCGGCGCCTTGATGCGGATCGCACCCGGCACGCCTTCGGGCGCTTCGGCGGGATCGCGGTCGCGCCAGCGGCCATCATAGCGCGGCGGCCGCCCCTCGGCGCGCGCCGTTTCGCGCATTTCGGTAAGTTCGGCAGGTGTTGCGTAGCAGTAATAGGCCTTGCCTTGCCGCACGAGTTCTTCGGCCACTTCGCGGTGGCGCGGCGCACGCTCGAACTGCGAAACCGGCTCGCCGTTCCATTTCAGGCCGAGCCAGCTAAGGCCGTCGAGAATGGCGGCGGTCGCCGCTTCCGTGGAGCGCTCCCGGTCGGTGTCTTCGATGCGCAGCAGCATCGTGCCGCCGACATGTTGCGAATAGAGCCAGTTGAACAGCGCCGTACGCGCGCCGCCTATGTGCAGGAAGCCGGTGGGCGAGGGGGCAAAACGGGTGACGATCTTGTCGGGCATGTCGAATTCTCGAAGGAAATGGTTTTTGCGCGCGGGGTTTCGCGCCTCGCGCGTTCATGTAGCATAGGAGGTCGAGGGCGCAAGGGGCAGACCCGATGGCTGGACTGGGCCGGGGCAGCACGCACAGCGCCGGCGCAAGTGAAAACGCCGGCGAACGGCTGCTGCTGGGCCTTGCGCCGCCGAAGGAACGCCAGTCGGTTGTCGAACCGCAAAATCTCGCTTTGCCGCACGGCACGGCCGGAAGTTTTGTCCCGACCATTCCGGCGACCATCGATCGCGGCAAAATAGGGCGTCGCCGCTTTGCCGTCGCCACCTTGCCAGGCCGGATAGCGGCTGCTTCCATTACCGAGCTTGATCGCGGCGTCGTGTTTCTACTGGTGCCGGTGTTTCTCGCCATCGGCGTGGCGCTCTATTTTTCGCTCGATGCCGAGCCCGGCTTTCTGCAACCGGTAGCGCTGGTCTGCGCGCTGGCCGGCGTGGCGTTCCTGTCGCGCGCGCGTCCGTTACCGTATCTCTGCCTGACCGCCGCCCTGCTATGCAGCCTTGGCTTCCTCGCAGCCAAGATCGAGACGTGGCGTGCCGGCACCCAGACCATGGGATCGGAAATATCGACTAGCCTGACCGGGCGGGTCGTGTCGGTCGATCAGATGGAAACCGGCCGTGTCAGGCTGACCCTCGACGTACTCTCGACGGCGAGGCCGACGCTGCGTTATGCGCCGGAGCGGGTACGGCTGTCCGCGCGTACGATTCCGCAAGGCGTTACCGCAGGTTCTGTGCTGAACGGTTATGTCCGGCTTTTGCCGCCGACCGGCCCGGTGCGGCCCGACAGCTACGACTATTCCTTCCAGAGTTATTTCGACGGTATCGGCGCGAGCGGCTTCTTCCTGAGCAATCCGAAGCGGGTTGCCTCGGCGTCGATGCCGGTATCGGCAAGGGTGGCGTCCGCGATCGAAAACGCGCGCGAAGCCATTGCCGGCCGTATTCGGCAAAGCGTCGGCGGTCCCGAAGGCGAGATCGCCGCCGCGCTGATCGTTGGCGTGCGCGCCGGCATCCCGGACGCCATCAACGAAGCCATGCGCAAGACTGGCATTTACCACATCATCTCGATTTCTGGCCTGCACATGGCGCTGGTTGCCGGCACGATCATGCTGCTGCTGCGCGGCGGGTTCGCGCTGTTTCCCGATTTCTCCTCGCGCCGGCCGGTGAAAAAATATGCCGCCGCCGCCGCGCTCTTTTCCATCGCCGCCTATCTTGCCATTTCGGGCGTCGTGGTGGCCGCCGAGCGCAGTTTCATCATGCTGGCGGTCATGCTGCTGGCCGTGCTGTTCGACCGCGCGGCGCTGACCATGCGCAATCTGGCCATTTCCGCCATTGCGGTGATCGTGGTGTCGCCGCACGAGGTCGTCGGCCCGAGCTTCCAGATGTCGTTTGCGGCAACCGCGGCCCTGGTCGGCGCCTATGCCGGCTGGTCCGATTACCGGTCGGGGCGGGCAGGCGGCAAGGTGCCCGCGCGCCGCTCTGTCGCAGGCTTCTGTCACGCAAATTCCTGGCGGGAATGGGCGGTCTCGCGATGACGTCCATCATCGCCGGAGGCGCTACGACGCTTTATGCCATGTGGCATTTCCAGCGCGTCGCGCCGCTCAGCCTGTTTGCCAATCTGGCGGTGATGCCCATCGTCTCGGTCATCGTCATGCCGTTTGCCGTGCTTGCCGCGCTGGCCATGCCGTTCGGCGCGGATGGCCCCTTCCTCTATGTCATGGGCAGGGGGCTGGCCGCGATGATCGTCATATCCGACTGGATCGCGGCGCGCTCGCCCATCGACGCGGTCGGCCTCGTTTCCGTCCAGTCGGTGCTGTTCATCACCGGCGCGCTGGTCTTTGCCACGATGGCGACCACCTGGCTACGGCTTGCCGCACTACCCCTGGCGATTGCCGGTCTGCTGGCGGTGCCCATGGTGAAGACGCCGGACGTGCTGGTGTCGGAGGACGCTCGGCTTGTCGCCGTGTCGATCGGCGGAAGCGAACTGGCGGTCAACCGACCTCGACCCAACGCGTTCACCATCGACAATTGGCGCCGCGCGCTCAATGCCGAAACCGTCATTAAGCCGGAGATGGTCAAGGTTAAAACCTCAGGGGCCAAAACCCTCGAGTTCGACCTTGCCGACAGCATGGAACTACCGCCGGGAACGCCGTTCCTGTGCGCGCAAGGCCTGTGTGTCGCCCGTCACGAGGCCGGCGCGCTGGTTGCCCATGCGCAGGACGCCAAGGCGGCCAGACCCGCCTGCGCCTTCGCGAGCGTGATCATCATCGACGACGCGACCGCCTCCGACCCATGCCGCGATCCGCTGGTCACGGTGATCACCAAGCGCCAACTGGCTCGCTCCGGCAGCGTCGAGATATTCTTCAACCGGCAATCGGCAGCAGTACCGGCGGAAATCCGTTTCGCCGTCGAAGAACACTATCGGCCCTGGCACACGCAGCGGAAGTTTTCACGCGAGGCCCGCGGCTTGCCGCCTTATAAAAAGGTGGTTCGGACAAGAACCAAAACGACCGGTGTCACCACAGCGGGCGACGATTGAGCCCAACGCGGCGGCTGTCGAGCGATCTTGCTGGATTAAGTCAGCGTTTTGAACACGACGGCCGAGTAGCATTTGCCATGCCAGTTCAGGAAGGCCGTCGACTCAGTAACGTCGGATCAACCCGACCAGTTTGCCCTGCACCTTGACCCTGTCAGGTCCGAAGATGCGCGTTTCGTAGGCGGGATTGGCGGCTTCAAGCGCGATGGACGCGCCCTTGCGGCGAAACCGCTTCAACGTGGCTTCTTCCTCATCGACGAGGGCGACGATAATTTCGCCGGGATTGGCGGTGTTGGCATTGCGGATGATGACCGTATCGCCGTCGAAGATGCCGGCCTCGATCATCGAATCGCCCTTCACCTCCAGCGCGTAGTGCTCACCGCCCATGATCATGTCCGGCGGAACCGAGATCGAATGCGTCTTGTGCTGGATGGCGTCGATCGGCACGCCGGCGGCGATGCGTCCCATGACCGGGATCGAGACATTGGCGGCGACATCGTCGTCATTGCCCGCGCTCTGCAGCCGAGAGTTCTTGCCTTGCCCGCCCGAATTGCCCTGGCCCGAACCATTCTGACCCTGGCCGCCCTGAATGACGCTGGGCGAAAATTTGCGCGCCCCGTTGAAACTGGGCGTCAGCGATTCCGGCATGCGCAAGACTTCGAGAGCACGTGCGCGGTTGGGAAGCCGCCGGATGAAGCCGCGTTCCTCCAGTGCGGTAATCAGGCGATGAATCCCCGACTTCGAGGCAAGATCGAGCGCATCCTTCATCTCGTCGAAGGAGGGCGGAACGCCGCTCTCCTTCAGCCTTTCGTTGATGAAGAGAAGCAGTTCGTGTTGCTTGCGCGTCAGCATGGCGGCCCCCGGCGGTCCGATATGGAATCGGAAAAACAAAACCAGAACAAACAGTATCTGTTCCAGTTGTGTTCCGCAACCATTTAAAGTTTAATGAATGTGTTGACGATTTGTTCAGCGTAACATCAGCACGCGGCAGGCGTCGCCGGCCTGCGCGGCAGGCGCAAAGGGTTCGCGCACGATCAGGCCGCCCGCTTCAGTCATTCTTCGCAGCATCGACGAATCCTGAACACCGAACGGCGTCGCCACCAGCGCGCCTGTATCGTCGCGCACCGCCGCGCGAACATAGTCCTGGCGCAGATCGTTGGCCGGCATGGGTGCGCCGAGAAGCGCCTCGCGCAGGTCGGGGCGGTAGGCGCGGCCGCCAAGGCGCGCAAGCAGCGGCTTGAGGAAAAGCTGAGAGCACACCAGGCTGGCGACTGGGTTGCCGGGCAGGCCGATGCAGCGGACATTGTCCAGCCGACCCGACATCAGCGGCTTGCCGGGGCGCATCGCCACCTTCCAGAAGTCCAGCACCATGCCCTCCTCGGCAAGCACGTCGTGGACGAGATCGTGGTCGCCGACGGAAGCCCCCCCCAGCGTGACGATGACATCGGCACCGGCTGCCACGGCCTGCCGCACCAGCGCGGCGATGGCCTCCCTGCGGTCCGCCGCAATGCCGAGATCGAGCGCGCGCGCGCCGACCGAATGTGCGGTTGCAGCGACCCCGTAGGCGTTGGACGAGATGATCTGGCCGGGGCCGAGCACGCTGCCCGGTGCGCGCAATTCGTCGCCGGTGGCGATGATGGCGACCAGCGGCCTCCGCACCACGCTCACGCTTGGATGATTGGCGGAGGCCGCGAGCGAAAGGGCCGCCGGATCGAGCAGGCGGCCGGCCTCCAGAAGAACGTCACCGGTAACGAAATCGAGGCCGGCGCGGCGGATGTTGCGGCCCTTGTCCGTCGGCTCCAGCACCTCGACGGTCGCGTTGCCCAGATCGTGGACGTTTTCCTGGATGACGATGGTGTCTGCGCCTTCGGGTAGCGGCGCGCCAGTGAAGATGCGCACGGCCTGGCCCGCGTTAACGCTGCCGGCAAAGCTGCGACCGGCCGGCGCCGTGCCGATCACCGACAGCCGTGCGGGCAGGGTGGCGATATCGGCGAAACGCACCGCATAGCCGTCCATGGCGGATGCGTCGAAGGGCGGCTGGGTGCGCAGCGCCACGATCGGCTCGGCCAGCACGCGGTCCATCGCCTCGAGCAGGGGGACACTTTCGCCGGCCAGCGGCTCTGCGCCGGCCAACAGGCGTTCAAGCGCTTCGGAAACCGGGATCAGCGCCATTTCACGCTTCCGCTTGATAGTGACCGGATTTGCCGCCAATCTTTTCCACCAGCCGGATGCCGGAAATCACCATGGCGCGGTCGACCGCCTTGGCCATGTCGTAGATGGTCAGGCAGGCGACGGAAGCGGCGGTCAGCGCCTCCATCTCGACGCCGGTCTTGGCGGTGACGCGGGCCAGCGCGGTAATTTTAAGGCCGGGCAAAGCATGATCCGGTTCGATGTCGACCGACACTTTGGTCAAAAGCAGCGGATGGCAGAGCGGGATTAGTTCGTGCGTCTTCTTGGCGGCCATGATGCCGGCAATGCGCGCGGTGCCGAGCACGTCGCCCTTCTTGGCGTTGCCGGCGAGGATCATCGCCAGCGTTTCGGGCAGCATGGTCACGAACCCCTCGGCAATCGCCGTGCGGGTAGTCTCGGCCTTGTCGCCGACATCGACCATATGCGCCTCGCCCTGCGCACCGAGATGGGTGAGGCGGCTAGACATGTTCCGCGGCGGTGGCCGCCCCGGTCAGCAGCAGCCGTGTCGCCTGCGCCACATCTTCCTGCCGCATCAGGCTTTCGCCAATCAGGAACGTGCCGATATGGCTCTTTTCCAGCCGCTTGCAGTCTTCGTGCGAAAAAATACCGCTCTCGCTGACCAGAAGCCGGCCCACTGGGACCATCGAGGCCAGCCGCTCGGACACGTCCAGGCTGGTTTCGAACGTGCGCAGATTGCGGTTGTTGATGCCGATCAGCCGCGATTCGAGCTTTAGCGCGCGTTCCAGTTCGGCCTCGTCATGCACCTCGATCAGCGCGTCCATGCCCAGCGCGAAGGCGGTGTCTTCCAGTTCTCGCGCCATGGCGTCATCGACGCTGGCCATGATGATGAGGATGGCATCCGCGCCCCAGGCGCGCGCCTCATAAACTTGATAGGGATCGAACAGGAAGTCCTTGCGCAAAGCGGGCAGGGCGACTGCCGCCCGCGCACCGGTCAGAAATTCCGGCGCACCCTGGAAGGACGGCCCATCAGTCAGCACGGAAAGGCAGGCAGCGCCGCCCGTCTCGTAGGCTTTCGCCAGCACCGGCGGGTCGAAATCGGCCCGGATCAGACCTTTTGAGGGGCTTGCCTTCTTGATCTCGGCAATCAGGCCGAATTTTTTGGCGCTCCGCTTGGCTTCCAGTGCCGCCAGAAAGCCGCGCGGCGCGTCAGCATCGGCGGCGCGCGCCTTAATCTCGGCCAGCGGCGTGCGGGCCTTGGCGGCGGCGATCTCGTCGCGCTTGTAGGCTTCGATCTTGCGCAGGATATCGGCCATGGCTCTATTCGTTCGATACTTTCACAAGCGCGTCGAGCATGGCAAGCGCGCGGCCGCTGTCGATCGTCTGGGCGGCGGTCTGCATGCCGTCGGCAAGCGTCGTTGCCCTTCCGGCAATGACAAGGCCGGCACCCGCGTTCATTAGCACGGTGTCGCGGAACGCGCCTGGCGCTCCGCCGAGCATGGCCCGCAGCGCCTGCGCGTTAGTAGTGGAATCACCCCCGCGCAGATCCTGCTTGTTCCAGCGTTTCAGGCCGACGGCTTCCGGGGTCAGCGTGAAATTGCGGATTTCTCCGCCGACGAGTTCCGCCACCTGCGTTTCGCCGGTCGTGGTGATCTCGTCATAGCCGTCGCCATGGACGACCCAGACATGCTCCGCGCCCAGCGTCTTCAGCGTCTCGGCAACGGGAATGACCCATTCGGGAGAAAACACGCCGACCAGCTGGCGGCTGACGCCGGCCGGGTTGGAGAGCGGCCCCAGAAGATTGAAGATGGTGCGCGTGCCAAGCTCGACGCGGGTCGGCCCGACATGCTTCATGGCCGGGTGATGCGCCGGCGCGAACATGAAGCCGATGCCGGCCTGCTTTATGCAGCGGCTGATGGCTTCCGGCGGCAGGTCGATCTTGACGCCGAGCGAAGTCAGCACGTCCGCTGTGCCGGTCAGGGAGGAACTGCCGCGATTGCCGTGCTTGGCGACCGGCGCGCCGCTGCCGGCGATGACGAAGGCGGCTCCGGTCGAAATATTGAAGCTGTGCGAACCGTCGCCACCGGTGCCGACGATGTCGATCGCATCGGCGGGCGCTTCCACGCGCAACATCTTTTCGCGCATGGTGGCGACCGCGCCGGAAATCTCTTCCACCGTTTCGCCGCGAACGCGCAGCGCCATCAGGAAGCCGCCGATCTGGCCGGGCGTGGCATCGCCCGACATGATGATGTCAAAGGCTTCGCGCGCTTCCTCGAAGGAGAGGGCGCTACCGCCGCCAACCTTGGCGATATGGGCTTTCAGCGTGTTCATCTTGCCAGTGCTTGGCTGATTGCGGTCTGGTCGATCTGGACGGGATACTGCGTCTGCAACTGGGCGACCAATTGGTCCAGCAGATCGTCCGACATGCCGGAAGCGAAGGACTTTTGCATATCCTCCGGTACGGAACTGGCGTCGGCGGCGGCCGGCTCGATTACCTGCTCGACCTTGAACACGATCTGGCCGTCCCCGGTCGGCGCTGGAATAAGGCCGATGCCGCCTTCGCCAACGCCGAAAGTGGCGGCCGCGCCCGCCTTGCCGAAATCGGCGTCGTCGGTGTCGCGCTTGACGCCGCGCTTGGTCTGTTTTTCGAGCTTCAACTCACTGGCGATCGCGTCCAGCGTCTCGCCGGTCTTCATGCGCTTTTCCACGTCCTGAGCCTTTTCGACAAGCAACCTGGTCGTTTCGGCCTGCGTCCAGTTGGCGACGACTTTCTCGCGAACTTCGTCCAGCGTGCGGTCGCGCGCCGGCGTAATCTCGTTCACCTCATAGAACACATAGCCCTGCGCATCCGTGGCCAGTGCCTGGTTTTCCGCGCCCACTTCCGCATCGAACACCGCCTTGATCAGGTCAGCCGATGCCGGCAATCCCTTGACGACGGTTGCGTCGGGCGTCTGCCCGGTGCGGTCTATCGCATCGACGGTGGCGACTTTCAGCTTCAGCTTCGACGCGGCTTCCGCCATCGAGTCGCCGGCGGCACGGGAATCCTCATAGGAATCATGGGCGTCGAGCAGGATTCGGTTGGCCTCGGCCAGCGCCAGATCCTTGCGGATTTCGTCGGAGACGTCGGCTTGCGACTTGACGATTTCGGGCTTGATCTCGGTTACGCGAAGCAGGACCGGTCCAAAACTTCCCTGCACGACCGCGCTGACCTCGTTGACGTTCAGCGAAAAGGCCGCATCCGCCACCGCCGTGTCGGCGATCTTGTCCTTGGACAAGGTGCCGAGCAGCGTGTCGGCCGGCGTCTTGCCCTCGGCCGTGATGAGCTTGTCGAAGGTGCCCCCGGCCTTGAGCGAATCAAGCGCGGCACTGGCGGCGTCGGTGGACTTGAACACCAGTTGCTCGACCGTACGCATTTCCGGGGTCGTGTAGCGCGCCTTGTTCTTCTCGTAATCTTCGTGGACCTGCGCGTCGGTCACGCCGCTCAAATCCATGATGTCTTCCGGCTCGAGCTTCACATAGGAGAATTTCCGGTATTCGGGCGCGGCATAGGTCTTCTTGTTTTCGTCGAAATAGGACGAGAGCGCGCTATCGGAGGGGGCGGCCAGCGGTTCGACCAGCGATTTCGGCAGCGTGATATAGTCCACGGTCCGGTCCTCGCCGCGATAAAGCGCTACGGCGTGAAGGAAGGTGTCCGGCGCTTTCATCCCATCCGACACAGCCTGGACGATCTGCTGGCGCACCGCCACCTTGGCGCGGTTTACCAGATAGTCTTCCGGGCGCATGCCGGCCTGGTTGAGCATGTAGTCGAAGGTGCGGCGGTCGAACTGTCCGCCCGGACCCTTGAAGGCGGGGTCTTCGCGCGTCAATTCCGCCAGGCGGTCCTTGGAAAGGCCGAGGCCGATCTTGCGCGCCTCTTCATCGAGCAGCGCGCCGGAGACGAGCTGCCCCAGCACCTGGCTGTCGATGCCGAGCGCGGTCGCCTGTTCGCGGCTGATGCGCTGGCCGAACTGCTGAGACATGGCGTTGACCTGGCCGTCATAGGCCAGCCGGTACTCGTTGACCGAAACCGACGTGCCGCCGACCGTAATCACCGATTCGTGGCCGGCAAGCCCCCCGGCCATGCGGCCGGATATGCCCCATACGGCAAAGCTGAGCACCAATATCGAGAGCAGGCCCTTCGCGACCCATGAACCTGCAGCGTCTCTTAGCGTACCAAGCATCGTCACTTCCGATTGTTGCGGAGGCGCATTTTGGCGTGCGCCACGTCTGAAACAAGGGCAATAGCGTCCTTAGGCCTAGCTGTCGATTGCTTTGTGACCTGATTTTGATAGGCAAGGGGGAAGCAAGCAGTCTGGAGAACGAAGTCCCATGACCCCTGGAATCCGCCCGCTCGTCGCCGGCAACTGGAAGATGAATGGCACCAGCGCATCGGTGAACGAGCTGAGAATGATCGGCAACGGCTTCCTTGGCGGGCTTGACGCCGAGGTGGAAGCACTCGTGTGTGTTCCGGCAACCCTGCTGGCGCACGCCGCCGAGATCCTGTCGCGCAGCCCGGTAAAGGCCGGCGGCGAAGATTGCCATACGGAAGAGCACGGAGCTTTCACCGGATGCATTTCGGCCGAGATGCTGAAGGACGCAGGCGCAAGCCATGTCATCGTCGGCCATTCGGAGCGCCGCGCCATGTTCGGCGAGGATGACGCGACCGTCTGCGCCAAGGCCGCCGCCGCATGGCGCGCCGGGCTGGTCGCCATCATCTGTATCGGCGAGACGAACGAGCAGCGCCAGCAGGGACAAGCCCTCGACGTGCTGGCGCGCCAGGTGGCCGGGTCGGTGCCGACGACCGCTACGCCGGCCAACACCATCATCGCCTATGAGCCCGTCTGGGCGATCGGGACGGGCCTGACCCCGACCGTTGCCGACGTGGCCGAGGCGCATGCCCACATTCGGGCGAAGCTGGCGGAAAAGCTTGGATCGGGCGCCGGCAAGATGCGCATTCTTTATGGCGGCTCGGTAAAACCGTCCAACGCATCCGAATTGCTCGGTGTCCACAATGTCGATGGCGCGCTCGTTGGCGGCGCCAGCCTGAAGGCCGCCGATTTTCTCGGCATTGCCGAAGCCTACAGGCGCGTTTGAGGCAGATAACGACGTTGCAAACGCCCCCGCGCCTCCCATATTCGGGCGGCGGGCTTGGAAATGCCATCAAAGCAATGTAATGACCCGCCAAATCAACGGTCGCGCCAGTGGCCGCACTAGGCATTGCCAGGATCGTTCATGGAAACCATACTGATCGTCATCCACCTCATAGTCGTGATCGCGCTTGTGGGCGTGGTGCTGCTTCAGAAGTCTGAAGGCGGCGGCCTCGACATCGGCGGCGGTTCCGGCTTCATGACGGCGCGTGGTGCGGCCAATACGCTGACACGGGCGACGGCGATCCTGGGTACCATCTTTTTCGTGACGTCGCTTTCGCTGACCCTTCTCGCCCGCTACGGCGAAAAGGCGACCGACATACTGGATCGCGTTCCGGCACCAATAACCCAGCAGAACGGCAACGGCGTGCTCGACCAGCTGCCCGGAACCACGACGCCGGCGAAGCCCGCGGATACTGCGCCGACGCCTCCTTCGGATAACGAGGCCGCTGCACCCGCGACGCAGCCGGCGCCTGCCACGTCCGCTCCGGCAACGCCCGCTCCGGCATCAAACGGCACGACGGAGCCCGCAGCGCCGCAGGTTCCAAACTAGAATCAGGCTCTTTCTGCCAACTCGATCCTGCCGCGACCTGTTGTTGTTTGAACACAGTCGCGGCAAATGCCGCGCGATCACGAAGATTCGACCCGCTGCCGGCTCATCCCCTGCTTGAGCGCTTCGCGCTTATTTGATTTAGGTAATTTGCGGCACAGTCGACGCCCTTGGGGGACGTCGGGCGCAGCCGTGGGCAACAAGCTTTGTACGATCGGATATTCGCCATGCAGCTTCGCAGCTTCATTCTTGTTGGGTTTTGTGCGGCATTTTCGATGAGTTCCGCCGCCTTTGCCGGAGCGCCGGCAAGCATTGCCGCACCGCAGGCGGTTGCAAAAACGGATGTGATCCAGGTAGCGGCCAGGAGCGACTCGGCGCAGCTGAAGATCCTCAAGAAGAAGAAAAATCCAACCGCCGCCGATCTGGCGCAGATCAAGGAACTGGAAGCGAAGATCAAGGCCGACCGGGCACAGGCCAAGGCCAAGGCGCTGCAGGCGCGCAAGCTGGCGCTGCGCGAGGCCGCCAAGGCCAGGGCAGACGCCGCGCGGCAGGCGTTTCTGGCCAAGACGGGCAAAAAGGAAGTGGCGGCGGTCGACAAGACTGCGGAGAAAGCCTCCGACAGGAAGGCTTCGAAGCTCATCAACCTGACGGCGCCTCTGGAGCCGGCGCAGGCCGATGAGAAGCCGCTTTCCGCCGAAGTGATGAACATTGCCGTGACCGGCAACAATGGCGAGCTGCGTAGCGAGCCGAAGCCCGGCCAGAAGCAGAAGCCGCAAAGCAATGGCGGCGGGCTCTTCGCGGGACTGTTTGGCGGGACGTCTTCTTCCTCGATCTCGCTTCTGCCCGAAACGCGCGCGCTTGACCGCGTGCTGGCCGAAAAGGAGGCGAAGCGGCCTTTCAAGGTGAAGCCGGAATTCGTGCCGCAGGAAGTCGAGTATCGTGGCTATGAGGCTGGCACCATCGTCATCGATACCGGCGCGCGCCGCCTGTATCTGGTCGAATCGTCTTCGACGGCGCGCCGCTATGCCATCGCGGTGGGCAAGGAAGGCCTGCAGTTCAAGGGCACGGTCGCTGTCGGTGACAAGCAGGAATGGCCGCGCTGGATCCCCACCAAAGAGATGCAGCAGCGCGAGCCGAAGCATTACGGCCAGTACAAGGATGGCATGCCCGGCGGCGGCGCGAACCCGCTCGGCTCGCGCGCCATCTATCTCTACGACGGCAAGAAGGACACGCATCTGCGCATTCACGGCACTATTGCCCCGCAGACGATCGGAACCAGTGCCTCCAATGGCTGCTTCCGCATGATGAACGATCATGTCATGGACCTCTACCGGCGCGTGAAAATGGGCACCAAGGTCGTCATCCTCTGACCTTCCGATAAAATTCAAAAAAGGGTCGGCGCAAGCCGGCCCTTTCGTTTTGCTGGGCGCCTAGAGGCGTCAATTCCGGGAAAAACCCATCGCGGCGGTTTTTTCACTGGCGGAATCAATTCGGCCGCGCTAAGCGATGGTTCCCATGGCGCGATATGTTTTCATCACCGGCGGCGTGGTTTCTTCGCTTGGCAAAGGTATAGCTTCAGCGGCTCTTGGGGCGCTTTTGCAGGCGCGCGGCTATCGCTGCCGTCTCAAGAAGCTCGATCCCTATCTCAACGTCGATCCGGGCACGATGTCGCCGTACCAGCATGGCGAGGTTTTCGTCACCGACGACGGCGCTGAGACCGATCTCGACCTTGGCCATTACGAGCGCTTTACGGGCCGCTCCGCCAACCGCCAGGACAACATCACCACCGGGCGCATCTACAAGAACATCATCGAGCGGGAGCGGCGCGGCGACTATCTCGGCGCGACGGTGCAGGTCATTCCGCACGTCACCGACGAGATCAAGAATTTCGTCCTCGACGGCAATGACGATTTCGACTTCGTGCTGTGCGAAATCGGCGGCACCGCCGGCGACATCGAGGCGATGCCCTTTCTTGAGGCGATCCGGCAGCTTGGCAACGACCTGCCGCGCAACAATGCCGTCTATGTGCACCTGACCCTGATGCCTTATATCCATGCGGCAGGCGAACTGAAGACCAAGCCGACCCAGCATTCGGTGAAGGAACTGCGCGGCATCGGCATCGCGCCCGACATCCTGCTCGTTCGCTCCGACCGTGCCATCCCCAAGGAAGAGAGGCGGAAACTTTCGCTGTTTTGCAATGTGCGCGAATCGGCGGTCATCCAGGCGCTGGATGTCGGCCACATCTACGACGTGCCGATGGCCTATCACAAGGAAGGCCTCGATTCCGAGGTGCTGGCGGCGTTCGGTATCGAGCCGGCACCCAAGCCGCGCATGGAGCCGTGGCAGGGCGTAACGCACCGTATCCACAACCCGGAGGGCGAGGTGTCCATCGCCATCGTCGGCAAGTACACCGGCTTGAAGGATGCCTACAAATCGCTGATCGAGGCGCTGGCGCATGGCGGCATCGCCAACCGCGTCAAAGTCAAGCTCGACTGGATCGAGAGCGAGGTGTTCGAGAAGGAAGATCCGGCACCCTATCTGGAAAAGGTGCACGGCATTCTGGTGCCCGGCGGTTTTGGCGAGCGCGGCTCGGAAGGCAAGATTTTGGCGGCGAAGTTCGCGCGTGAGCGCAAAGTGCCGTATTTCGGCATCTGCTTCGGCATGCAGATGGCCTGCATCGAGGCGGCGCGCTCGCTTGCCGGTATCGACAAGGCCTCTTCCAGCGAATTCGGCCCGACCAAGGAACCGATCGTCGGCCTGATGACCGAATGGCTGAAGGGCAATATGCTGGAAAAGCGCCGCGAGGCGGGCGACCTCGGCGGCACCATGCGTCTCGGCGCCTACGAGGCGCGGCTGGCTGAAAATTCCAAGATCGCCCAGATTTACGGCAGCACCGATATTTTCGAACGCCATCGCCACCGCTACGAGGTCAATATCGACTACAAGCAAAAGCTTGAGGAGTGCGGGCTGGTGTTTGCCGGCATGTCGCCGGACGGCGTGCTGCCGGAGACGGTGGAATATCCGGACCATCCGTGGTTCATCGGTGTGCAATACCACCCCGAGCTGAAGAGCCGCCCGCTCGAACCCCATCCGCTGTTCGCCAGCTTCATCGCCGCCGCCGTGGAGCAGAGCCGGCTGGTCTGACGGGTTCGCTAAGGAAATTCTTGCGCGCTAAAAATTATCTGACTAAAGTCAGGTAATGGATGCAGAGCTTATCAGGCAGGTTCGCCTGTTCAACCGTCTCGTTACGCAGCGCGTCGGCGCGTTGCAGGACAGCTATCTCAGCCGCGGCCGGCCGCTTGGCGAAGCTCGGCTGCTGTTCGAGATCGGCCCGGATGGACAGGATGTGCGCGCGCTTCGCACTACCTTGAATCTCGATTCGGCCTATGTCAGCCGCTTGCTGCGGTCGTTGGAGGCGCAGGATCTTGTCACGGTGGAAAAGCAGGCCGGCGACGCAAGGACACGCCGCGCGGTCCTGACGGAAAAGGGCCGGGCCGAGTTCGACAGCTATGACGCGCTGTCCGACGAACTTGCCGGAAATCTGCTCGCGCCGCTGGACAGTGCGCAGCGAGCCCGCCTGATCGCGGCCATGACCGAAGTGCGCAACCTGCTTGCCGTCGCGCCGATTGAAATCGTCGTTGTGCCACCGGGTGACAAGGATGCGCGCTGGTGCCTCGACCAGTATTTTCTGGAACTGGAACAGCGTTTCGACGGTGGTTTCGACCGGGCAAGCGGCAACAAACTGTCGGATGCCGAGATGACCCCGCCGGCGGGCTTTTTTCTCGTCGTCCGATGCGGCGACAAACCCATCGGCTGTGCGGCGCTGGTAAGGCTTGACGCGGCAGCGGCTGAAATCAAGCGCATGTGGATATCGCCTGCATCGCGCGGGCAGGGTGTGGCGAGCCGCCTGCTTGGCGAACTGGACAAAATCGCGAAAAAAGCGGGTTTCAAAAAGCTTCGACTGGATACCAATCGCGCCTTGACCGAGGCGCAGGCGCTGTATCGCCGCCAGGGCTTTATCGAAACGGCGCGTTACAACGATAACCCTTACGCCGACTTCTGGTTCGAGAAGGATCTGGCCACTCGGTAGGGTGGGGGGCCACGCCGCAGAGCGTAGCCCCTGATTTCAGGCTCAGGCCCGCACCGCCTTTGCACCAGCCCCAAGCGCTGCCGTGCGCAGCACGTAGTAGATGACGCCGGCGATGCCTACGCCGAAGAACCAGCCATAGACGCCCCACCATTCGGGCAGCCAGTTGGTGAAGTTCGGCAGGATCGACGAGAATACGGTGCCGACGCCGGCGGCGATCAGCGCGTTGACGTGCCAGCCGCCTTGAAAGCGGAATTCGCCGTTCTCGCGGTAGAGCGCATCGACGTCCAGTTCGCCTTTGCGGATCAAATAGTAGTCCACCATCATCACGCCGAAGATTGGCCCCATCGTTGCACCAATGGCGCTGACGAAGGCCGCCGCCCCGCTTTCCCAAGGCGCGAAGGGGTAAAGCACGAGTGCGATCAGGGCCGCGATATAGCCGCCCTTCTTGAAGTCGATCTGGCGCGGGAAGACGTTGGAGAAGTCGAAGGCGGGTGAAACGAAGTTCGCCACGACGTTGATGCCCAGCGTCGCGACCGCAAAGGTCAGCGCCGCGAGCGTTGCCAGGAACCAGCTGTCGAACTTGGCGGAGATGTGTTCGGGATGGATCAGGACTTCGCCATAAACGTCATATGCGGCGATGGTGGTGACGCCCGCCACCAGCGAGAACAGCACGAGGTTGATCGGCAGGCCCCACAGATTGCCGATGCGCACCGCATCCTTGTTTTTGCCATAGCGGGAAAAATCGCAGAAATTCAGGTAGAGCGCGGAGAAGTAGGTCACCCAGATGGCAGCGACCGCAAACAGCGCGGTCCATGAACCGGGTACACCGGGCACGCCGGCATCCTTGGTCTGCGCCAGCAGCACATCCATCGGAATATCGCTGTTGATCGCGAAGGTGCCAGCCTTGACGCACAGATAGATGGCCAGGATCAGCATCATGATCCAGACGGCGGGACCGGCCCAATCCTGGAATTTCCGGACCGTTTCCATGCCGCGCTGGATGATCAGCAATTGCAGCCCCCACATGATGAGGAAGCAGATCACCTCAAGCCCGGAATGCCCGAGAAAATGCGTGTTCTGGTGGAATTGCAGGAACCAGTCGGTGCGGACCAACAGGGCGACCAACGCCCCGGAAGCCAGAGCCGTCTGCGCGCCGTACCAGAAGCAGGCGACGACCGCGCGCACCAGCGCCGGCAGATTGGCGCCCCATATGCCGAAGGAAGCGCGCGCCAGCACCGGGTAGGGCACGCCGGTCTTTACGCCCGCATAGCCGACCATGTTCATCAGCACGTAGATAATCAGCGAGCCGATGCCGATGGCGACGATGAAATTGACGAAGCCGCCGCAAAACAGGAACAGGCTGGCCGCGAGATAGTAGCCCCAAAGGCTGTGGACGTCCGATGTCCAGACGTTGAAGATCGAAAACGGCCCCCAGTTTCGAACCGTTGCCGGCGCGAGATCTTCATTATAGAGGCCTGGTGAAGCACCTTGTATGGTCATGGAACATCCCCCTGTTCACCCGCGCCCTCCAGCGCGTAATGGGACAGGATATGCTTGACGCAAGGGAACCCGCAAGCATCGGATTAGCCTGCTTCCACAGGAAAGATATTCAATGCAAACCGTGATTGTCATTGTGCCAGCTTAGGGACGCGAGTCGGCTGGAAGGCTGGTGTCCGACGCTGGCGGTTGCATTTTCGGCGGTTCGGGACGACACCAATCGGAAGCGATTTCAAGGAGGAGACCATGGCATTTTCGTACATGCCGGGCTTTGGCAATGACTTCGAGACCGAAACCATGCCGGGTGCGCTGCCGCAAGGCCGCAACTCGCCGCAGCGGCCGGCCTACGGGCTTTACGCCGAACAGCTATCCGGTTCGCCCTTCACCGCGCCGCGCGGCACCAACGAGCGCTCCTGGCTCTATCGCATCCGTCCGAGCGTCAAGCACACCGGCCGTTTCAAGGCCGCCGCTTATCCACACTGGAAGACCGCGCCGAACCTTGGCGATCATGAACTGGCGCTCGGCCAGTACCGCTGGAACCCACTGCCGATGCCGACCGAACCAACCGATTTCATCGCCGGCATGCGCACCATGACCACCGCCGGCGATGCGCTCGGCCAGTCGGGCATGGCGGCACACGTCTATGTCGCCAACGCCTCTATGGTGGACGATCATTTCTTCAACGCCGATGGCGAAATGCTGGTGGTGCCGCAAGTCGGCCGGTTGAATTTCATCACCGAAATGGGCGTCATCGAGCTTTCCCCGGGCGAGATCGCCGTGCTGCCGCGCGGCCTCGTCTTCAAGGTCGAACTGGTCGACAAGGAAGTGCGGGGCTACGTCTGCGAGAATTACGGCGCCAAATTCACCATGCCGGATCGCGGCCCGATCGGGGCCAATTGCCTCGCCAATCCGCGCGACTTCAAGACGCCCTGCGCCTGGTTTGAGGAAAAGGAAACGCCGTGCCGAATGATCGTCAAATGGTGCGGCGCGTTTCACGTCACGGACCTCGATCACTCGCCGCTCGACGTAGTCGCGTGGCATGGCAACTACGCGCCCTACAAATATGATCTTGCAACGTTTTCTCCTGTGGGCGCGATCCTGTTCGACCATCCGGACCCGTCGATCTTCACCGTACTTACCGCGCCTTCGGGCGAGGATGGCACGGCCAATGTCGATTTCGTCATCTTCCCGCCGCGCTGGCTGGTGGCGGAAAATACGTTTCGTCCGCCCTGGTACCACCGCAACATCATGAGCGAATTCATGGGTCTCATTCACGGTCAGTACGACGCCAAGGAGGAAGGCTTCGTGCCGGGCGGCATCAGCCTGCACAACATGATGCTGGCGCACGGGCCGGACGCGCCGGGCTTCGAAAAGGCTTCAAGGGCGGAGTTGAAACCGCACAAGCTGGATAACACCATGGCCTTCATGTTCGAGACGCGTTTTCCGCAGATGCTGACGCGCTACGGGGCCGAACTGCCGCAACTGCAGCGCGATTACATTGACTGCTGGAAAGACCTGAAAAAACGCTTCAACGGCACGCCGGAAGGCGACTGGTCTTGAGCGGCGACCGCCTGGTGCTGCTGGGCTCGAAAGGCGGGCCGGCGATCCGGCCGGGCGGGCCGTGGCCGAGTTCGTCGCTGCTGGAAATCGGCGGGCGAAAGATTGTTGTGGATTGTGGACTGGGCGTTACGCGCGGCATCGCCGATGCCGGCATGAGCCTGAAGGCGCTCGATCTTGTTTTCATTACCCATTTGCATTCCGACCATGTGCTGGAACTGGGGCCGCTCATCCACACGGCATGGACCGCCGGTCTTGCAACCCCGGTGACGGTGTATGGCCCGCCCGGAACCGCCGACTATTGGCGGTATTTCATCCGCTCGCTCGAATTCGACATCGACATCCGCATCGACGACGAAGGCCGCCCCGACATTCGCGACCTCGTCCACGTCGAAGAATTTTCCGAAGGCGTGGTTGTCGACGGCGACGGGCTGGAGGTTTCCGCCCTGCGGGTAAGCCATCCCCCGGTGACGGATTGTTTTGCGCTGCGCTTCGAGCATCGGGGGCGAAGCGTGGTGTTCTCGTCCGACACCGCCTTCTTTCCGCCGCTGGCCGGTTTCGCCAAGGATGCCGATATTCTAGTCCATGAGGCGATGCTGGAAGAAGGCGTTGAGCGGCTGGTCGCGCGAACCGGCAATGGCGCGACGCTGCGGGAACATCTGCTGGCAAGTCACAGCTTTGCCGATGAGGCCGGCCGCATTGCTACTGACGCCGGCGTGGGCCGGCTGGTGCTCAATCATCTCGTTCCAGGCGATGATTCCGCGATCGGTGAAGCCGACTGGATCGCCGCTGCCCGAAAAACATGGGCAGGTGACTTGACGATCGCGCGCGACGGGCTTGTTGTGGCGATAGGCGCGAAAAGCGCGCCGGGAGAGGAACCTGCATGAAGCTTGCAACCCTGAAGAACGGGACGCGCGATGGTAAACTGGTCGTCGTCTCGCGTGATCTGACGCGCTTCACCGATGCCTCTTTTCTGGTGTCGACGCTGCAAGGCGCACTGGACGACTGGCAGCGGATCGCGCCGCATCTGGTCACGATGGCGCAATCGCTCGAAGGCGATGCCGTGCCGTCGGCGCGTTTCCATGAAAATGACGCGCATTCGCCGCTGCCGCGCGCCTATCAGTGGGCGGACGGCTCGGCCTATGTGAATCACGTCGAACTGGTGCGCAAAGCGCGGGGCGCCGCGATGCCGGACAGTTTCTGGACCGAACCCTTGATCTATCAGGGCGGCTCGGATGCTTTTCTTGGCCCCCGCCAGCCGATCCGGCTTGCCGATGAAGCCTTCGGCATCGACATGGAAGCGGAGATCTCGGTCATCGTCGGCGACGTTCCGATGGGAGCGAGCGTCGAGCAGGCGCGTGACACGATCCGGCTGGTCATGCTGGCCAACGACGTGTCGCTGCGAAACCTTATCCCGGATGACCTGGCAAAGGGTTTTGGGTTTTTCCAGTCGAAGCCGTCTTCCGCCTTCTCGCCCGTTGCGGTGACGCCGGACGAACTGGGCAATGCCTGGGACGGCGGCAAGCTCAGCCTGCCGCTGCTGGTCGACCTCAACGGCAAGCCGTTCGGCCGCGCCAATGCCGGCATCGACATGACCTTCGATTTCCCGACGCTGATCGCGCACGCGGCCAAAACGCGGCCGCTATGCGCCGGCACCATCGTCGGTTCGGGCACCGTGTCGAACAAACTGGACGGCGGACCGGGCAAGCCGGTGTCGGCTGGCGGCGTCGGCTATTCCTGCATCGCCGAACAGCGCATGATCGAAACCATCGAAAGCGGCGCGCCAGAAACGCCGTTCCTGCGCTTTGGCGATACGGTGCGCATCGAGATGAAGGATGCGGCCGGCCGCTCGATTTTCGGTGCGATCGAACAGATTGTGGAGAAATACGAGGGTTAGGTTATCGGCCTATTCCGCCGCTTGCACCTTCAGCACGCCGCGGCGGATCTGGTCTTCCTCGATGGATTCGAACAGCGCGCGGAAATTGCCTTCGCCAAAGCCTTCGTCGCCCTTGCGCTGGATGAATTCGAAGAAGATCGGGCCGATCACCGTCTTGGAAAATATCTGCAGCAGGATCTTGGTCATGCCGCCGTCGACCACGCCTTCGCCGTCGATGAGAATGCCGTGCTTCTTCATGCGTTCCAGCGGCTCGTCATGGCCGTTCACGCGCGCCTGGCTCTTTTCGTAATAGGTTTCGGGAGGGCCAGGCATGAATTTCAGCCCGTTCGCGGCGAGCCTGTCGGTGGCGTCGTAGATGCCGTCAGTGCCGACCGCGATGTGCTGGATGCCTTCGCCGTTATATTTGCGCAGATATTCCTCGATCTGGCTCTTGTCGTCGGTGGATTCGTTGAGCGGGATGCGGATTTTTCCGCAGGGCGAGGTGATGGCGCGGGAAACCAACCCGGTCATCTTGCCGGCGATGTCGAAGAAGTGGATTTGCCTGAAGCCGAACAATTCGCGGTAGAACGCCCACCATTTGTCCATGTTGCCGCGATAGACATTATGGGTCAGGTGGTCGAGATAGTAGAAACCGACCCCTTCTGGCTTCGGATCGCGTGCGCCCAGCCATTCGAATTCGGCGTCATAGGCCGAACCTTTTTCGCCGTATCTTTCGACGAAATAAAGCAGCGAGCCCCCGATGCCGACGATGGCCGGCACGTCGAGCGCCTTGTCGTCGCCTTCATAGGGCGTGGCGCCCTTCGCCACTGCGCGATCGAAAGCATGTTTCGCATCGACCACCCGCCACGCCATCGAGGGCGCGCAGGGACCATGTTCGCCGACGAACCGCATGGCGTGCGAGCCGGGCTCGGCGTTGATCACATAGTTGATGTCGCCCTGCCGCCAGACGGTGATGTTCTTCGTCCGGTGTTTCGCTACCGGCGCGTAGCCCATGCGGGAAAAAAGTTCCGCCAGTTTCTCCGGCTCGGGATGCGCGAATTCGACGAACTCGAAGCCGTCCGTGCCGGCCGGGTTGGCGTCGCTGATCGTGGCCGGCGGTGCATCGTGCGGGAAGGGCCCCATGGTAAAATCCTCGGCTTGGCCTGAATGGAAATTCTGACCAATTATAGCGCCCGTCGCCCGCATGGTGCTTGCATTCGAACGCTTAGGATGTGCATCTGATGCGAGAAAGACGCATGGAGGCGTAGAAAATGGCTGAAGACGCGCGCATCGATCAGTTCGACCGCAAGATAATGGCGCTTCTGCAAGGTGATGCGCGGCTCACCAACAACGATCTTTCCGAGCAGGTCAATCTGTCGGCGTCGCAATGCTCACGGCGGCGTCAGCGGCTGGAAGAGGATGGCTTCATCCGCGGTTATTGTGCCGTGCTTGATCGCGACAGGCTGGGCTTTTCGCTGGTCAATATCATCTCGGTGACGCTCGCCACCCATAACCGCGATAATGCGCGCCGCTTGGGTGAGCTTTTGGCGCGCCTGCCGGAAGTGCTGGAGGCGCATGCCCTGACCGGCGAGATGGATTACATCCTGAAGGTAGTGACACCCGACCTGAAATCGCTGTCGGACTTCGTCAACGGCGTGCTTCTGCCGCACGAATCCGTGCAACATGTGAAAACGGCCATCGTGCTGCAGACGCTGAAGGAAACCGGCGCGCTACCGATTTAAGCTTTCGCTTGCTGGATCGCGGCATAAAGATTGGTGCAGCGCGTGCCGGAACGGCAATAGGCGAGCACCGGTCCTGCGACCTCGTCCAACGCCGCCGCCTGATCCTCGACATTTTCCATCGTCATCTGGCCGCTGATGACGGGAATGTAGCGGAAGGCCAACCCCGCCGCTTCGACCGCCGCTTGAATAGCGTCGTGCGAGGGCTGGCCCGGTTGCTCGTCGTCGGGCCGATTGCAGATGACGGTCTTGAAACCGGCTGCCTTGATGGCGGCGATCTCGTCTGCTGTGACTTGCGGCGAAACCGAATAGCTGTCGGTGATCTGGCGAATGTCCATGATTTATCCTCGCTGATGCGTCGGCGGCAGTCATGCCATTCCGCAAGCCGGTGGGCAACTGCCGCCGCGAATTTCCAATCCTCAGCTACCCAATATCGCGCCTTTGATCTGGGCGGCATTGTTGCGCATCAGGTCGATATAGGTCGAGGCCGGACCATCGGCGGGCGACAACGAATCCGAATAAAGCGTGCCGCCGATCTTGATGCCCGTCTCTGCTGATATCTGCTCGATCAGTTTCGGATTGGTGAGGTTTTCGACGAAAATGGCGGCCGCCTTGTCGTGCCTGACCTGCTCCACCAGCTTCGCTACATCAGCTGCCGATGGCTCGGACTCCGTCGATATGCCCTGCAACGCCAGGAAGGTCAGGCCGTAGGCGTGTTCGAAATAGCCGAAAGCGTCGTGCGAGGTGATGACCACGCGCTTGGCTTCGGGGATCGAGGCAATCGCCGCCCTTACCTCGCCGTCCAGCGCATCGAGTTTCCTGATATAGGCGGCCGCATTGGTCTGGTAGCCGACGCAGCCATCGGTATCGGCGGCGCAAAAGGCATCGGCGATGTTCTTCACATAAATCTCGGCATTGGCGACGGACTGGAAGGCATGCGGATCGAGCGGGCCATGATCGTGACCTTCATGGCTTTCCTCATGCGCGGTTTCTTCCTCGGCGAATTCCGGCTTGAATTCGAGCGGCTCTATGGCCTTGGTCAGTTCCACGATTGCCGCCTTGGTGGCGCTGGCTTCGACCAGCCGCTGCAAAAAGCCTTCGAAATGCAGGCCGTTGACCAGAACGACATCGGCGCCCGCCATGGCGACCGCATCCGCCGGCTTCGGTTCATAGACATGCGCGTCGCCGTTCGGGCCGACCAGCGTGGTGATCTCGACACGGTCGCCTCCGACATTCTTGGCGAAATCGCCGATAATCGAGAAACTGGCGACCACCTTCAACGGGGCTGCCGCTGCCGGCGAAGCGGCCAGGGCAGTGAATGTTATAACGCTCATCGCAAAGGCGGCATGGACAGTCTTCAGCATGGGTGATCTCCTTGGGGTGGATCAGGCGGTTCTGTGGCGGTGGTGTATGCGGGCGCGAACGATACCGCGCGTGCCGAACAGGATCGACGCGAGGTAGACGACGCCCGCCGACAGGATGATGGCCGGGCCGGATGGCAGCGACGCATGGTAGGACAAAAGCAGGCCGGCGATGCAGGATGCAAAACCGATCAGCACCGCCAGCACGCACATCGGTTCGACGCGCGCCGTCCAGAAGCGGGCGCCGGCGGCAGGCAGGATCATCAGCCCGACCGACAGCAGCGTGCCGAGGGCCTGGAAACCGCCGACAAGATTGAGCACGACAAGGCCAAGAAAGATGAAATGCACCGGGCTGCCCAGCCGGCTGACCGAGCGCAGGAACAGCGGATCGAGGCATTCGGCCACCAGCGCGCGCCAGAACACGGCAAGGCTGGCGAGCGTGACCGCGACGATGCCGCCGATCAGCACCAGCGCTTCATTGTCGAGCGCCAGCACCGTGCCGAACAGGATATGCATGAGATCGATGCTGGAGCCGCGCATCGACACCATCAGCACGCCGATGGCCAGCGAGATGAGATAGAACGCCGCCATCGAGGCGTCCTCGCGCTGGACGGTGAAGCGCGAGACGGCCCCGGCGCAAAGCGCCACGATGACGCCCGCGATCAATCCGCCGACGGTCATCGGCAGGATGTCGAGGCCGTAAAACAGGAAGCCGGCGGCAGCACCCGGCAGGATGGCGTGCGACATGGCATCGCCCGCAAGGCTCATGCGTCGCAGCATCAGGAAAACGCCGACCGGGCAGGCGCCCAGCGACAGCATCAGCGAGCCGAAAAGCGCGCGCTGCATGAAGCCGAAGTCGGCAAAGGGCGCGACGAAAAGATCAAACAGCATGGTCATTCGGCCGCCCTGTGCTCGACGCCGTGGTGGTGATGGTCGTGCGCGTGGTCGTGCCCCTCGGATTCGGGCTCGCACCATGGCGCGTCGTCCTCCCAGGCCTCATGGAAGCGGCGCGCCCGTAGCAGGTTCGCGGGCTCCAAGGCAGCCGACGTCTCGCCCCATGCCACCTTCTGGCGGGCGAGCAACAGCGTTTCGGGAAAATTCTGCCGGACAAGGTCGAGATCGTGGACCACGACGAGAACTGTGCGTTCCTCGCCATGCCAGCGCTTGATCAGCGCGACCAGATCGGAAACCGTCTTGCTATCGATGGCGTTGAACGGCTCGTCGAGCAGGATCAGGTCGGCATCCTGCACCAGCACGCGGGCGAACAGCGCGCGTTGCAACTGGCCGCCGGACAGCGTGTCGAGCGGGCGCTTCTCGAAGCCGGTCAGGCCGACCGCCGTCAGCGCCTGGCTGACCGCGTCGCGGTCATGGCGCGTGTGACGCCCGAGCAGCCCGCGCCGGGGCCACAGGCCGAGCGAAACCAGATCGACGACGCGGGCGGGAAACGACCGGTCGAGTTCCGATTGCTGCGGCAGATAGGCGATGCGTGTGCTGCTCGCCCGGTCAATGCGGCCAGCCATGGGCTTCAGCACCCCGGCGATGCCCTTCATCAAGGTCGATTTGCCGGAACCGTTCGCGCCGACAACCGCGGTCAAGGCACCCTTGGCCACGACGCCGCCGAGATGATGCACCGCGGGGTGGCTGGCGTAGCCGAGCGTGAGATCGTGAAAGGTGAGACAGGCTTCGGCCATCCGATCCGAGCTTTCCATGTGGGGGCCGCCATTGCCGGCGTGGATCGGTTGGGTATGTGATGTTATTACATATGTCAATAAAGCGAGCGGCGGAAAATGACCTGCGGAGCGTTTTTGCCGCCCCGTGGATCAAAGGCGCGGACTTGCCCCAAGGCGACGGCGACTCTAAAGAGGCTGGACCGTCAACTGAAAGGAATTTTCATGAGCATTCGTCGTATCGATGCAGGCCCCCGGATGAGCGGCGCGGTCATCCATGGCAACACCGTGTACCTCGCCGGCCAGGTTGGCGAAGCGGGAACGTCGGTCGGGCAGCAGACCAAGGACATTCTGGCCACCATCGACGGCTTGCTGGCGAAGGCCGGCACCGACAAGACCAAAATCCTCCAGGCGATCATCTGGCTTGCCGACATGAGCACCTTCGCGGAAATGAACGCCGAGTGGGACAAGTGGGTGCCGCAGGGCAACACGCCGGCGCGCGCCACCGGCGAAGCCAAGCTTGCCACGCCGGAATACAAGGTCGAGATCATCATCACGGCCGCGATCTGACTAAAGCATCGGACCGAAAAGTGGTTACCGGTTTTCGGAAAATCCGATGCTCGAACAAAGAGATAGAGCGGACGCCCGGATTTATCCGAGCGTCCGCCGCAGGCTGACTCTCATGCGCGTTCTTCGTACCCAGGACTACCGTGAAATGCCGTGGAAGAACGGTGGCGGGACGACGACGGAAATTTTCGTCTCGCCCGCCGGTGCCGGCATGGACGATTTCGACTGGCGTATCTCCATGGCGCGCGTTGAAGCCGGCGGGCCATTCTCGCTGTTTGCCGGCATCGACCGCACGCTTTCCATATTGGAAGGCGAGGGGATTGTGCTGAGTATCGGCGGCGGGATTCCGGTTGAGCTCACCGCCCGGTCGGAGCCGTTGCCTTTTGCGGCCGACGAGGAAACTCATGCCGTCCTCATCGGCGGGCCGGTGACCGACCTCAATGTGATGACAAGGCGCGGCCGGGCCACCCATACGATCCAGCGGATAACGGTTACCGAGCCGATTGAAATCGCGCCGGGCGTTGGCACGACCCTGCTTTTTTGTGCCCAGGGCCAACTCCGCGTGCCGGGCGAAAGCCCGATCGTGCTCGGTCCGCGCGACACCCTGCTGGTGGGCGAGCAGGCACGGCCGATTCTGCTTGAGCCGGAGCGGGAGGCGGTAGCGTTCCTCGTCACGATCTCGGGTAGCGGCCGCATCCGTTAGCGCCGGTTTCGAGGTGTTTTCGACTACCGCGTTCAAATTCGGCACGCCGGTCTCCCACATCACGAAAAAGCCAGAATCCTTGCCTCTCGCTCGGCGCGGAGATGGAACAAAACCCGCGCTTGCAGGTTGTCGAACAGGCTACGACTGCTATGGTCATGGATCGCCACCGGTTTTACCGTGTGCGATAGTCTCAGCTTGGAAATATACAGCAGCGGCAATGCCAAGACAGCGTGCTGCCCCATGGAATTTTGAATGAACATACAGTCCAGCCTTGCCAAAACGGATAAGACAATCGCCGCAAAGGCTGCCGCCGCCAAATTTGGCCCAGTAAAGGCCGGTGCGAATTTCCCCGCTGATGTCCAGGAACCGATCCGCTCTCCGTTCCTGGATGAGGAACGCCTGCGCGCGCTGGGCGAGAGCCTTGCCAGAGGCGAAGTAGCCGATCTGCCGACATTGCAGCCTTTCGATTTTCAAGCCCGCATCCGCGAGAGTGCGCGCAAGATCCTCGAAGTCTATCGTTCGACGAACGCGGCGCAGGGCAGGGGTGAAACGGTTACGCCGGCCGCTCAATGGCTGCTCGACAACAATTATCTGGTCGAAGAAACCATTTTCCAGATCAAGCGCGACCTGCCGCGCCGCTTCTACCGCCAACTGCCGACCTTGCAGCTTGCCGACGGAACCAGCGTGCCGCGCGCGCTTGTCATTGCATGGGCCTATGTCTCCCATTCGGACAGTTCCGTTGCCGCGCAGACGTTCAAGGTCATCGTCGAGGGGTTCCAGTCCATCGAGCCGATGAAGATCGGCGAGATATGGGCGCTGCCGTCGCTGCTGCGTTTCGTGCTGGTGGAGAATCTCCGCCGCCTGGCCGTGCGGGTCAACCGGTCGCACGACATGCGCCAGATCGCCAATGACGTGGCCGACCGCGTGCTGGCCTCCAAGGAGGACGACGATGCGGCAATCCTGTCTCCCTACGGCGTTCATGCGCAGGACACGACCTTTGCCACCCAACTGCTCTATCGCCTGCGCGACGGGTCGCAGAATTCCGGCAAGGCGCTTGAGTGGCTGGAGGGAGAACTTGAGAAATCAGGTTCGGACGCCGAAGAAATCATCATCGGCGAGCATCAGACGCTGTCCAGTGGCAACGTAACCACCGGCAATATCATTCGCGGCCTGCGCCTTATCAACGATGTCGACTGGACCGACTGGTTCGAAGGTGTGAGCCGCGTCGATGCGCTGTTGCGCGAGCGCACGGATTTCGATGCGCTCGACTTCGCATCGCGCGACCAGTACCGCCAGTCCATCGAGGATCTGGCGCGCCGCTCGAGCCTGTCTGAATACCGCGTGGCGGAATTGGCCACCGAAATGGCCGGAGCTACCGAGCCGCTGGATAACCAGGAAGGGCCGGAGGCGGGCATTGTCGACGGCAAGCACAGCGATGTCGGATTTTTCCTGGTCGGGCCGCGCCGACGGGAACTGGAACGGTCGATCGGCTACCGTGCCGGCATCGCGCTCAGGTTTGGCCGGGCATTCCGCAAGACGGGCTGGCTCGGCATCGTTCTTCCGGTGTTCGCGCTGACGGTCCTGTTGCTCGGTCTCGCCGGTGACGCGCTCCAGCCGCTTTTGCCATGGCCGGCGATCGTGCTGATGCTGGTTCTGTTCGCCGTGCCAGCGAGCGAAGGCGCGCTGGGGTTCTTCAATACCGTGGTTCTGCTGTTTTTGAAGCCGACAAGGCTTGTCGGCTATGAATTCAAGGGTGGCGTGCCTGCGGCCGCGCGCACGCTGGTGGTGGTGCCTTCGCTGATCGGCTCGCGTGACGATGTCGAGGAAAACATCCGCAACATCGAGGTTCATCACCTCGCCAATGTGTCGGACGAACTCTATTTCGCGCTGCTTTCCGATTGGCCCGACAGTTCAAGCGAAGTCGATCAGGGCGACATCGAAATCCGGGACTTCGCGAAGGCCCAGATCGCCAAGCTGAACGCACGCTATCCGAGCGAAGGCGCGCCCCTGTTCCATCTGTTGCACCGGCGCCGGCTCTACAACGCCGCTCAAGGATGCTGGATGGGTTGGGAACGCAAGCGTGGCAAACTGCATGAGCTGAACCTGCTGCTGCGCGGCGACAGCGACACCACCTTCATGCCGCTGGACGCGCCGCTACCGGAAGACGTCGTCCATGTGATGACGCTCGACGCGGATACCCGCACGACCCGCGATGCGGTCGCGCGACTGGTGGGCAAGCTGTGCCATCCGCTCAACCGTCCGCATTTCGATAGTGCGCGCCGCGAAATGACCGCCGGCTACGCCATTCTTCAACCGCGCATCACGCCCTCGCTGACCTCAGGCGACGAGGCTTCCTTTTTCCAGCGCGTGTTTTCCGCCAGCCGTGGGCTGGACCCTTATGTCTTTGCCGTTTCAGACCTCTATCAGGATCTGTTCGGAGACGGTTCCTTCACCGGCAAGGGCCTCTATCATATCGATGCGTTCGAAGCGGCCTTGAAGGATCGCATCGACGAAAACACCATTCTCAGCCACGATCTGCTCGAAGGTTCGCTGACGCGTTCGGCGCTGGTAACGGATGTCGAACTGGTCGAAGACTATCCGACCCGCTATTCCGTCGATGCGTCGCGCCAGCACCGCTGGGCGCGCGGCGACTGGCAGTTGCTGGGCTTCATCTTCAATCCACGGTCCGGCGTTCCGGCGCTGTCGCGCTGGAAGATGATCGACAATCTGCGCCGCTCGCTCACGCCGATCTTCTGGGTCATGGCGGCGATTGCCGGCTGGGCGCTGCTGCCGTTCACGCAGGCAGCGCAATGGCAGGCGCTGTTGATCCTCAGCCTGTTCATGGCTCCGACCTTCGACATCGTCAATTCGATCTTGCCCAAGACCCGCGACGCGACCGCGCGCGGGCATTTCTCGGCGCTCGCGCATGACGTTGCCTTCGGCACGGCCATGGTCGCGCTGAAGATCGTCCTCATGGCGCACAGCGCCTGGATGATGGGCGATGCGATCGTGCGTACGCTGTATCGGCTTTTCGTCAGCCGCAAGAACATGCTCGAATGGCGCACCGCCTCGCAGGCGCAAAAGAGCAGCGGCAACGACCTCGGCTCCTATTACGCCATGATGCATGGCGCGGTCGTCGTGGGTCTGGTCGGCCTTGCCATCCCCGTGCTCGCCGATTCCACCGGCGCGTTCGTTGCGTTCTTCTTCGCCTTGTTCTGGATCGGTTCGCCGGCCTTCGCCTGGGTCATCAGCCGTTCGGCCGAAACCGAAGACAGGTTGCGCATCTCGCCCCGCGACATCCATGCGCTGCGCATCGTGGCGCGCCGCACCTGGCATTATTTCGAAACCTTCGTCACCGCCGACGACAACCATCTGCCGCCGGACAATTTCCAGGAAAGCCCGGCCCCCGTGGTCGCCCACCGGACGTCGCCGACCAATGTCGGCGTCTATCTTCTGTCCGTGGTGTCGGCGCGCGATTTCGGCTGGATCAGCCTGTCCGATGCCGTCAACCGCATCGATGCGACGATGACCACCATCGAAAGCATGCCGCGCAGCCGTGGGCATCTCTTCAACTGGTACGACACGGTGACGTTGAAGCCGCTCTATCCGCTTTATATTTCCAGCGTCGACAGCGGCAATCTTGCGGGGCATCTCGTGGCGGTCGCCGCTACATGCGCCGAATGGGCCGAAGCGCCCTCCGTTCACCTGCAGGCCGATTTCGAGGGCATCCTCGACACGGTCGCCATTCTCGACGAAAGCCTCGACGAACTTCCCGACGACCGTCGCCAACTGCGTCCGCTTCGCCAGCGCCTGGCCGACCGTCTCGACGGCGTGCGCCGCGCGGTCCAGACGATCAAGGCGCAGCCGGAAATGGCCTCGATCCGCACCATCAACCTGACGGTGCTGGCCGGCGAAATCCGCAAGCTTGCCGCCGCCATTCATACGGAGGCCGGTTCTGCCCGCAGCAATGTGATCGTGGACTGGGCCGCCCGGCTCGAAGCCACCTGCGAAGCCCATGTCCTCGACGCCCATAGCGACGATGCGGCCATCGCGGCCTTGCGGGTCAAGCTGCTGGAACTGCGCGAGCGCACGCGCCGCTTCGCCTTCGAGATGGATTTTTCCTTCCTGTTGCGGCCGGAGCGCAAGCTGTTGTCGATCGGCTACCGGGTGGAGGAGCATCAGCTCGACGAAAGCTGCTACGACCTTCTGGCATCAGAAGCGCGCCTGACCAGCCTGTTTGCCATCGCCAAGGGCGACCTGCCCACCGAACACTGGTTCCGTCTCGGCCGCCCGATCGTCGAGATCGGCTTCCAGGGCGCGCTGATGTCGTGGTCCGGCTCGATGTTCGAATATCTGATGCCGCCCTTGGTGATGAAGGAGCCGCGCGGCAGCATCCTCAACCAGACCAGCAAGCTCATCATCAAGCGGCAAATCCAGTATGGCGATTCGAAGAACGTTCCGTGGGGCATTTCGGAAGCCGCCTACAATGCGCGCGACCGCGAACTGACCTATCAATACACGAACTTCGGCGTACCCGGTCTTGGCCTGAAGCGCGGTCTTGGCCAGAACACGGTGATCGCGCCTTACGCCACGATCCTGGCGGCCCAGTTTACCCCGCGTGAATCGGTCGCCAATCTGGAGCGCCTGAAAAGCATCGGCGCGCTTGGGCCGCATGGCTACTACGACGCGGTCGATTTTACGCCGCAGCGCGTGCCGGAAGGCAGCGACCATGCCGTCGTGCACAACTACATGGCGCACCATTCGGGCATGTCGATTGCAGCCGTTGCCGACGCGATTTTCGAAGGCCGCCTGCGCGACCGATTCCACAGCGATCCGGTTATCGAATCGGCCGAATTGTTGCTGCAGGAAAAGGCGCCTCGCGAAATCCTTGCCGCAGCCGTGCGTACGGAAGCCGATGAGCGGACCGCCAAGGCCGAAACCGAGGTGCAAAGCCCGGATACGCGCATCATCCTCAACCCGCCGCGGGCGCTTCGCTCTACCAGCCTGATGTCGAACGGCCGCTATTCGGTGATGCTGACGGCAACCGGCTCCGGTTATAGCCGATGGGGCGAGGTGGCGGTAACCCGCTGGCAGCCGGACCCGACCGAGGACCGGCTTGGCACCTACCTCTTCCTGCGCGATGCGGATACGGGCGACTGGTGGTCGGCTACCACGGAGCCGAAAGCCGCTCCCGGCGAATTGGCCCACACGCATTTTTCCGACGACAAGGCGAGTTTCGTCAAGACGGTGGGAACGCTGCGCTCCGAGGTCGAATGCATCGTCGTGTCCGAAGGCAATGGCGAGGGCCGCCGCATTACGCTCTACAATGACGGCCCCATCGACCGCCATATCGAGGTTACTTCCTTCGCCGAACTGGCGCTCGCGCCGGAAGCCTCCGACAATGCCCATCCGGTTTTCTCGAAAATGTTCGTGGAGACGGAAATTGCGGCAGACAACGGTGCGATCTTCGCGGTTCGGCGCAAGCGCGAAACGAGCGAACAGGACATAGCCGCCGCGCATTTCGTCACCGATCCGTCGGGCCTGTCGCGCGATACCGAGGCGGAAACCGACCGCCGCGCCTTCATCGGGCGAGGGCGCACCATCGCCGATGCGGCCGCGTTCGACCGTGGCGCCACGCTGGGCGGGCATGACGGGTTCACGCTCGACCCCGTCGCGTCGCTCCGGCGGCACGTACGCGTCCCCGCCAACAAGAAGACCTCGCTGACATTCTGGACGGTTGTGGGCGCGAACCGCGCCGAGATGGAATCAGCGATTGCCCGGCTTGACCACCCGGAAAGCTTTTCGCGCCAGTCGATGCTTGCCTGGACGCGCTCGCAGGTGCAGACGCGCCATCTTGGCCTCAGCCTTGCCGATGCCGCCAATGTCCAGAAACTGGCGCGATACCTCATTTATCCCGACGCCTTCCTGCGCCTGCCGGCGGATGCCATCGTCTCTGGCCTCGGCAAGCAGTCGGGCCTCTGGCCGACCAGCGTTTCCGGCGACTATCCGATCTTCGCCATCCGGATTTCGGATATTGCCGACATCGAGATCGTCGCCCAGGCGCTGCGCTTTCAGGAATATATGCGCGCGCGCGGCCTGATGGCCGATTTCGTCGTCATCAACGAGCAGGCGTCCTCCTATGTGCAGGATTTGCAGCAGGCGATCGAGACGCTGTGCGAGAACAGCCGGCTGCGCGGTACCGAACTCGGACCGCGCCAGCATATCTTCGCCGTGCGCCGCGACCTGATGGACGAGGGCACCTACAAGACTCTGCTGGCGGTTGCCCGCGTCGTGCTGCACACCCGCAATGGCACCATCTTCGACCAGATCGAGCGCGCGGAAACGGCCGCCCTGCAGGAAAGGGACACGCTGGCGCTGCAGGATGCGGCGCAGTCGGCCGGCATCGCCTTGCCGGCGCCAAAGCAACGAGCAAAGTTTGACGATCGCTCAGCAGACGGTTCCGGATTGAGCAATTGGAACGGCTTTGGCGGGTTCGAGGGCGACGGGCGGCATTATGTGGTGCGCCTGACCGGCCACCGCGTGACGCCGCAGCCATGGATCAACGTCGTATCCAACGCCTCGTTCGGCTTCCACACATCGGCGGAAGGCGCGGCCTTCACCTGGAGCCGCAACAGCCGCGACTACCAGTTGACGCCGTGGTCGAACGATCCGGTGACGAACCGGCCGGGCGAGGGCATCTATATTCACGACCTTGCCAGTGGCGAAGCTTTCTCGCCGATTGCGGCCGTCGTGCGCGACCCGGCAGTGACTTACGAAACGTGGCACGGCCAGGGTTTTTCGACGTTCAGGGCCACGCGCGGCCCGCTGGAGATGGACCTCACCCACGTCGTCGATCCGGTCGACCCGATCAGGATTTCCAGGCTGCGCATCCGCAATACCGGCTCTGTGGCGGCCAGGCTGCGGATTTACGCCTATGCCGAGTGGGTGCTGGGCGGCCATCGCTCAAAAACGGCCTCCACCATCGTTCCCTCGATGGACGAAGCGACGGGTGCCTTGCTGGCGCAAAACCCCTACGGGCTGGACTATGGCGACCGCATCGCATTTCTGGCGAGCGACCGTAAACCAGATTCGATGACGGCGGACCGCGAGGAATTCCTGGGCCGTCATGGCAACACCGAGACGCCCGATGCCGTCCTGTCCGGCGCGATCCTGTCGGGGCGCATTGAAGCCGGCGAAGATCCTTGTGCGGCGATTGCCCGCGACATCGAGATACCGGCTGGCGGCGATGTCACGCTGCTTTGGCTGATGGGCGATGCCGCGTCCGCCGAGGAGGCCTCAGCGCTCGTCCAGCGTCACCGTGAAAAGGACTTCGACCAGCGCCTTGGCGACAATGAGCGCGCGTGGCGCGGCTTTCTCGATACGATCCAGATCGAGACGCCGGACAAGGCGATGGACGCCATTGTCAACCACTGGCTGCCCTATCAGAGCCTTGCCTGTCGTATTCGCGCGCGCTCGGCGTTCTACCAGGCGAGCGGTGCCTATGGCTTCCGCGACCAGTTGCAGGACACGATGGCGATGCTATCGCACGACCCTGCCCTTGGGCGCGAGCAGATACTCAATGCGGCCGGGCGGCAATTTGCCGAGGGCGATGTCCAGCATTGGTGGCTGCCGCGCACCGGCGCCGGCGTGCGTACCATCATTTCGGACGATGTCGTCTGGCTTGCGCATGCGGTCGCCCGCTACATCGCCGTGACGGACGACAAGGCGATCCTCAAGGAGCAACTGCCCTTCATTGAGGGGCAGGCGCTGGCCGAGGGCGAACACGATGCGTTTTTCGTGCCGACGGTTTCGGACAAAAAGGTCTCGCTCTACGAACATTGCGCGCGCGCGCTCGACCTTGCCATCAAGCGCAGCAGCGCCGGCGGCCTGCCCCTGATGCTTGGCGGGGACTGGAACGACGGCATGAACCGTGTCGGCGCCGAAGGTAAGGGCGAGAGCGTCTGGCTAGGCTGGTTCCTGCTCGCGACCCTCGGCGATTTTGCGGCGATCGCCAAGGCCGAGGGCGATACCAAGCATGCCCAGGCATGGGAGAAGCATGCGCGCACCCTGAAGCGGGCGCTTGAGAATACCGCGTGGGACGGCCAGTGGTATCGCCGTGGCAGCTTCGACGACGGTACGCCGCTCGGCTCGCACGCTTCCGACGAGTGCAAGATTGATTCCATCGCTCAGTCATGGAGCGTGCTGTCGGGCGAGGGCGATCCGGCTCGCTCCCGCACGGCCCTGGAGCAGGTGATCGAGAGGCTGGTGGATGACGAACTGAAGATCGTAAAGCTGTTCACGCCGCCTTTCGCCAATACCGAGAAGGATCCGGGCTACATCAAGAGCTATCCGCCCGGCGTGCGCGAGAACGGCGGCCAATACACCCATGCCGCGACTTGGTTCGTCATCGCCCTTGCCGAAATGGGCCGAAACGACGACGCCTATCGCTGCTTTTCGATGCTCAATCCAGTCAATCATGCGCTGGATGAGGCGGCGGCCGAGCACTACCGCGTCGAGCCTTACGTGGTCGTTGCCGACGTCTATGCGGAAGATGGCAAGGGCGGGCGCGGCGGCTGGACCTGGTACACCGGGTCCGCCGGCTGGCTTTATCGCGCCGCCGTGGAAGGCATCCTCGGCATCCAGCGCCACGGAAAGAAGGTGGAGATCGCTCCAAGGATTCCCAGCCATTGGGATGGGTACTCCGCGACGCTCAAAATGTCGGGCTGCGAGTGCAGGATCAAGATCGTGCGCGACAAGGCCGTCAAGACGGTCACGCTTGAAAAGGGCGGCGTGAAACAGAAGGGCGCATCGTTTGAACTGAAGGACGGCGCCACAATTGAGGTCGTCGTCAAAATCCCCGCCTGAGGCAGGGCGCGGGGGCCGGTTGATTAAATAAAGGCAGCGGTGCGCCTCTGCCTTTATTTTGCCGCACGGCTGACGTTTTGCCTGTCTTCTCAATCCGTTAGATGATCACGCCAGATTTCGATCCGTTGTCATGTTTTGTTCGAAGATTCGGAACGGAAGGGTCTCGCGGCCATTGTTTTGCACGCCTTCTATCGGTACCTGTCTGCCAGATCGAAGCGCCAGCAATGATTTCGGTGGAGTAGGCGAGTGTCCCTTCTGCAAATCTACTTGAGAGCACTGGGTTATCTTGCTTCGGACAAGAAGCGCGTAGCCTTCATTTGTGCAGCCAATGTAACCCTGGCTATCATAACCATCCTTGAGCCCATCATGTTCGGCCGCGTTATCGACGCGATGTCGGATCGCCGTGATGTCGTGCCGACGCTGGTGCTGTGGGCCGGTATCGGCATCTTCAACATCATCGCTTTCGTCTGGGTGGCGCGCGGGGCGGACCGTTTTGCGCATGCAAGACGCGGCGAACTGCTTTGCCAGTCCTTCGAGCGCGTCATCACGATGCCGCTTTCCTGGCACCAGCAGCGCGGCACCTCCAATTCCTTGCATACGCTGTTGCGCGCAATCGAAGCGCTGTTCAGCCTGTGGCTCGAGTTCATGCGCCAGCATCTCTCGGCGGCGGTAGCCCTTTGCCTGCTCGTTCCCACCGCGCTCAACCTCGACGTCCGCATGGCGGCCGTGCTCCTGGTCCTCGGCGTTGTCTATGTCGGCGTCGGCCGGCTGGTGATGCGCAAGACCAAGGTAGGCCAGGCCAATGTGGAGCGGCATTATCATCAGGTCTTCGGCCATGTGACCGACTCCGTCAGCAACGTTTCGGTGCTGCAGAGCTACAACCGGATCGGCCTGGAGGCGGCGACGCTGCGCCAGCATGTGCGCAATCTGCTCAGCGCCCAGAACCCCGTGCTCGACTGGTGGGCCATTGCCAGCGCCCTGCAGCGGCTGTCCTCGACCATCTCGATGATGGTGGTGCTGCTGATCGGCGCTTATCTGGTGACGCACGGCCAGTTGCGCATCGGCGACGTGGTTGCCTTCACCGGCTTCGCCACGATCCTGATTGCCCGGCTCGACCAGATTTCGGCGTTCGTCAATCAGATTTCCGACGCCCGCGCCAAGCTTGAAGAGTTCTATAAGCTGGAAGATTCCGCGGTGGACGCCGCCGAGCCGGAAGGCTTGCGCGAACTTGGTCCGGTTACCGGCCACATCCGCTTTGAAGATGTGTCGTTCTCCTTCCCGAATTCCGGCCAGGGTCTCTGCGACGTCTCTTTCGAAGTGCAGGCGGGGCAGACCATCGCCATCGTCGGCCCGACCGGCGCCGGCAAGACGACCGTCATCAACATGCTCCAGCGCGTTTTCTCGCCGGACAGCGGGCGCATCCTCATCGATGGCATCGATACCCGAACGGTGACGCGCAAGTCGCTTCGCCATTCGATTGCCACCGTGTTCCAGGATGCCGGCCTGCTCAACCGGTCGATCGAGGACAACATCCGGGTTGGCCGCGCCGACGCCACCTATGACGAGATTCACGCGGCGGCGGAGGCCGCATCCGCGCAGGAATTCATCCTGTCGAAAGGCGGCGGCTACGACACGCTGGTCGGCGAACGTGGCGGCCAGCTTTCCGGCGGCGAACGCCAGCGCATCGCCATCGCCCGCGCGGTCCTGAAGAACGCTCCGATCCTCGTTCTGGACGAAGCGACCAGTGCGCTCGATGTCGAGACGGAGGACCGCGTCAAGGAAGCCATCGACGTGCTTCGGCGCGATCGCACGACCTTCATCATCGCCCACCGTCTGACCACGGTGCGCGACGCCGATCTCGTCGTGTTCATGGACAAGGGCCGGATCATCGAGATGGGCGGCTTTGCCGAACTGTCGCTGCGCAATGGCCGCTTTGCCTCGCTGCTGCGCGCCGGCGGCCTGCTCAACGACGAGGAAGTCCGCCGCCTGAGCCGCATTTCGCCGCCCGTTGCGGACGCGGCAGCCTAACCGCCGGTTCGGCCTGCGACATCGAAGCTCGATTGCCGCAGCCGCCGCGCCGGTCTATGTAAAGTCGCATGAGCGACACGAGCGAGCGCCCCACGACCTGGACCGACCTTGCCAATCCGACGCGTTTCGTCGGGCTGGCCGACAGGCTTGTTCCGTTTCTGGCGGGCCTGTCCGCAATTATCCTGGCGGTCGGCCTTTATATGAGTTTCGCCGCGCCGGAAGATTTCCAGCAGGGCATCACCGTTCGCATCATGTACATCCATGTGCCGTTCGCGTGGCTTGCCATGCTCTGCTATTCGCTGATGGCGGCGTCGGCGCTCGGCACGCTGGTATGGCGCCACCCGCTGGCCGATGTGGCGTTGAAGTCGGCAGCGCCCATCGGCGCGGTTTTCACGGCGCTGGCGCTGATTACCGGCTCGATCTGGGGCAAGCCCATGTGGGGCACCTGGTGGGTGTGGGATGCGCGGCTGACATCGGTGTTCGTCCTGTTCCTGATGTATCTCGGCATCATCGCGCTGACGCGCGCGCTGGACGACGCCGGGCGCGCCGCATGGGCGGCGGCGGTCATCACGCTGGTCGGCTTCATCAACATACCGATCATCAAATTTTCGGTAGATTGGTGGAACACGCTGCACCAGCCGGCTTCCGTGTTCCGGCTGGACGGACCGACCATCGATCCCAGCCTTTTGTGGCCGCTGCTGGTCATGGCAGTCGGCTTCACGGTGCTGTTCTTCGCGCTGCATCTGACGGCGATGCGCACCGAAATCAGAAGGCGGCGCGTCGCCGCCATGCGCCGCATCGCGGCGCGCAGCGCCGAGCGCCGATAGTCATCACGCCATAAGTCCGCGCGCTGCCACCGGCAGCGTTTCCACCACCGTTTCACCGGAAATAAGGTGAACCTTGTCGAACAGGTTCACCACGACGCAGCAATGGTCGGGCACGATGCGCACCTGCTCGCCGATGCGAAGATCGGCATTACCTGCGAGCAGCAATGTGCCATGCTCTTCGCTCAACCCGCTGACGGTCGCGCCTGGCATGTCCAGCACCTCGCCGAAATCGGAAAGCCCGAGTGTGTCGCTGGAAAGCGCCTTGCTGCCGGCGTCCATGATGGCGCGGGTCGCGGTCGGATGGCTAACGACGGTGGCCAGCACCGTCAATGCGCAGTCGTCCAGCGTGGCCGCCCCATGCGCGATCTGATAGCGATCCATGTAGATGTAGGTGCCGGGGCGGTACTCGGTAATGACCGTGTCATCGCCCGCGCGCCACATATCAGGCGTGCCGCCGCTGGAAATGCGCGCGCAGGCATGGCCATCCGTCGCCAGAGCGTCGCGCGCGGCCCGTAGCCACGCTTCTGCCTCGTCAGGCCGCCCGGCGGCGGGAAATGTCATCAGACCGCCGAAGGAAAGGCCCTTCGACGCTTCGATCCGGCGCGCGAGTTCGACCGCCTCCACAGCCGTCTGGACGCCGCAGCGGCCTCCGCCGGTATCGCATTCCACCAGAACCTCTAGCCGGTGCCCGGCATCACTGAAGGTCGAGGAAAGCCCCGCGAGCACCTCCGCATTGTCCACGGTGACCGAGAGCGTGATGCGCCGATGCAAGGCAAGCAGCCGCTCCAGTTTCGATTTGCCCAGGATGTTATAAGGCAGGAAAATATCGGTAAGCCCTGCATCCGCCATCACCTCGGCCTCGCCGATTTTCTGGCAGGTTATGCCCACCGCACCGGCGGCAACCTGCTTTTTCGCCCAATACGGTAATTTGTGCGTCTTGATGTGCGGCCGAAGCTTTTGGCCATGCCGGTCGGCATGGGCCTGCGCCCGATCGATATTGGCCTGCGCCCGATCGATGTCGATGAGGACGGATGGGGTATCGAGGTCGTAAATGCTGGTCATGTCTTGCCACCGTTAAAACCCCGAGGTTTATGGCGCAGATCCCGCCTCGTGTCACGCCACCGGGAGCGCGATCCTGCCGTCCTACATCCTGCTGGCCGGATCGACAGGAGATCGGCATTCGTCTATGCGGATTGGACGAGCGGTCACCCAATTCGGCTCCGGGAGAGCACGGCCATGAAGCGTTCCGACATCAACACGATCATTCGCGAGGCGGACGCTTTTATCCGTTCGTTCGGTTATGTCATGCCGCCCTTCGCCTATTGGACGCCGGACGAAATGAAGGCGCGCCGGCAGGAATCCGCCGGCATTTTCTCTTCGCGGCTCGGTTGGGACATCACCGACTACGGCCAGGGCAAGTTCGAGGAACTTGGCCTGTTCCTGTTTACCGTGCGCAATGGCCGTTTCGAGGACATGAAGAAGGGCGCCGGAATGCTCTACGCGGAAAAGATCATGATTTCCCGCAAGGACCAGCTTTCGCCGATGCACCGCCACGTCATCAAGGCCGAAGACATCATCAATCGCGGCGGCGGCAAACTTGTGCTGGAGCTGTTCATGCCAGATGCCGATGGCGGCATCGATCCCAAGGCGGAGGTTTCCGTTCCGGTCGACGGCACCATTCGCAAACTACCGGCAGGCGGCTTGCTGAAGCTCGATCCGGGCGAGAGCGTGACCCTGCTGCCGGGCGTCTGGCATGCGTTCTGGGGCGAGGGGAGCGACGTGCTCATCGGCGAGGTGTCCACCGTCAATGACGATTTGACCGACAATGTCTTTCGCAATCCCATTGGGCGGTTCTCGGACATCAAGGAGGATGTCGCGCCCTTGCATCTGCTTGTTTCCGACTACGAGCGCTGGGTGGGTTAGGCCGCAGGTTCTTCGTGTTCGCGCAAATGTGACAGGTTACATGCGCGACATTGCCGAGGCCGCATGATAACCGCGCTCTCGCGTTGGTGGTCCGGTCGACGGCCTGCCTCCGAAACTGGGATAAGTTCGTGAACCGCATCGTCCCACTTGTCCTCGCAGTCGCCCTGTTCATGGAGAACATGGATTCGACGGTTATCGCGACCTCGCTGCCGGCGATCGCCATCGATATCCAGAGCAGCCCTATCGCGCTGAAGCTTGCGCTTACCGCCTATCTGGTGTCGCTGGCGATTTTCATTCCCGTCAGCGGCTGGATGGCCGACCGCTTCGGCGCGAAGAATGTGTTCCGCACCGCCATCGTCGTGTTCATGGTCGGGTCGGTTGCGTGCGCCGCGTCGAACTCGCTGGCCGCCTTCGTGGTGTCGCGCTTCCTGCAGGGCATGGGCGGCGCCATGATGACGCCGGTGGGCAGGCTGGTGCTGGTGCGCGCCACGCCCAAGAGCGAACTGGTCGCGGCCATGTCGTGGCTCAGCATTCCGGCCCTTGTCGGCCCGCTGGTAGGCCCGCCGGTCGGCGGCTTCATTACCACCTATTTTTCCTGGCACTGGATATTCCTGATTAATGTGCCGATCGGCATCATCGGCATCTGGCTCGCCACGCGGTACCTGCCGAAGACGCCGTCCATGACCATGCCGCGCCTGGATGTGCCCGGCTTCGTCTTGAGCGGGGTAGCAGCGTCGGGCGTGGTATTTGGCCTATCTGTCATGGGGCTGGCGGCCTTGCCGCCTTATGTCGGGATCGTCACCACCCTTGTCGGCCTGGTGTCCGGCGCGGCCTATCTGTTTCATGCGCGGCGCGCGCCAAACCCGCTTCTGGACCTCAGCCTTTTCCGCAACCAGGTGTTTCGGACTTCCGTGCTCGGCGGCGGCCTGTTTCGCATCGGCATCGGCGCCGTACCGTTCCTGCTGCCGTTGATGCTGCAGATCGGATTTGGGCTGACGCCCTTCCAGTCGGGCATGATCACCTTCGTTTCGGCCATCGGTGCGATGGGCATGAAGCTTGCCACGACATGGGTTTTCCGGATGGCGGGTTTTCGAAAAGTGCTGGTGTTTGGCTCGCTGATATCCGCCGCGTCCGTCGGCGCGAACGGCTTTTTTACGCCCGAAACGCCCTATGCGCTCATCCTCGTCATATTGCTGGCCGGCGGCTTCCTGCGCTCGATGTTCTTTACCGGCATCAATGCGCTGACCTATGCCGAGATTTCATCCGAAGATACCAGCAAGGCAACGCCGATCGCAGCCGTTGGGCAGCAATTGTCCATCGCCCTCGGCGTCGCTGTTGCCGGCGGTATCCTGGAAGCGTCGACGCATTTTCACGGCGCTTCGCTGACGCTTGCCGATTTTCACATCGCATTCTTCATTGTCGCCGGCATATCTGCGTTGGCGGCAATCTGGTTCGTGCGCTTGGCCACGGACGCCGGCAGCGCCGTATCCGGTCATGGCGCTCGTGCCGCCAGGTCGCTCGAACCTGAAACGCCTTCGGCCTGAACGGACCTGTCGCGATCAGGCAGTTTCGGGCGGCGTACGGCCCTTGAATTCCTTGGCCAGCAGATAGAGTTCGACCGATTCCTCGCGCGATGCCGGCGGCTTGACGTGGTGCACCGAGCGGAAATTCTTCTTCAGCAGCGCCAGCACCTCGTGCTCGGTGCCGCCCTGAAACGTCTTGGTCAGGAAGTGGCCGCCGGGCCGCAACACCGAGATAGCGAAATCCGCGGCCACCTCGCACAGATGTTCGGTGCGGATGTGGTCGGTCCTGCGGTGTCCCGTGGTGGGGGCCGCCATGTCCGACAGCACCACGTCCGGCTCGCCGCCCAGCGCCTCGATCAAGCGCGAAGGGGCGGCATCGTCGAGGAAATCCATTTCCAGCACGACCGTTCCGGGAACCGGATCCATGCCGAGATAGTCGATGCCGACGACATGCGGCTTTTCGGCAGTCGAGTTCGTGCGCGCCGCGGCGACCTGGCACCAGCCGCCGGGTGCTGCGCCCAGATCGATGACCTTCATGCCGGGCTTCAGCAGATGATAACGGTCGTCGATCTCGATCAGCTTATAGGCCGCACGCGATTTGTAGCCATCGGCCTTGGAGCGTTGAACGTAGGGGTCGTTCATATGGCGCTCCAGCCAGCGCCGCGAACTTTCCTTCAAGCCGCTCTTTTTCTTGATGCGCGTTTTCATGACGCGCATGCCGGCAGTCGTCGGCTTCTCAGGTTTTTTGGTCATGACCGATATCCACCGCGCCAGTTGTTGCGCCACACGCCGTCATCGGCCATCAATTCGCTCAAAATGCCTTCGCGCAAGCCCCGGTCGGCAACGCGCAGGCGCTCCGAAGGCCATACGGCACGGATCGCTTCGAGAATGGCGCATCCGGCCAGCACGAGATCGGCCCGGTCCGCGCCGATGCACGGATTGGCGACGCGCTGCTGAAAATCCCAGCCGACCAGCCGGTCGACCATAGCATCCACGCTGTCGCGATCCATCCACAACCCGTCGACGCGGCGGCGATCATAGCGTTCGAGGTCGAGATGAACGCCGGCCAGCGTCGTAACCGTGCCGGAGGTGCCAAGCAGGTGGAATTTCGATCCTGCCACGACATGCTTCAGGCGGTCGCGCCCCTCGAAGGCGTTGAGATGCGTGGCGACATCGTCGACCATCGCGGCAAAGGTTTCGCGTGTGACCGCACGGCCACCAAAGCGCTCGGCAAGCGAGACGACGCCGACGGGTAGCGACGTCCACGACACGATGTTGTTGGCAAGGCGCTGCGAGCGACGGCCGGAAAGATCGATGAGCGCGATTTCGGACGAACCGCCGCCGATGTCGAACAGGACGACGCCTTGCGTATCCCGCTCAATCAGCGAGCCGCAGCCCGAAACGGCCAGCCGGGCTTCCGTCTGCCGGTCGATGATCTCCAGCTTGAGGCCGGCTTCGCGCTCGACGCGCTCGACGAATTCAAAACCGTTATGCGCGGAACGGCAGGCCTCGGTGGCAATGAGCCGCGCCCGCCGGATCTTGCGATGGCTGAGCTTGTCGCCGCAGATTTTCAAGGCCTCGACGGCGCGGTCCATGGCGACGTCAGCCAGCCTTCCGCTCGCGGTCAACCCTTCGCCCAACCTGACGATGCGCGAAAACGCGTCGATGACGCGGAACTGACCGTAGCGGGTGGGCACGGCAACGAGCAGGCGGCAATTGTTGGTGCCGAGATCGAGCGCGGCAAATATCGGCAATTCCTGTGCCACCGGGCGCGGACGGTGCGGCTCGGTCTGGGCGGACGCAGCCGGCGGTGCGGCATCGACGGGCCGTGGCGCGGCAGGCTGGATCGTTGCCGAGGCAACAGATGTCGGGCCGGAAGCGGCTTGGCCGGGCAGGGCGCTTCCATCGCGCGCAAAAACCTTGCGGCCGCGCTTGCGTTTGCGCCGCTTCTTGCCCCGGTGGGATTTATTCGGGTCCTCCGCAGCCCCGTTTCCAGGCATGGCCGCCGCGATTTGGCACGGCGGACGCGTTGCGGGCGAGTCCCCCTTGCCGTCGCCGGGCATGGGGGAACTGCTGGACACGCTTGGCGCCGGCGCTTCGGCGCCGGTGTCGCGGTCTTTCACTGTCGTTCCTTCCAGCGCCGCGCGAACCGTTGCCGGGACGCTGCACGCGCATAAGTATTTCTACGTTGGCGACAGATTAGCAGCGCCGTGCTGGATCACCAAGAGCGCGCGCCGCAAAAAAGATCGCTTCGCTTTTTTCCGCTGGCCAAGCCTTGGACCGGCAGCGTCTGGGGATTGCCGTTCGACCGACGATGTTTCGTCCCAATTGAAACGGCGAGCAGGCTTGACTATTTTGCGGCGGTAGCTACAAGGCAGCGCAGAAACGGGATCGCTTCCGCAAGGCAGCCGACCGAAGTTTACCGCTCGGTCCGCTCGTTTCACCATGCGCATGCACTAGCGCCTCTTGGGGAATAGGTTAACGGTAGACCCACGGACTCTGACTCCGTTAGTCCTGGTTCGAATCCAGGTTCCCCAGCCATCTTGTTTTTCATAATAAAATCAATCACTTAGAAAAACTCGTTAGCAGGGTTCGTTAGCACCTTTTGTTAGCTCGCGGGCCTGTGGATATCATATCGATAGCCGCCTTAGAGCGACCTTTGCGGACGCCTTGACAGGCGAGGGGATAGGATGGTCCGTTGCGGGCGGGCAATTCATTCGGGGGACTAATTTTGAAGAAGCTGATTCTGGTCGCGGCAGCGCTCACGCTCACGGGGTGCGTCTCGCAACAACAAGTTAGTGACGTGATGGCCTCGCAACGGCCGCCATCAAATGCAATTCGGAAGGAGATTGCGAATAGCGCGCGGGATTACCTTATTGATCCGTATTCGGTGCGGGATGCGGAAATCTCTAGCGTGATGGACGCGCCGGGAGGGAAGCTGCAATTCGTTTGTGTCAAGGCCAACGCCAAGAATGCGATGGGCGGATACACCGGCCGCACGGCGCTTTCTATTCGTTTGGTCGGAAGCCGGCCAGTAAGCACCAATCCTAGCGCGGCTGCTTGCTCTATGCCGCTGCTTCGCTGGTATCCTTTCGGTGAGCTTGAGCGCCTGAAAAGTCTTTAGACTAGCAACCAGCCGAGTGCGCCTTGCGCGAGGATCACGACAAGCAGGCAATACCAGTCGGCCCGACCAGCCTATATCTGGGGTGTGATCGGGCCACTTGTCACCGGGCATCAGCGATCACCAAGGCAACGGTAGATTTCCAAAAATCTGGAATCCCAAACCGACAAGCACCCATGTCAATCCTTTGATTGAAAGGTCTTTGGCTTCACCATTTTCCACAAGGTCATCTACATAATTGTGCAGGCTGGCAGAAAACCGCTCCACGGAATCCGGATCAAGAATTCCGTTTTGATCGAGTAGGTTGATGTCAGGAGCTTTAAATTTCGCAGCGTTCTTTTTCAATTGCCGCGCTTCGTTACGAGAGCGAAGTTTTAGAAAATAAATCGTCAGGTCATATAGCCATAGATACCAGCGATGTTTTTGCGTCGCGCGCTCTGCATAGGTGTGCTGATATTTGGTCTGAATGATTTTCGCGACGTTGACATTGCGCGTCCCGATACGGCCTACGAAGCGACGTAAGCCACGGCCAAAAATGAATGGCCATTCTTTTGTCAAAAGCAGAACGCCCCAAAAACCCGCACACAAGCCGATAACATTTGCCCATTGCTGCACCAGATGCATTATTCGCTCACTCCCCCTCCTTTGCCATCTCATAGGAATTGCGCGCGGGTGACGGCTGGTCAAGCGATGATCCTTTGATTGCTGGAAACCAAGCTTCTTCGACCATGCGCGCTGCTGCACGAGCCGAAGTTTCAATGCCGTGAAGCTCGCCAACATTTCGGCTGATTTCCGGGCCGAAAGCGTTCATCGCCCAAAACCAGCGGCCTTGCTGCGGGCCAGCGTCATAGAGATAAATGCGGCCAACGTTGCCGCTGTAGCCCTCTGCCAGCGCCTTATAGTCGGCTTCCTTGTCTTGCCATGCCGGTTGCCATTTCAAGAGCAAGGGCAAAGCTTCGCCGTCCGCCACCTTTTCAGGTTCGGCCATGGTGGAAACTCCTTCGATTTAATGCCGCCACCGTGGCGGTGAGTCGGTCAAGGATTATGTTCCTATTTTGTTGCCATTTCTCTTTCTTGACATAGGTGGCGCGACGGATGGAAGGTGCATGTATCTTTATCGGTTTAGGGAGACGCGGAAACGATGGGATTCTTAGTTCGGGATTGCTATCGATGTGGAACGAAAAGTGTTCAAATGATTGCGAGAGGTTTTACTAAAATAGACGAACTGAATAGCGACGTCTTTTTCAGCTGCCAAGTCTGTAACAGGGGGAGCATTTACAGAGGGCAGCCGCAATCTAGCCCAACTGACACGCCCGGCCAACTAGATCGTGGTCGACATTTTGACAATGAGCCGGTTATGATTGAAGTGGCAAAGCCGCTGCTATCCCTGGACATCCCAGAGCGTATCCGTAATCTATTCCTTGAGGCAACAACCTGTCGGCGGACGCGGAAATATGAAGCCGCTGGCGCGATGTTTCGTAAGACAATCGACGTTGCAACCAAACACATTTATGCGACAGATGATCGCCTTCAGGGGAAAAATCCCGCCGACGCTCCGCGCTCAAGAATCCGCTCACTAGGCGACATGAAAATTCTTGATGGTGATATTGTTGAACTGGCCGACGTTGCCGTTCTCGACGGCAACGATGCTGCTCATGACGTTGATCCCTACACCGCCGAGGAAGGCGAAGCGCTGGAGGATTTAACTGCCGATCTACTCGACCGACTCTTCGTGCGGCCAGCGAAACTAGCTGCGGTGAAGGCTAAACAGATAGCAGCCGGGCAACGGAAGGCGTGAAAAGCCCGCCGGGGCGAGCGGCGGGCTTCTGGTGGGTCGGCAGTTACTTGCGGCTAGGCTGCCTCCTGCACTGTGTCTACGATCATTTCGGCAAGCTCCATCACGTGGATTGCCGGTCCGGTGAGGGCTTCGCTGATTATGTCGGCAACGTCATAGATCAGGGCACCGCGCGGATCGATTTCGACCGGCTGAAGTGGGATGATGCCGCAAGCCGGCTCCGATGCTCCCTGATACTTGGCTCCCGCAGCGGCGACGAGCTCGCGAAGTTGGGGAGAAACCGCCATTATGCAGCCTCCTGCGCTGCGCTGGCAATGATCACCGGACGATAGCGCGGGTTTTTCTCCGCCTTGATCGCGGCGCACTCCCACGCCTTATACGCGGCCCGATCAGTATCGTCGGCCGGTTCCTCCGGCATGATCAAGTGTATGGCCTTGAATGACTGGAAATCCGACCGGACAAGCCGAAGATTGTCGAGATAGGATTCAAGGTCAGAAATCATGCAATCAAGCGTTTCTTCCTGCTGGTCATCCCGCTCCAATTCGTCGGCGAACTGATCCGAAAAATCTCCGACGCCGCCATAACCGCCACATTCGCGAAGGCTTTCTTCCGGCGAGTATTCCAGAATGGTGCCGCCAAAACTATGATTATGCGTAATCTGCATCCGCTTGAAGTGACCGAAAAGCTCCATTTCAGTGAGCGTTGCGGCCTGTGCGGTGTTTGCTGCTTCCGTAATAGTCATGCTATAATTCTCCTATTGGGTGCCGGTGTTTGCACCACCGGCATTTGATTGAACTATCTTCAGGACGGCGCGGCCCTTGGGTCGCGTCGTTTTGCGTAAGGCTGTCTGGTTCCTCAGTCTCCCGTCACTTCCCACTGCGGAAGCGCTCGCCGGACTTGCCTGTCCAGTTGGGCGCGAAGCTTGTGAAGGCGGGCGCTTTCAGCGAGCGCCTTCTTTTTTGCGGTCGGGTCGGACAGGTCGGATTGCTCAAGTTTGGCAATCGACTGGTCGATTTCCTCGCGTTTGTAGGCATTAATAATCGTTGCCAGTTCGGTGGCCGCGTCGAGGAAAGCGCCAACCATGCGCTCTGCCCTGCCAATCGACCCGCGATAGGGGCCATCGGTGTCCGGGTCGTGATCGGGATCATCATCAGATGCGAACACCGGAAGGCCATCCGGGTTGACGCCACCCCATTCGAGGTAGGTCTTCACCTCATCCCAATTCGGATTGCTAGCTAGGAACTCGTAAAACTTGATCGTCGCGACTGCGTCGGTCGGATCACCAGCCAGCTTTTCACGCTCTGCCTTCCTTACGAGGGAAAGACGCTTTCGCTCTAATGGGGTCATTGCCATATCGATTATCTCCGTTGTGAACGTGAAGATAGAATTCACACTCACAAAGATCAAGAGGCAATCGCACAATTATTTTCAGTGACATTTGGCCCTAATCGATTCAGGCCAAATGTCCGCAACCTCGCCGAGCGCGATCTTGATTTAATCCGGCACTACCTCGCCGCTGACAGGGCATTTGGAAGTGATCACCGGATGCATATCTCGCTGGTTACGGACCCGATTCAGGCACGCAATTTCGCCAGCTCCCCCGAAAATACCCCATCACTCGATCGCTATAACAGACATCAGACAGCGCATTGAGCTGCGAGATGGAAAGGATGATCGATGATGAAAAGCAAACCAGGCAAGCCTTACGCCGATAGCAGGCTGACCAAATTTCTTGAAAAACGCATCTTGGAATTGAGGCCTCGCAAGACGCAAAGCATCATTGCGACAGAGGCGGGATTCGGACAGGTGAACATGCTTGCGATGATAAAATACGGCAGCAGCAAGCTACCGTTGGACCGGGTGCCTGCTTTGGCCAAGGCGCTCGAATGCGATCCGGCGCTGCTCTTCATGATGGCGGTCGAGCAACTCGGTGGCGATACGACGGACCTGACGATCAGGAAGATCTTCGGGACATTGGTGACAGAAAACGAGGTCGCTTGGGTCGAGGAAATCCGCAAGGCTTCCGATCAATCCGACCCACACCTGACTTCAAAGGGGCGAGCCGCCATTCGTGGGGTGTTCCGCAAATGACTGCACCTGATGCATCCGGACGGGGCCATCTGCGTGTTCCAGCGTGGAACAAAGACGTTACACATAACGAGCGATTCTGGCTCGAAGTTATCAGGCTGGCGAGTTGGGACACTGATCCGCCGCCGACGCTTGAACGCGTCCAGCGGCTCCGGGTCATCTTCCAGAAATGAGCTCGGCAACCCCCAAGCTTCAGTAGTTTTAGTGACATCTCCGGCTGCACGGCCCCGCTATTTCTGCGCGACTCAGCCTGCGAAATCAGGAAACCCAATGAGCAAGAAGCACTATTTCAATCCCCGGTGGGATGGCGCGTCGATTCCCAAAAGACATTGGCATTTTCATCGCCAGCTCCTGATCCGATATCGCATCGTGCTCGCCCCAGGGGAGTTTTCGGCCATGCTGAGCGACATCAGGGATGGCTATGCCAAGATCATTGAACGGCGATCAAAAACCCAGGCAATATATCTGGTGAAATTCCCACGACTGGGTGAGCGGATCTATGTGCTCTCGAATGGCAAGGATGTCTTCACTGCGTGGCCGCCGGAGAGGCGACTGACCGAGATACGCAGACAGATGCGGGAACGATACCCTCTGTGACAGCCGTTTGAATATCGGCGGCTCTCTTTTGCGGAGCCCTTGGAGCTGGGTCGCAAATCACGGCCACATGAGCCAAACTTCGCGGAAAATCAGAAAGCGATATGAGGCCGCTCCAGATGACGCAACGCTCAAACCCGGTCGGCTTCGCTCAGCACGTCATTCAATAAGAGGCCGGCATCCTCTCGCCAAACGATCAATCGATCGAGATGCTCGCGTAAAAGGATCTCACGATCCGACGCAACTTCCAACAGCAGCTCGCGAGCTTCAACGATCGCTGCGTCTAGCGTCGTCCAGCGACCGGTGACACCGGTTCTGGAATGAATGCGCATGGCGACGGCTCGTGCATAATCGGCACGCATACTGGCAGGCATCACATCCGGCGCTTCGCAATAGACGAGACGGCGCGACAGCGCCCTTAGGCGTAGATCGGCAAACCGACTGGAAAGCTCGAGGCGGCGCGGCCAGTCAACACGGTGGAACTCATCGATCAATGCCCGGTCGGTCCACGAGTAAAAGCTGCCATATATCTGTTCTTCGACATGCTGGCTCTCCGGAAAAGGTTTTCGGCCAGCAAGGGCAAGCGTAATCAACCGCCGTCGCAGACCATTATCATTTCGCACTAGTGTCGCGCGGCGCGTGAGTTCCACAAGGCCCAATTCATGTCCGGCGGATCTGGCCCCAACTATGTCGATCGGCATGAACAATGGGCAGGCGTTGAGCTTTAACGATGACACCGGCCGTGGCTTGGCGGCAATATGGGCTGTGAGCTGTTCATCACTCATCGAACCCAGCGCCGTTGGATCCTGGCTGAGATCGAGCGTAAAGAGTTCACCACTATTGTCGGGATTGGTGCCAAGAGCCGTAACCAGGCTCGACCAACTGAGGCCAAATCGCAGGCGCATGGCCACGAAGACCGGCTCCCTCTCGACGAATTCGGTGGCTGACGCCTTGCTCCGGTAGGCCAGCGCGGTAATCCAGATTGCCGGCATCCGCTCTCGGATCAGGCGCGCAATATGGATTGTTGCATAAACATCGGCCAAGGCGTCATGGGCATTGTGGTGGTCAAAACCATTGGCTGGCGCCAGACGATCAAGCTTGAAACTCACACGCCCCTTCTCATCGATCGGCCAATTGAACGTCTCTGATGAAAAGCTATGTGCTGCGATGGCAAGCGGCAGGATGTCGAGCCTGGAGTTGCCGCCCGTGTTGGTTATATAGATCGGCAGCAGCGACGCATAAAACGCTCGCCGGAGCAGCTCCTCATCGAAGCTGATCGAGTTGTAACCGACGATGGTCGCCGGTGCCCATGCGGTCATCACCTCATGAATGCGCCTGCACATCTCGAAATGTGACGGGAGTTCAGAAGAGAAGAGTTCTTTGACACTCACCCCCGTCACCACCATTGCCTTGGGCGAAGGAACGATATGTGGGAGGATCCTGGAGCGGATATCGAACTGATCGATGATATTCAGATCATCGTCAGTCAGCACCGCCGCGAATTGTAAAATCTGGTCGAAGCACCGATCCGTGCCAGTGGTCTCGCAGTCATAAAAGATAAAAGCCATCTTGCAGCCCGTCCCATGTCAAGCATGCATGATTGAGGGCGTGGGATGCAAGTTACGCCTTATCGCCGCGGGGTTTACCTGGTTGGCTAGGAACCAAGGGGAACCGGCCACGATGGGATCCGCCAGCAATCACCCCTCAATTCCAAGGGCTTCCTTCCTTCCCGTGCCACAAGATTACGCGCCTCTAGCGAGGGCCACCTCGCCAGACCGGGGAACCAACCTGTTTGTGGCACTAGGGGAACATTGAGCCGGCGGCTCCTATTTCCCCAATCTTCTTTGGGAGCGAAGTCCTAGGAAAGCGGATATACGATCATCCGGATACCCTTTGGCGCCGCGAGCTTGGAAATCAGTATCCACCCCTATTGGTGATGCTCACCCGGTCGAACCCTTCTGACCTTGCCGAAGGCGCCCGGCGAGGGAGGTTTATGCACACGACGACGAGCACTCCTTGAACCACTTAATGCGGCCACCCATCGGGCTTCGGCTCGCGCGACGATCGAGGAGGTGCAGAATCTTCGAAAGCGCCTGCGCGAAGCCCTGCGGCGGCGAATCCATCAGCGTGCTCTACGAGGTCCGCGGGATCAGCGGTCGAAACTGTCAAGCCAGGTCAACAGGTCGGTTCAAACCCGGCCAGGCGTTAAGCCAGGGACAACTGATCAGCTTTACACCTTTGTAAAACGACTTATGCCAAATAAGTCACCACTTTACCCTGGCTTTACCTTGGCTTGTCAGAGCTATCCCGAAAAGAAAAAAGTTGGAACTGTAAAGCAGAAACAACAACCGAGGATCAGCACCAGAAACAGACACAGAAGCTCACCAGGCGCGACCAGCACCAAAGACTAGCGTCTCAGCGCAAAACACATCGGACAGCTACCAGCGCTCACCCCTGGTCGAGCCAGCAGCTATCAGACAGCAGAACTGGCAACACTATGACCAGCAACGCTGAAACATATCGAGGAAGAGGCTGACACGTAAGAGGGCGCAGCGGGCAGCGAGACGAACAGGAGCGCTCGACCGGTGAGTGAACGTATAGGAGACGAGACAGGGGTATGCGTAGGAGGCGCGTAGGTGAGAAAGGCACGTAGAGAGCCGTATGTCGTCAGAGAAGGTTAGGACGAAACGGCGTAGATGGACGCGAACGGACGAACGCAGGATCCGCGCCACCGTCCAATCAGCCAGACCAGTAATCCCGGCGATCGCCACCCTCGATAGATGAGCACCAAGAAATATCACCCGCGCCCGGGGAGTGCTTTTCAACCAGGCGCTCGCCCTTCTTTTTGGCTTCCAGGAACCAAGGCACATCCCGGCAGGGGAATTGGTGGGCCCGGTCCGGTCCATGGAGCGAAGTCAGCAAGCCTGTCCCGAGCCGGAAGCTGTGCCATGGTTCTCCATGATTTTGTAAAGCCTCTTACGGACCGGAAGCCAGTTCTTACGTTAACGTCAACGCAGTCCCTCGCCTCATTTTCGTATATAGAGTAATAGTATTTAACTACCTTCAATTACCAATTACTCTTACGGAAATTTCCGAGGGAAACGCTTCCGGCTGAGAGCTACAGATCCGGCCGAGAAATACGAGCCGCGGTTCTCCATGGAACGCCGACGTGAGCCGTGGCGGGAGCCGCTGCCGAATCGTCAATCACCCTGCCGTCCCACACGCCAGCCCTTGCCTGCACATGCCAGCCGACTGACCTGGAGGTGGCGAAGAGGGTCGTCGAGCTGCCTATGCCGGTAACTATCGCCGGCTTGCGAGTTGAAGCGGCGCTACGATCCGATAAACCTGTTCCGCGTGAACGAGAACGTGCGGCCGATGGAGGAGCAGAAGGCCGCCTTACGCGCAATGTCCGGGGGGGGGGGGGAGTGGGCCAACCCACCGTCGGACCCCTTCTTTCCGTGACCATAGGCGGAAGGACCCCGGCGCCGTCATCATCAAAGTCACCCCATCACGGCGAAAGGATTGATGAACCACAACTCGGGAGAAATGGCGAGGTTAAGCATCCATCTTGAGGCGCTGTGTCCAGCAGCACTGATGCGTGGTATCGCCGCCGATTAAATTACGCATCCAAGACGGCGGGTCAACATGGAAAACACTAGAGGCGGCGGAAAATAACAGCTTAACCGAAATGTTATAGCCAAATTTCGTTCGGCTGTAGGAGGATTTTGCACTTCTGGCGAATATATATTTCGCGCATCCTCGTATCTCTCTGCTATAATCGGCAACGTCAGAAAAAATAAAGACCGGCCACAGTTTCCCGACGGCGACCGATCTTTAGGAGATTACAAGATTGCATTATAGCCAAACCGCGCCCGAGTGTCAGCCATATTCTGAGGAATATCTTCCGGCACCAACAACCGTCAACCAGCCGGTCGTTGACAAAAAGGTAAAACCAACAAGGGCGAAATCAGCCTATCGCGACGCGCAATTCCACCCGTTGTTTCAAGCGCTTACAGCACTTGAGGAACTAGAGGCATCTGGGGAGACTTCAGTTACATACCACACCCCCTCACACCCCCATACCCCTACCATACACCTCACAAGCACAGGTAAGCGTCGCACCCCTGCTTCAAAATCCCCCGCGCCCATATTCCCGGCAGAAGTCCTCACCGACGCGGAGGAACTTCGCACGGCTCGCTTCTGGCGTGCCTACAGCGTGATTGTTCCTTACCTACGTAAACACTCAAAGCCGGCGCAGTGGCGCGATCTTAGCGACGTAGCGTCCTTGGAGTGGTTTCACTACGCCTTGCGCGCTGGCGGCCCCTCTATGAGCTTCACATTGAATCTCTCGCCGGAGGTGGAAGCGTTGGTTAGGAGTCAGCCTAATGCCGCCGGCTGGTTATCTAAACGTATTGCTCGATATCTGAAGGATGCACTGGGAGGCGCGGTTGCTTTCTGGTTTGCATTTGAGGTGGCTTCTAATCACCGGCTCCATATCCATGGCGAGCTACAGATTAACGTCAATCAGGCAAGGGCGGCGCGTAGGGCTCTGCGGCTTGCTGCCGGTGAGTGGGATGCCATTCGCCAGCATCAGGCGCATACCAAGATTGAACCATCCGTTGTCTGGTCGAACTATTGCGCCAAGGATCATTGGCGCGTCCGACCGTATACGCATCCCCGGTTGGCAAATATTCCCCGGCCGATCCAAGGTGATTGGATGTTTGCAACCAATGCGGTGCGGAAAACGGCGAGCATTCTCTACAGCATCCGGCGTGCTGAAGTGCTAAAATTGACGAACGTCCTCAGTAAGGCAAGCTATCACTGAATTATATAACTACATGTTTATATGTAGTTTTTTGACCTTTCATGCTTCGCTTTATTCGAGGCTGATGATCGATGACGGTGAGAACGTCATCATCTTTTTCAGATTGCTAATCATGCCGTCGAACACGGCGATCGCTACGATTACTCCGGCACAGCCCGGTGCGCCGGTCAGTCCGGCGGGCCGCTTTCCAACTGTCGTTGCCAGCGAACCGCATCGTCGAGGCGATCATCGCCCCAGAACAATTCGCCGTCGACGACGAAACTCGGCGAACCGAAGATGCCGAGGGCCTTGGCCTGTTCCGTGGCTTGGGCAAGATCGGCTTTGCCTTTGTCGGAATCAGCGAGCCGCAGCACACGCTCCACATCCTGTCCGGCAGCACCAATGCTGGCGGAAAGATTGGGCTCGCTGCCGGCGGGTTCGCCGGCTTCGAACCACCGCCGGTAGCTCTCCTTCGCATAGGTCGGACACCAACCTTCGGCAGCGCCAATGATAGCGACACGATTGGCGCGTTCCAGTTCGGCGAGAGGGTATGGCACTGGCAACTTCGGCAGCAAACCGTAGAGCGCAGCGCGCCGTTCAACATCCCGCCACATATACGCTGCCTTCACAGGCTTCTTGGCGAAAGGAATGTTGTCCATCTCGATCATGATGGCGCGGACGTTGAAAGGCTGCCAACGGAAGTGCACTCCGGTTTCCACCTCGACATGGGCCAGGCGCATTACCGACAAATAGCTGTAAGTGCTGCCTATGGAAAACCAGAACTCGGTCATGGGATTCTCCCTGCCAAATAATGGTCGAAATCTGTTCATCAATCAATCGCTGACAGGGCAATGTCAGGTATCGCCATAGAGCCAGATCAGATCGGCAAGCAGATACCAGCGAGCCGGTCAGCAGCCGAAACAGCGGGCTTGAGGAGCAAGAGATTCATCTCCGCGCGGTGTCACTGTCGTCCGGCCGACTCAGACCGTCTCGACGTCCCCGACGTCATCAGGGTGCTGCGTTCTTCAACGTCGACCAGCGGGACCATGACCGGCCCCGCGAGCGTGCGCCCGGGTTCTCTCCCCAGTTAACCAGCACTGTCCTAGAGCCAATGTTGTCGGTCGCTGATGCTGATCGTCATGGGACTCAAGGCGAGAAACGTATCGTTAAAATTGAACCGACGGCGTTTTCGAGATGGTGAGATTTTCACGTCATCCTGCACCAATGCGACGGGTCCAACCACATCTAATCGTTCCAATAGCTCTCCTTCTCGGAGGTGCTGCGGGAACGGGATATTTCGCTGATAACCTCGCTGCGTCAGTTTCGGCGCCGATCCACGCTGTAGCCCGATCGACTAGCTCCGCTTGTAACGTCAAGGGCAATGTCAGCATCAATTCGGGCGAGCGGATCTATCATGTGCCCGGTCAGAAATATTACGAGCGGACGGTGGTCCGGCCAGAATATGGGGAACGATGGTTCTGTTCCGAGACTGAAGCGCGCGCTGCCGGCTGGCGTAAGTCTGGCGTCTAGCCTGCCGGCATTCCTGAACCTCGAAGACTGAACTGGGGTGGCACGGGGCGGTATCGCTGCGCCCTTCCTCATTCACACCAACTGATATGGGAGATCACCAGCGCGCATCGTTCGTTCGATGCACAATTCCCAACGTCGACATCGTCGGTGCTCTTCAGTGAGCACCCCTGAGTCAACCAGCGGCATCCTAAGAGCAGACTTGTCGTGTGGTTACCCCACAGCGCTTGCGTTGAAGCTTTCGATGACCTCGATGAGACGGTCCGTCCGCTTGAGATCAAACACCTGCTCCGGTCCGGATGGAGCGACGTCCGTGAACGGGCTCGTATAGAGCGCCTTCGGATCCATCATGCCCTTATCAGTGAGGTGCTCGATCACCAGGTCGATGAACTCGATCTGATCGGCACTGGCACGACTATCAGAGACGAAGTTGCTGAAGGCCGCAACCACAGCAGCTCTTTCCAAGCCAACCAGCGACCGGATGAAACGGCCAAGGCCACTGCTTAGCTCCGTGGCTTTTTCCAGCTGTGCACGATCGCCAATGCCGGCAGATATCAGCAGTCCCGAAAGCTGATCGAGGTCCGTCTGGGTCAATGGAAGTCCACGACGGAGCTTCTGGAGCGTCAAATTATCCTCGTGCTCGAGCAAGAAGTGGCGCGCCTTTCGGCGGAAGCGGTTGAAGTCGACGGAACCGATCTGCGGCAGGTCGATGGCCAGTCCAGCGCCAACCTCGTCCTCGAAATCCGAATAGACGATGCCACGCTTGGACTTGTCAACATGCTGCACCAGGTTACGCAACCGCAGGCGCACCAGTTCGAGCAGTGGGACGGTGACGCCTTCCCACCACGGGTCGGCTTGGATCTCGAGGATGAGCTCCTGCTGGGCTGCGACCACCGGGATTGAGAACTGCTCCTCCAAGGCGCTTGCGATAACCAGGAGCTGCTGACGATAGCGATCGAAGCTCTTGCTGGCCCGGAGTAAGGAGAGTTGCAGATTCAGCATCAGTAGATCGAAGCGCTTGGCGGCCTCGTTGCCCAGCTTGCTTTCGGTCGGCAGAGCGGCGACCTCGTCCACCAATTCCTGACGGGCAGCATGATCGAGTGCAGTCCAGCTTTCCGGTCGCTGGAACTTCTCGACGGCACGCCGATGCGGGCGCACGATGAAGTTATCGAGGTTCATGCCTGCCACGTAGTCGCGAAGGGCGCCGAGTGTTTGAACACGAACCTCGTCGTCATTGGCGGGGACAGGCGCCTCGCCATTGGCGCCCAGAAATGGTTCTCCCCCCTCTGACACGCCCAGCAGTTTCGCGGCCTTGGCCTTCTCGTCCAGCGCCAGCACCAGGTCGAGCCGCGCTTCGAACAGGCGCTCGGACAGCCCCTTGCCGGTCGAGCCTTCGGTGGGCTTGGGGTTTTGGCTGAAAAATTCGAGGTTCTGGCAGAAATCGAAGACGTAGAAGCATTCCTTGTCGCGGCCTGGCCCAAATAGGTCTTCGCAGAGCCGCGTTCCGCGCCCAAGAATTTGCCAGAACTTGGTCTTGGAGCGGATGAGCTTGAACAGAACCAGGTTTACCACCTCCGGCACGTCGATGCCTGTGTCGAGCATGTCGACCGAGATGGCGATGTGCGGGCCTTTGTCCTTGGTAGAAAAGTCGTCGATCAGGCTCTGAGCATATTCGGTCTTGAAGGTGATGATGCGGGCAAAGTGGCCGGCCAGCGCCGGGTAGTTGGCGTTGAATCGCTCCTCGATGAACTCGGCATGCGCCTGGTTCTTGGCGAAGATGATGGTCTTGCCCAGCCGGTCGCCACCTTCAACCTTGAGGCCGTGCGTCATCACATGGGCCAGCACCTTGTCGACCGTGTCGGCGTTGAACAGCCATTTGTTGACGGCCTGGGCGTCGACGCTGTCGGGGATTTCCTCTTCGTCCCACTCCAGCATGTCCCATTGGTCTTTTTCGGTGTCGCTGAGGCTTTCGTATTTGATGCCCTCTCGCTGGAATTTCAGCGGCACCGACACCGCCTCGGGCGGCACGAGGTATTCGTCGGCGACTGCCTGCTCCAGCGAGTAGTAGTCGGTTGGCACGCCGTCCTCGAGCTCGAACAGGCCATAGGTGTTGCGGTCGATCTCGTCACGCGGCGTCGCGGTGAGGCCGACCAGCAGGCTGTCGAAATAGTCGAAGATCGCGCCATAGCGCTGATAGACCGAGCGGTGCGCTTCATCGATGATGATGAGATCGAAGTGGCCAACGCCGAACTGCCGGCCCTCGTCGCGCTTCTGGTCGATCAGCCCCATCATGGTGGGATAGGTCGAGACATAGACCCGGCCCTGCGCCGATTTGTCGGTGACCAGATTCACTGGCGCGGCATCGGGCAGATGCCCCTTGAAGGCCGCGACCGCCTGGTTGACCAGCGCCACCCGGTCGGCAAGGAACAGGATGCGCTTGGCCCAGTTGGCCTTCATCAACAGATCGGCCAACGCGATCACCGTGCGCGTCTTGCCCGAACCGGTAGCCATGACCAGCAAGGCCTTGCGCTGTTTGTCGGTCTCGAAACTCTGCGCCACCTTGGCGATGGCGCGGCGCTGATAATAACGGCCGACGATGGCCTTGTTGATATCGGCCTCGACCAGCGGCCGGCGCGAGCGACGCCGCTCGATCAACAGTGCCAGCTCATCCTTCTTGAGGAAACCCTGGATTTCGCGCGGCGGATAGGTTTCGTCGTCCCAGATCCAGTGTTCATAGCCATTGGTGGTGAAGATCACCGGGCGTTGATCGAATTTCTGTTCCAGTCCATCGGCATAGAGCTTGGCCTGCTGCCGGCCGGCGCGCGGGTCGCGCTTGGTGCGCTTGGCCTCGATGACTGCCAGCGGCTTGCCGTCATCGCCCCACAGCACGTAATCGGCATAGCCGACGCCCTGGCTGTTGGGCATGCCCTCGATGGCATATTCGCGATCCTGTGCATCGGCCAGCGGCCAGCCTGCCTCGCGCAGCAGCACGTCGATATAGGCGTCGCGCGTCTCGGCTTCGGCATAGTCGTGCCGGTCGGGCACAGCCGCGTTGTCGCGCTTGGCGGCTGCGATCTCAGCGCGTAGAGCCTTGAGTTCGTCGTCGAGCCGGCTCTTGTCGCGCAGAAGCGCGGTGAGGTCTTCGTCCTTGGCCGCAAGCTCGGCGGCCTGTTGCTGCAACTGGGTGAAGGCCCGCTTGGCGATGTCGTCCTTGCGGTTGAGCAGCGCCGGATCGAAGGCCAGTCCGTCTGCCGGATGGTTGCGCCGGGCATAGCTGCGCGCCAGCCAGAAGCAGAAGTGGAACAGGTCGGTCACCGCCTGCACCGCATCCTGCCTGGGCGTCTCGCGCGCCTCGTGCACGGCGCGGTTGCCGATTGCGACGATCAGCTTGGCCTTGGCGAACACCGCCAGGCCGGCAGTGCGCTTGAAGCTCGGTTCATGGATCAGCGCCGAGAGATTGTTCTGATAGGGAAAGGTCAGCGCGGAATCGTGCTTGAACACCCAGTGGATAGCCACTTCCAGCGTGCGGCGCGCATAGAACGCACTCGCCCGCGGATCACCCAGCGCCAACGTCTCTGCACGCACCGCCGAGCTGTGAATTTCGGAGAATTCGTCGGCGAGAAAGGCGAAATTGGACATGGGCGCGGTGGTATCCGTGGCTAGAGCTGGCCGGAGAAAGCGCGATGTTGAAGGGAGGAAAAGAGGTCCTGAAACTTTAGCGCATGTCGTTGTTGCGTATCGTCCGCGAGTTTCAACAATTCCATTCGCCTGCCAAAGTCAGCCACATCTTCACGTGACGGACAGGCGATCGGTAAATCACGCAAGATCTGAAGATTGATATTCTTCTGCGCCGAAGCGGGAGCCATTCTCTCGAGATTATCTTTCAAAAAACTAAGCCAGACACGAACGTATTGAGTAAGTCCGGGCTGATCAGATGTAAAGCCGACGACGCTGTCTGGAAAGCACGCTTCGAAAGTTAGTATGCCCGTGTTGGCGATGTTTGCGGCAATCGTGATGCAGAGCGTGCCCGACGGCCACTTCCGACTTTGTCGGAGTCCAAGGTCCGAATATGTGGATGAGAACCGGGTGATATACCCGTTACTGTTGGCAACATCCCCAGTTTGGATCAGTGGGTGGGATCCACCCAGAAAAGCAGGATCGTTGCGTGGTCTATGCTTTGACACCCCGCGATCTAGCTTCCCAATTTCGCCGAACCTTTTCAGGGGGAACCCATGGGGGTTGGATGCCGGATCCCCAAACATCTCGAGAAAAATCGACTGCGTCAGGCTGTCGAGCAAAGCGATAGCGCGCTTGCGCTTCTGGCGCAGCGCATCGGCCTTGTCCAAAATGGCCGCAATCCGCCGCTGCTCGTCGAGGGGTGGAAGAGAGAAAGGGAGGCTCTTCAAGTTCGTGGTTGAGACGCTCGCCTGGTTCACCGCCTTGTTCACAAATTGGAGCAGGCGCGCGCGAAACGAGGACTGTCGAAGAGCATGCAGTGCGTATCGCGGGTGCAAATTTTTGCTCGGCCGCAACGCCAGCAGGTTCATGCCGTGGATCAATTGCGGAGGAGCGCCCTCATAGATGGCGCACTTGCCCACATGCTGAACGCTATTAATATGGCTAAAGAGGATGTCTCCTTCCCGCAAAAGCCATTGTTCGTTCCCTGCCAGTTCAAGGCCGGCATATCCAACACGGTCGTTGTCGACTGTCCCATCGGCAATGGTCTCAATCCTCGTGATAGGTAACCCACCTGCGTCGCGGTCTTGTTTGATGGACTTTCCGTTCCGCACAAACTCAAAGGCGTCGCCAACCGTCAAATTCCGATGCTGATTCACAGCATCGCCTCCAACTCATCCAACCCCTGCGCAATCTCCGCCTCCAGCGCCTTCAGCTCCGCGATTATCTCCTTGGGCGCGCGGTGCTCGACTGCCTCGTGCACCACTTCCTTGTATCGGTTGATCGAGAGGTCGTAATCCGCCCCGATGATCTCGGCCTTGGGCACGGCAAAGCTCTGCTCGGTGCGCGCGCGTTCGCGTTCGGTGCCGGTGCGCTGGGTCCACCGGGCCAGCACGTCGGGCAAGTTGTTCTTGGCGTGCTCGTCGTCGTCCAGCGCCACATCCGGCACCGGTCCGAATTTTTCCGCGCTCACCAGCGCTTGCCGTTTGTCGTCAAGGCTCAACCCATCGGCCTGCACATCATAGAACCAGACATGGTCGGTGCCGCCCGAATTGGTCTTGGTGAAAATGACGATGGCGGTCGAGACGCCCGCATAGGGCCGAAACACGCCGGACGGCAGCTTGATGATGGCGTCGAGCTTGTGATCCTCCACCAGCATCCTGCGGATCGCCTTGTGCGCCGTGGATGAGCCGAACAGCACCCCATCCGGCACGATCACCGCCGCGCGGCCCCCGGGCTTCAGCAGCTTGAGGAACAGCGCCATGAACAGCAGTTCGGTCTTCTTGGTCTTGACGATCTTGAGCAAATCCTTGGCCGTCGTTTCGTAATCGAGCGAGCCGGCAAAGGGCGGGTTGGCCAGGATCAGCGAATAGGCATCGGCCTCGCCGCCGCTGTCTTGCTCGGAGAGGCTATCGCGATAGCGCAGATTGGCGCTTTCGACGCCGTGCAGCTGCATGTTCATTGAGCCGATGCGCAGCATGGTGCTATCGAAATCGAAGCCGTTGAACATCGTCTCGTGGAAATGCTTGCGCTGCGCCTCGTCGCGGAAGATCTCCGGATGGTGATCACGCAGAAATTCGCCCGCCGCGACCAGGAACCCCGCCGTTCCCGCCGCCGGATCGCAGATCACGTCCTTGGGGCCGGGCGCCATCAACTCGACCATCAGCTGGATGATGTGGCGCGGCGTGCGGAACTGGCCGTTCTGACCGGCGCTGGCGATCTTGCCCAGCATGTATTCATAGAGATCACCCTTGGTGTCGCGATCATCCATCGGGATGTCGTCGAGCATGTCGACGACCTTGGCGAGCAGCGCCGGCGTGGGAATGGTGAAGCGCGCGCCCTTCATGTGCTCGGCCTGGCTGGTGCCGGCCTCGCCCATCTCACGCAGAAACGGAAAGACATGCTCGGCGACGATGGTGAACATCTCAGCCGGTGAGCCGACCGTCTTGAACACGCTCCAGCGCAGGTCGCGATAGGGCCGACCACGACTATCCTCCCCCTCGGGGAACACGGCCGGCACCGTCGCCTCGCCAAAGCGGCTCATCTGCCGCTCGTAATTGGTCTGTGCGTCGTCCAGGCCCCGGATAAACAGCAGATAGGTGATCTGCTCGATCACCTCGAGCGGGTTGGAAATGCCACCAGTCCAAAAAGCATTCCAAACCGCGTCAATTTGCGAGCGAAGTTCACCTGTAATCATACACTTTATTCCGGATTAGCCGTGTTGTTGCGCGGCGACCCTAGTCCATACGCGCTAACGAACCAAGACTGTCTCAGTTTGAATTCCTCATCCATGACGCGGTTGTCACATCCCGCCACGGGTTGCTATATGTTCATCTAGGAGGATCGAGACGATGGACGATCAGATCACGAATCGGCTCGCGGCGATTCATCGCCGACTGGATCAGATAGCGAAGGAAGAGGCGCACCCAAACTTGCTAGGCGGCGAGGCATCGCGCCGCGTGTATGATACTCAAAGAGACCTCCTACTCGCTGAGACAGAAGACTTACTGGATCGATGGGAGAAGCTTCGTGATGCCCACCGGACCTAAAGCCCAGAAGCGCACGTTGGCATCATGGCTCGCTGCGGTCTTGCCGTTGTTGGCAACCAAGGCACATCATCGCCGTTTCCACCACACTACCGGCACAGCCCCGGCGCACCCGACAGGGTTCGAACCTGTGATCTCTGCCATCGGAGAGCAGCGCAATTCCATTTCCCCCGTTGAAGCCTTGTGCAGCTGCCGCTAAGAGCTGCGACCGTTCGGTTCGCCGGCCGGTTGGTTTTCCGGATCCCGAAAGCACCCGTAGCTCAGCTGGATAGAGCGCTGCCTCCGAAGTGACCGAACAGTATATTGACGCACAATGCGCACTTCACATCGTCTTTGACTCCCCGGTTTCTCCGCAGCCTGATGCGATCAGATCGGCACGAACCCGCCACTTCCAGGCAGTAGTTGCAACTCAATACGCCGCAACAAGCACTGTCACCATTTATAGCACTGCGCATCTCGCGCGGCTTTTCACTCATGCCTTCTCTCACCACGTGCAAATACCGACCGGCAGTGACACCGCTGTTCTCCGCGTGGCTCAATTCATGGTAGATGGCCGCATGATTGCGTTATCAGGTGCTTTTCCCGTCTATAATCCGCCAGTGAAACCCTACGTTTCTATCCTCCACCACGACGCAGACCTTCTCGTGCTCGATAAGCCGAGCGGTCTTCTTTCCGTGCCCGGACGCCAACCCGCCCTTTCGGACAGCCTGGCAACGCGCGTCCAGGAAAAATTCCCTCAAGCGCTAATCATTCATCGACTGGACAAGGACACGTCCGGCGTGGTGCTGATGTCGCTCAACCGCAAGGCTCATGCCGCGGTGGCGGCGCAGTTCGAGGCGCGCACCACCAAGAAATCCTATGTAGCTGAGGTCTGGGGTAGGGTCCGGGATGAGGAAGGATCAGTCGGCCTGCCTTTGGCTATCGACCCCGATAACAAACCCCGCCATCGCGTCGACCATGAGCATGGCAAGCCCGCACAGACGCGCTGGCGCGTTCTCGGATACGGCGAAAACACCACGCGTCTGCGCCTTTTTCCGCTGACCGGACGCACACACCAGTTGCGCGTGCACATGAAGGCAGTGGGCCATGTGATCCTCGGCGACGAGTTCTATGCCGACGGCGCAGCTTTGGCGCGCGCGGACCGCCTGCTTCTCCACGCCGAGAAACTCGGCTTTCGTCATCCCGGTGGCTCGGATGTCACGTTCACCGTCCCTGTGCCCTTCTGAGGACGGCGATGGCGCAAAATCTCGATACATCAGCCCTGATCGTCGATTTCATCGGCGGCGTGATCGGTCACCGTTTTCGCTCTGGCGAGGGGCGCGGGCAGGCTCTGGCGAAAGCCGTGGGGTTTTCGCGCGGCGCTACGCCAGAAATCGTGGACGCTACTGCCGGCCTCGGCCGCGACGCGTTTTTGCTGGCATCGCTTGGCGCACGCGTCACCCTCATCGAGCGCTCGGTGACAATGCATGACCTCCTTGCCGAAGGGCTCGATCGCGCCCGGGCGAAGGGAGGCCGGTATGCCGAAACGATTGCGCGGATGACGCTGATCCACGGCGACTCATGCGCCCTGCTGCCTCAACTGAACCCGCAGGTGGTGTTGGTCGATCCGATGCACCCGCCACGTAACAATACTGCCCTGGTGAAGAAGGAGATGCGGCTGATCCGCGAGATCGTCGGCACCGATCCCGATGCCGCGCAATTGATGCAGGTGGCCCTAGAAACCGCGCGAAATCGCGTGGTGTTGAAGTGGCCCCTGCGTGCGGAGCCGATGCTATTGCTGCCCACGGCATCCCATCAGATCTTGGGAAAGAGCACTCGTTACGACGTCTTCGTCAATGCCAAAATTGTAAAAACAAGCTTCAAGGTCCCAACTGCGCAGCACTACTGTGCGCAATCGCCTCAGCCAGACCTCGCCCCGCTTGTGCTCTGAAAGGACAAACATCGTCCTTCTTCGCTCACGTCCTCCGCAATCTTTCCGCATCACACCCGTTGATGCATGGCTTGGTATCATCCTGGATGAGGCGTTTGAACACCTTCAACGTTTTAAGGCTTTTGACGCGAGCTTGGGCCTGAGCGGGTCGATTTGCTCGTCGGCAATTTGACTTCGACGAACTGAGCGGCAGCTGGCTTTCCGCGGCGGCGAAGAATCACGGCGACGCGTTCCTCGGCGGCATATGGGTTGGCACAATGGCGCCGGTCGCGGCGATGCCGGTGTTCAACCGTGCTGAGTCGCCTGAAATCAGCAGAAGCGGATATGCTCCCACCTTGCTGTTAGCTGTGTCGCACCAGTCGTTGAATTGCAGCATGTCGATCCCGCTCCCTTGCCTAATGAGGGAATAAATCGCGGACGCGCATAGCCTTCCCGTGATACAGAGCGAAGTCCGCGTTCTACGCAAGCTGTTCGGCGTTCACGGGCGGCTTCTTATGTAATGTGGCTCCAGAAGGAAGCTTTTCGACCATGCTCGACGCGCAAGCGGGAGGAGTAGACGTCGTGAGTTTCCAAGCCACCAAAATCAGTGATCGAGCCGGCAAGGCTTCCACATTCGATAAGGTGTCGTGCGGCATGTGGGTAACGACTGGACCGGCCTGTCTCTAGCGAAAAGTCGATCATTGCACGCAAAAGTAGCGTGGCGGCGAGCGGCTGCGTTCCCGAGAGTGCCTCTGCTGCCGGTGCCAAGATCTCGTAATGATTGCCGTCGAGTTCCTCGATACGCTGAATGATTAGCTTTGACGCCCGATTAAAATCTTTCCAGTCAATCATGAAAGAGAGGGCGCTAAGTAGGCTAGAGTGAGCCGCAACGTGCCTAAGCGCACGCTCTTCCGCCTCTAAATCTTCGAAATCGGGAAGCCGGCTCAGAAAATTGCGCAGATGCGAGACCGAGAGTGCTCGTTCGAAGCATGTCCACCGGAACGCCTGTGCATCGTCTGTCCGACCAAGCGCCTCAAGGATTGTGAGATACATCTCCTCCCACTCATATGGCAGCCATCCAGAGCGACTTTCTTCGACCGTTGTAATCGCGGTCCAGGCTTCCTGAGGGCGTCCGTCAGCGAGTAGGCGCTTTGCGATCTCAGTGGCGATCTTTGGCATTTTACGCGCATGCCCATCATGTAGGGCAATGAAGCCATCGACGTCCTTCTGAGCGTCTGCAATATTCTGAAGAGCCATCCGGATGGTAATCTGGTTGGAATTCTCCTCGATTTCGTCAGCGTAAATCGGCCCCCTCATGCTCCAAGCCATTACCTGCTGGCGCTTCGCGCCAACAGGGACTTTTGAAGATCGCTTAGCTAATGCCTGGAGCTGAGCTTTTAGATGGTCGAGCCCAGTGGGTCCTAGAGCTGTCGAAAGGGTTTCGATGAGATCGTCATATTGGCCATACCCATTATTCTGGATGGCCGTGAAAATCTGAGCCGCCAGAGCTTCTGGATTTGGGGCTGCAGACTGAGCGATAAGCGCCAGATCTGAAACACCATCCTCAAAAACGCTCATCACGGCTCCAGTGCCGTCATTGCACCGCTCGAAGATGGAATCTGCCAGTCCGACGAAACGCCACATCAGATCCAGAGCCTCTGACGGATCGCCTGGCGCCACCTTTTCGACGATAGCGCGGCGCTGAGTCTTCAAATCTTCGATAAGCGCCTTGCGCTTTTGCCAATCCACAAAGGTCCGAGATCGCGAGATCGCCGAAAGCCGCTTTCGCACCTCACGCGCCACCTCTCTCGGGCTTTCGGCGCTTACCAATTCCAATCTGAGGAGTCGTTTAGCCGCAGCGTCACCGATACTGATCTCGATCAGCAATTCGGCAAGACGCTGCACACCGAGACCCTCAAGGTTCTTAGCGTTCAAGGCTGTCTTAGAAGCCAATGGCGGCGCTCCTTTCTGCTCGAATCATTCAGCAGATTACACATCGAGGTCGACGACGAAAATTAGATGCCACTGAGTTATACCAACGGTCATGACGATTGATCGATATGTGCCCAGGGGCAAATGGCGAGCCGAGGTCAGACGTAAAGGAATGGCCCCGCGTGCCAAGCCCTTCGAGGCAAAATTTGATGCCGAGAAATGGGCACGCAATCTGGAAGCGGAGCTCGATCGCTGCAGCAATCCGCCAGATACGCGACTTGCCGAGCAATTGACCGTTCGTGAATTCCTGGCTCGCTATCTTCCGGAGATCACGCCGACCAAGCGTAGTGCGTCCACCGAGGCCTACCGCATCAAGGCGCTGATGAAGCGCGATATCGCGCACCGGACGCTCGCCATGCTGTCGTCTGCCGATATCGCCAGCTACCGCGACGAGCGTCTCAAGGTCGTCTCTGCGTCCAGCGTGATCCGCGAGGAGCAGATAACCAACCGGGCAAAGACACTGTTCGAGGCAGCTCTCCAGATATGGCCTGGGCCAGCGAACGGCGGATAGATCAACTGATGCGCGACGGCTTCAGCCTCGGCGAGTGTCCGGCTTAGGATCATAATCTGCACGACAGAACGGCATGGTATTGACCTCGCCCCTCTGTCGTGTCGGTATTCGCCAGAAAATTAGGCTAGCTCGTCGGCTTCAATCATTTTGCAACCCTGAAGGCAGCGCGAATATCCTCCGGCGATATTAGGTAGATCTCACGGAACCTTGGAAAATCAGAACCTAGGCGATTCGTAAGTATCTTAAGGTAGCGGATATCTTCGAACGCATCTCACCTGTGATCATTCTCGCAAACTCTTGATTCTAATATTTCCGGCGACCTGGTCTAGATGAGGCAAAAAGAAAAAGGGTTTGGGGTGGCTAACGCTTTGATGATGCGCGCGAACGGCAACGGTGTGGTTGCCGCGGCTGGATTTGTTTCTGTCCGCAATCCTGAATTTCGCAGTCAGACCTATGCTTGAAGTCAATACGAAGACCATTTCCAGGGTTCTGGAGGCGGCGCGACGGAAGCTGCTCGAAACCGGAACGAGGAACCGGCTGATCCACGTCAATCGGGCAAATCAGCGGGCGAATTGTCTGAACGTAATCAACGAACGGTCGGACGATATTTTTGCGCTCCTGCGCGGCCAGGGCAAGCGCATGCGCTTCAAAGCGATGGGCAAGGATAAGACCGAGGAGGGGCAGGACATGCTGCTCGCCTTGCCTGGCGATGATCGTGAAGCCGGATCCGAACGGTATAGCGACAATTTCGTCGAGACGCCGCTTGGACCAGAAGCGCTGGCGCGACGCCTCTTGCGCCTGGCCCATGATGCGAAGACAGCGGAAGAGGAACAGGGCCTCAACATCCTTTATCTGGCCATGGGCTTCCTGCGTTGGCGCGAGAGCCCCACCTCGGAGATCCAGCGCGAGGCGCCACTGGTCCTCCTGCCGGTGCAACTGGCTCGCAACGAGCGCACATCGACCTACGATATCCAATCTCGTGACGACGACATCACCACAAACCTACCCCTGCAAGAACGGCTGCGGCAGGATTTCGGAATCACCCTGCCGGAAATCGAAGAGACCGAGGAATGGACCCCGTCGCAGTATTTTTCGCTCGTGGCCGACGCCGTTTCGGCAAAATCGGGCTGGTCCGTCGATGTGGACGGTATGCAGCTTGGCTTCTTCTCCTTCGCCAAGCTGCTCATGCACCGCGATCTCGACCAGGCGAATTGGCCCGATTGCGCGCTCGCAGACAACGATTTGCTTGCCGGGCTCCTGGCTGATGGGTTCGAGGCCGATACACCGCTCTTTGGCCCCAAGGACAAGCTCGACGATCACCTCGATCCGGCGCAGATCATCCAGGTGATCGATGCCGACGCCTCGCAGACCAAGGTGATCGAAGAGGTCCGAAGTGGTGCAAGCCTGGTGGTGCAAGGACCGCCGGGAACCGGCAAGTCGCAGACCATCACCAATATCATCGCAGCGGCGGCTCATGACGGGAAGTCGGTTCTTTTCGTGGCCGAGAAGATGGCGGCACTCTCGGTCGTGCACAATCGTCTCGTAAAGGCGGGCTTGCGCGACATCTGTCTCGAACTGCATTCGCGCACCGCCAACAAGAAAGCCCTGGCGCAGGAACTCGGCCGCACGCTGATGGCCAGTGCTCGGGCTCTGCCAGGAGCCGCCGATCCCGCACAGCTTCGTCTCACCCGCGACGAGCTGAACCGGATCACGACGCTCTTGCACTCGCCTCTGCCGCTGAGCGACGAGAGCCCCTTCCGCGCAATCTCGGAGATCATTGGCTTCATCGGCCAAGAGGCAAAGGCACCGTCGATTTCCGAGGAAGGCCTGGAGACGCTGACGCGGGCGACACGCCAGCGGGCGCTAGCAGCGATATCCGGCTTCGTCGCGGCGCTCGAAATGGCAGGCCCACCTGACGCGCATCCCTTCCGCGGAACCATGAACCTCGACCTGCAACCCACCGATCTGGCACGTCTTGTGAACGAACTAGCCATAGCGATAAACGCAATGTCGGAACTGTGCAGCGCGGCGGCACACCTTGCGCAGATGCTCCACCAGTCTGAACCGTGCACCTTGGCGGAGATCTCCGAACTTGGCGCAGGAATCGAAGCGCTCGGGTCGGCGCCAGCCGAGGCGGCGAGATCAGTAGCTGTGCTGTTCCTTCATGCAGACCGACCCAGACAACGCGAGGCGCTACAGGCTGGGGCGGACTGGATGGCAGCTCAAGCTGCCGCGAACGGAAAGTTTGCAACACCGGCTTGGAATGCCAGTCTGGGCGCGATGCGGCACGCAATCGCACGCGGCCAGAGCTCTTTCCTGGCTCGGCTGTTCGGCCCCTATCGCCGGGCATCAGGCGAATTGACGGGTCTCCTATCCGGCCCGCTGCCTAAAGCACCCGCAGAACGCCTGGCGCTGCTGGACGAACTGGCGGAAGTCCAGGATCGACGCAAACGACTTGCCGAAGAAGAAGGCTGGCTGCAGACGACCCTTGGCGCAGAGTGGCGCGGTGAGCGAACGCCCTTCGCAGCCCTGCTTGCCGTCAGCGAATGGTTGACGGAGGTCAGGCGCTCCGGCGCCTTTGCTGAAGCAACTCACGTTTCGGAAGCGCTTGCCGCATTTCCGGATCCGCGTAACACAGCGCGCGACCTTGAGGCACGCGTTCAGGTCTGCCGCGTCGGCGCGGCGGCACCGATCACTCGGTTGCAGCTCGATCTGGCGCAGGCAGAAATTGGGGACGCGCTCGATACGACACCACTATCCGAACTGATGGCAGCCTTTGCACAGATGGCCGCCGACACTGGACGCTATGGTGATTGGGCCTCGCTCGCTCGCAGCGTCGTTACGGCGACAAGCAACGGAGCCGGGGGCGTCATCGATGCAGTGGATGCGGGACACCTTGAACCCAATGAGGCCGAACGCGAATTTTCCTATGCTTGTGCCGAAGCGCGCTGGAACGCGGCACGCGCTGAACGACCCGAACTGAACAAGCTTCCTCAGCTTGATCGGCATGACCTCGTAAATCTGTTCCGCAAGCTGGAGAAGGACCGGATCGAAACAGCCAAGACCTTGATCCTGTCCCGCCATTTCGAGCAGATGCCGCGCGGCACGATGGGTCAAATGGGGGTCATCCGCGGCGAGATCGGACGCAAGCGCGGCCATAAGTCAATCCGTTGGGTGATGAAGAATGCAGGCAGCATGGTGCAGCGCATCAAGCCCGTAATACTGATGAGCCCGATTTCGGTGGCCCAATTCCTGCCGCCCGACACCGTGACCTTCGATCTCCTGGTGATTGACGAAGCGTCCCAGATCCGGCCGGAGGATGCCTTGGGTGTCGTTGCTCGTGCCCGCCAGATCGTCGTGGTGGGCGATCAGAAGCAGCTACCCCCAACCTCATTCTTTGACCGTTTGGTCGATGACGTTGAAGATATTGAAGACGAGGATGAGGATGCCCCGATCGGCGCCACAGCGGCCGACATGGAAAGCATCCTTTCGTTATGTGAGGCGCGCGGTCTTCGGTCGCGGATGCTGGAATGGCACTACCGCTCACGCGATCCATCCCTGATCCGGGTGTCGAACGCCGAGTTTTACCGAGACGAACTGGTGCTGCCGCCATCCCCGCTGCAACTCGATGAGGACTACGGGCTGAAGTTTCGCCGCGTTCCCGGCGTATATGCACGCGGCGGCAGTGGGCTCGGCCGCCAGGGCACAAACCGGATCGAGGCGCAGGCCGTAGTGCGGGAGATGGCTAATCACGCTCGAGCATGGCCAGACCTGTCGCTCGGGGTCGTCGCCTTCTCAAAGGCTCAGGCCGACATGCTCACCGAACTTCTCGAACTCGAACGCCGCCAGGACCCAGTGCTGGACGGTTTCCTGCGCGAAGGACGACATGAGGATGTGTTCGTAAAGAATATCGAGAATGTGCAGGGTGACGAGCGCGATGTCATCCTGATCTCGGTGGGTTACGGACCCCAAGAGCCAAACGGGCCGCTCGCTTCGACGTCTTTCGGACCGGTGAATGGCGAAGGTGGCGAACGGCGGTTAAATGTCCTCTTCTCCCGTGCGAGAGTTCGCTGCGAGATTTTCGCCTCATTCGACCCAGGCGCTATCGACCCGGCGAGAAGCAAGCGCGACGGCCCACGGGTTTTGAAACGCTTTCTCGACTTTGCCAAGACCGGAATCATGGAGGAGCGCACGGCAACCGGCCTCGACGCCGACAGTCCGTTCGAGGAGGACGTAGCCGCCGCAATTCGCTCTCTCGGCTATCTGGCCGATCCACAGGTCGGGACGGCAGGGTTCCGGATCGACCTTGGCGTGCGACATCCAGATCGTCCAGGTCAATATCTATTGGCGGTGGAATGCGATGGCGCCGCCTACCATGCAGCGCTCTGGGCGCGTGAGCGTGACCGATTGCGCCAGGATGTCCTGGAGAACCTTGGCTGGTGTTTCCATCGCATCTGGAGCACCGACTGGTTCCATCATCGAGCCCGCGAGATTCAACGGCTGGCCGGGGCACTGGATCAGGCACGGCTGGCGACCGAGGACGGCATTCGCGTGCGTGGTGCAAATCACGGCGTTTTCCGGCCGGCGCCTTTGGTGCAGGAGGCGGCCGGGGAAACGGTCGAAATCGATCATCTTACCTTGTCGGCACCGGCCTATGTCCGCGCCGAGCTTTCCGTGAAATCCAACCTCGAGCCCCATGAGGCTCCTGTTGCCCAGCTTGCTGACCTCGTCGTGAAAATCGTCGAGATCGAGGGGCCGATCCATATCGACGAGGTGGCACGACGTATAACGTCGGCTTTCGGTAAAACTCGTGCCGGCAATCGTATTGTCGACGCCGCTGGACTCGCCGCCCGTCTTGCCGTCCAGAGAGGCGGCATACTCAGACAGACGGGACCGTTCCTGTTGACCGAAGAGCAAACCCAAAATCCACCGGTCAGGGACCGCAGCGCCGAAACCGGCAGTCTGCTGAAGGCAGCCTATCTTTCACCCATAGAAATAACCGCCGCGGCACAGCGCATCCGTTCTGAAAGCGGTGATATGCCACTCGAAGATCTAATCCGCGCTGTTGCGCGCCTCTTGGGATTTCAACGGGTTGGAAGTGATCTAGCGGAAGTGATCAACGATGCTCTGATCGCAACTGACGGAGCGGGGTAACGTAAAGAGGTGATACTGAGCTGCCGCCGATGTCTTGGCGGTTCGATTTCCGTTTTGTTCCGAGGGCCTGTTCGATGATCCGAGCGACATCATGGCCGACGATGTGAAGTAGCTCGCGCTATTGGTCGATTTGATCGACGTGGGCGGGCTCTCCGGTTGCGCCTATCTATTTGAGATGGGCGAGCGTCAAGCCGGGATATGCAATCGAGTTCACAATTTCAGCCCGGCGCTTGATGGTTCCTTCCTGCCGTTTGCCGTATTTGCTAGTCTGTGTCTGCTTTTCATGGCCGACGATTGCCTCAATCTCATTGTCCATAAAACCTAGCCGTAGCTGGTCAACGACAGTATGGCGAAGGCTATAGGTAACGATGCCCTTGCCGGTCTTAACGCCAACGTCTGCCAAATATCGATTAAACTCGCGGGAGAATTGGGCGGCGATCTGGCCTTCCTTCGGTATCTCGACCTCAGGGAATACCTGCTTTTCGCCGGCAGCGGCTTGACCCTGGCAATGCTTCACGAAACCGAAAGCGATCAATTCCGGATGAACCGGCACAATGCGCTTGGAATTTTGATTTTTGGTTCGCTTGTTCTCGCCTTCGTCGTTGATATCCATAATCCAGATGTCGTGTTCCTGCCGAACATCTGAAATGGCAAGCTGCGCGATCTCTGCAGGTCGCGCGCCGGAATAGAGCATGATAAGCGGAATCCAGAAACGATGATCACGCACGGCGACATTGCCAGGTTTGTCGAGGTCGCGCCATTCCTCGCTTTTACATGTCGTGAATAGTGGCGACGTGAAAAGGGCAGTTAAGGCTTCATCGCTGAAGGTATCGCGCTCGTTTGCGGGGCCGTTTTTCTTCGGCAGCATGTCGGTGACAGGGTTGGCGGTGAGGTAGTCATTCAATGCGAGCCACCGGCAGAAGCCGCCGAGCCCGGCAAGGTAGCGCCGGATGGTGTTGCGGGTGAGGGTGGGCTTAGGCGCTGCCAAGGTTTTGTTTTTGGCGACAACCTCTTGAATGCCCAAACCCTTGAATACGGTTGTTTCGGTCGCCTTCACCGGCCATTCGGCGAGAACTTCTTTCCATTCACGAACCATGCGTTTGTCGATCTTGGTCGCCCGGACACGTGGGCCGACAAAATCGGCAAAGTGCTGGACATCGCGACGGGCCTGCCAGAAAGTTTCGGGCCGGATGCTGTTCGGATTCTCCGCTTCATACTTGGCGAAAAGCTGCATGATGCCTTCGCCGGTCGCGCCGATAGGTTCCGGGCGGTCCTTCGGTTCCACGATGATCGGATCTTGTGGCTTGCCGGTGTAGTCGCCACGGTCGCGCTCCGCGTAGCGCTCAAGTTGTTCTATATCGGCGCGCATAAGCTTGAGGCACAAGTCACGATACCGGACGTCGTTGCGGTCGAGCTTGAATCCCTGCTTGGTTAGAAAGCCGTTGGCCTCGATCTCGATCAAGCGAGTGTCGCCGGAAGCTAGATCGGCGCGAAGACGGTTTAATCGCGCGGTGCGACGGCGCGCCGCCCAATCCGCCTTGTTTGCAAGGATTTCATAATCCGCCATGGCGTTGACGGTGGCAACGAAACCGCCTGCACGGGTTGCGTCTAACGTCGCCTTTTCCTCCGCTGCTATGATCGCGCCGGGCGTCGGTCGGCTGGCGCGCTCTTGGTCGCCGTCCTCGACCTTTGTGTTGTAGTGGTCCCATACCGCGCTTTGAATGTCTGCGTCGGTTAAGTCGCGACGGCGGCGGATGTCATCAAAGGTGCCTATCCATTGATCCTGCACCGCTGCATTGCAGCGCTTGGCGTCGGTGTAGTCCTTCGTCTTGAGCGAAACCCATACCTGTTTCTTGCCGCCCATGGCGTCGATTAGATCGGTCGGGACGTGAATTAGCGCGTAATAAACTGCGCCGCGACGGTGGAGTTTTGCCATTGGAATGCCTCGAACCCGATGCCAAACATTAGCACCTTTCGTTAGCACCCCTTGTAACACTAACCCTATGAATCACAATAACTTTTAGAGATTTCAATAATTTAGCATGGTTGAAAATGAGCTCCGCTTAAACTCCAGGTTCCCCAGCCAAACAAAATCAAGCACTTAAGAGAAATGTAGGCGGCGCGGCGAAAGCCATGTCGCGTTGGCGGCTGACAAAGCCTTTGTTCGGCTTATGCGCCGGTCATTCGATTGATCGGCAGCGGTTCTCTCTGGCAGCGTACATCTGGGCTTGTTCGGCTTGCAGTTTCTCGATCTTCGTCGTCTGTCGGTTTGTGATCACCGAAACCGCCTTGGCGCCGCCAGGCACCCAAAATGGAACATTGACAGCGTCGACGTTGCCACGGCTGACGGCGATGGCGCTAATGTCCTTGGCCTTGTCACCCATTTCACGATTGAGGGTCGCGCAGGGCGTTTCGGGGGTCTGCGCGCCCATTGAGGCGCAACCGGTCATGGCGAACGCCGCGATGAGAACTCCAATCTGAACTGCCTTCATCGGATCAGCATAGCACAGGTCCAGCCTCAGCATGTGCCGGAACCAACCCTGGCCTGCCGTCGCCCATCAGCGCCCGCTCCCGGACCCTTGGCAGCCGACACCGCCCGGACTGTTGCCAGTCCCGGATCTGATTCGGCGCAATTAACATGGGGTGGAACCGCAGCGCTTCGGCGCCGTTCCTTCAATCGAGCGCGTCGAAGGAGTTCGTCATGGCACCACGCCCAGCCTGGAAGGGATACCTCAAACTGTCTCTGGTCACCTGCGCGGTCGAATTGACCAATGTTGTTACCCACGCCGAGAAGGTTTCCTTCAATATCCTCAATAGAGATACCGGCAACCGTGTGAAACGCATCTATGTCGATGCCGAAACGGGCAAGCCAGTTGAAAGCGAAGACGAGGTCAAGGGCTACGAGGTCGAGGACGGTGGATACGTCCGGATCGAGGAAGACGACATCGATGCCGTGCGGATCGAATCTTCAAACATGCTTGCTCTCGACGGCTTTGTCGACAAGGCGTCCATCCAGCAAATCTATCTCGATACGCCCTACTATCTCGCCCCGGCCGACAAGGTTTCGGAAGATGCCTTCTCCGTCATCCGCGAGGCGATGGCCGCAAAGAAGAAGGCCGGTCTCGCCCGCATCGTGCTCTACCGCCGGGAGCGCCCCGTGGTCATCGAGCCACTCGGCAAGGGCATGGTGTTGACCACGCTGCGCTATGACAGCACCGTGCGCCAGCCGGACACCGTCTTCGACGAGATCAAGACGGTGAAGACCGACAAGGAGATGATCGAACTTGCCGAGCACATCATCGACAAGAAGGCGACGAAATTCGACCCCTCGGAATTCGATGACAAATACGAGGAAGCGCTGATCGAATTGATCCGGGCCAAGAAGGCCGGGCGTAAAGCGCCGAAGGCCAAGATGGCAGCCAAACCTTCCAATGTCGTCAATCTGTTCGACGCTTTGAAGAAGAGTCTTGCTGCCGACAAGGACGGCGAGCCGGCACCAAAAGCGAAGAAGCCATCGAAGCGAAAGTCGGCATGACCGATGGCAACCATGCCGCTCGAACAATACCGCGCCAAGCGCGATTTCTCGAAAACCGCGGAGCCGTCGGGAAAGCAGCCGCGCCGCAAGGTGAAGACGGCCGGGGGTGGCATCTTCGTTGTCCACAAGCATGCCGCAACTCGCCTGCACTATGATCTGAGGCTGGAACATGGTGGCGTATTGTGGAGTTGGGCCGTCACGCGCGGTCCCAGCCTCGACCCGAGCGAGAAGCGGCTTGCCGTTCATGTCGAGGACCATCCGATCGACTATGCGCCGTTCGAAGGCACGATCCCGAAGGGCGAGTATGGCGGCGGTTCGGTGATCGTCTGGGACGAGGGCACCTGGACGCCCGAACACGACCCGGCAGCCGGCATGAAGAAGGGCCATCTCGACTTCGAATTGCACGGCGAGAAACTGACCGGCAAGTGGCATCTGGTGCGGCTGAAACCGCGGCTAGGCGAGAAGAAGGACAACTGGCTGCTCATCAAGTCCGACGATGCAGCGGCCCATCCTGGCGAGGATATTCTCAATGAGCGGCCGGAGTCCGTGAAATCCGGCCTCACCGTCGAGGAGGTCGGCAAGGGAAAGAGCGCGAAGGGCGAGAAGCCGAAGGTCTGGCATTCCAACAAGCCGGCAACGGCCAGGGCGCGACGCGAGGCGGCGGCGAAGCTCGACTTCATCGAGCCGGCGCTGGCGACGCTTGAACGCGACGCGCCTTCGGGCAAGGAATGGCTGCACGAGGTGAAATTCGACGGCTACCGCATGCAGGCGGGGATCGCCGGGACGGAAATCCGTCTGCTCACCCGCACCGGGCTGGACTGGACCGGGCGCTTCGGCGCGGAAATCCCGACGGCGCTTGGCGCACTGAAATGCTCCGACGCAATTCTCGACGGCGAGATCGTCGTGCTGGCCGACGACGGCGTCTCGTCCTTCTCTGCTCTGCAGGCTGATCTTTCCGCCGATCGCAGCGACCGCATGGTCTATTACGTCTTCGATCTGTTGCGGTTGGACGGTGAGGATTTGCGCTCCAAACCACTGGTCGAGCGCAAGGAGCGCCTGCGCGCGCTCGTGGAGCCGCTCGACGATGACGGCCCGGTGCGCTTCTCCCACCATTTCGTCGAGCCGGGCAGGATGATGCTCAAGCATGCCTGCCGCATGGGGCTGGAAGGTGTCGTGTCGAAGCGCGCCGACGCGCCCTACCGGTCCGGCCGCACCGGCGCCTGGATCAAGGCGAAGTGCACCCTGCGCCAGGAGTTTGTCATCGGCGGCTACCTGCCCTCCGAAAAGACCGGACGCGGCCTGCGCTCGCTGCTGGTCGGCTTTCACGAGGACGGCAAGCTGAAATACGCCGGCCGCGTCGGCACCGGCTTTTCGACGAAGGCCGCCGACGATCTGAAGAAGAAACTGGACGCCCGCCAGGTGGAAAAGTCGCCGTTCGATGCGAAGGTGCCGGGGGACAAGGGTCTCGTTTGGGTCGCGCCGGAACTGGTTGCAGAGGTGGAGTTCCGTTCATGGACAGCGGACCGTATAATCCGCCATGCCTCCTATCAGGGGCTACGCGAGGACAAGCCTGCGGAGGATGTCGTGCAGGAAAAACCGGAATCCACGAAAGTCGAGGCGGCCGATGACGCAGCAAGCGCCGTCTCGACGTCCGTGAAGCTCACCCATCCAGACAAGCTGCTCTGGCCCGACGAAAAGATATCGAAACGAGATTTGCTGGACCACTACGCTCTGGTCTGGCCACGCATGGAAAAATTCGTCGTCAATCGGCCACTGGCGCTGGTGCGCGCACCTGACGGCGTCGATGGGCAGCGCTTCTTCCAGAAACACGCCTCGGCCGGCATGAACGAAAAGATCTTCACATCGAAAGACCCCGAGGACGATGAGGAAATCCTCTACGTGAAGGATTTCGACGGCATCGCCGCGCTCGTTCAGATGGGCGTGGTGGAAATCCATATCTGGGGCTGTATGATTGACGCAATCGACACGCCCGACCAGATCGTCTTCGACCTTGACCCCGACGAGGGCGTGGCGGTGGATAAGGTACGGCAGGCCGCGCTTGAAATCCGCGCGAAGCTCGAGGAAATGTCCTTGCCGACCTTCGTCAAGACCTCCGGCGGCAAGGGTTACCATGTCGTGGTGCCGCTGAAACCGGCGGCGAAATGGGAGGCGGTCAAGACGTTCTCCCACGACTTCGCCCGTGCCATGGAGCAGGCCGAGCCGGGCCGCTATACCGCAACCCTGTCGAAGAAGGCGCGTGTCGGAAAAATCTTCATCGACTATCTGCGCAATGGCCGTGGATCGACCACGGTGGCACCTTATTCCTCGCGTGCGAAGAAGGGCGCGACGGTGTCGATGCCCGTGACCTGGGAAGAGATCGAGAATGGCCTGCCGCCCAACGCTTTTCCGATCGGCGACAAAACAACGCTAAACCGGCTATCCGATGATGACCCATGGAGAGCGTTTTTCAGTGACCGAAAGGCGTTGAAGTGACCTGATCCATATCCGGCACATCCGCCGCGTGGGAAATATCGCTACCTGCTCATGGATTATCGTCGCTTGCGGGGTGTTTTCCTCTTCAGGGTCGCCGCTTGATGAGCGACTGTGGAAGGATATCCCGATGCTCAGGACACTGCTTTCAATCAGCCTTCTGTCGCTTTTCGCCGTCGTTCCAGCACAGGCCGACACCTTGTCGACCCTTCACGGCCGCTACGTGATCGACCCGTCCTCGCGTATCGCCTTCTCGGTCGCCCAGATTGGCGGAGGCGGCATAGACGGTGTGTTTTCGCGCTTTTCGGGCACGTTCGACCTGCATCCGGACGACATTGCCCGTTCGAGCGTGAAATTCTCGCTTCAACCCGAAAGCGTCGCGACAGGGCAGCCACGGGTCGAGGATTTCCTGCGCTCTTCTGCCGTGTTCGATGTGGCCGCCTATCCGGTCATCGCTTTCCGCTCGACGGCCATACATCAGCAAGGCTCGGACCATGCGGTCATCGAAGGCATGCTGACGGCGCGGGGCATCACCCGGCGGGAAACGTTCGAGGCTACCCTGATCAGGCAACAGGGACGGATGGTCGCCTTCCATGTCGTGGGCGACATGATGCGCTCGCCCTACGGCATGGATGTCGGCACGCCGATCTATTCCAATATTGCCCGCTTCGACATGGTTCTCAACGGAATGCGGAAATAATGCCGTTCCGACGAGAATTTTGCGCCACCGGGAATATTCGCGGCCTGGCGGTGTTCTTTGACTACGAGCGGAAGACCCGTTCGTTCAAAAAAGCAAAGAAGAGGGTTTTCAGATGATGCGTTCTCTCCTGTTGGCTGCCGCCGCGATGGCGGTCGCAATGCCTCTTGCCTATGCGGACGACTATGCCAGCGGCGCCATCAAGTCGATGGACACCGCCAAGGGCGAGGTTCTCACCAACGACAAGGGCATGACGCTCTACACATTCGACAAGGATGCGGGCGGCACGTCGAACTGCTACGATGCGTGCGCGCAGAAATGGCCGCCATTGGCGGCGGCGGCGGGCGCGGCAGTGGACGGAAAGTACACACTGGCCGATCGTAAAGACGGCAGCAAGCAATGGGCCTATGATGGCCAGCCCCTTTACCTCTGGCAAAACGACAAGAAGCCGGGAGACGTCACCGGCGACGGCGTTGGCGGAGTTTGGCACGTCGCCAAAGAGTAACTGATGTCGCAGGTGATGGACGAGATCGAGGAATGCGTGCCGGCGCTGAGACGCTATGCGCGCGCTCTTACCCACGATCCCGATCGTGCCGACGATCTCGTCCAGGACTGCCTGGAGCGGGCAATCCGCAAACGCGGTCTGTGGCGGCCTACAGGCTCCGTGCGTTCGTGGATGTTCAGGATTCTCCTTAATGTGCACCGTAACGACCTTCGAAAGTCACGACGCGCACCATCCGCTCTGCCCATCGAAGGCCTGCCGGGGGGCGAACCGGCGGGCCTTGACGTGCAGCCGGCACGGCTGGCGCTGGCCGAGACGGCGCGTGCCATGCAGGCAATGTCGCTGGAGCACCGCGATGTTCTGTTGCTCGTTGCCGTCGAGGAGATGAGCTATGCCGAGGCTGCCGCAGCGCTTTCCATCCCTGTCGGCACGCTCATGTCGCGGCTGGCCCGCGCCCGTGCCACGCTGCGGCTCCTGACCGAGACTGGAGTGCCGAAATTGAGGTCCGTGAAATGATTTCCGGGGAGCGCAAGATTACCGAGCACGACCTGCACGCCTACGCCGACGGCGCGCTGGATGGGCCGGCGCGTGCCGCAATTGAGGCCTATCTCGCAGAAAACCCCCTTGCAGCCGAAGATATAGACGGTTGGAGGCGGCAGAACGAAACCCTGCATGCGCTTTATGGCCATGTTGCCGCAGAGCCGGTGCCCGCCCGGTTGAATGTCTATCGCATCGAGCGGGAGAGCCGGATCAGAACCGGGCGCTGGAGCCGGATGGCGGCTGCGGCCGTTCTCCTGCTCGCCGTTGGAACGGCTGCCGGTTGGTATGGGCGCGACTTTTTCGCGCCGGCAGCGCCGGCCCAAATCGCCCTGGTCGATGAGGCGATGGAGGCGCACCGGGTATATTCCGGCGAGGTCGTCCATCCCGTGGAAGTATGGGGGGGGCAGAAGGACCATTTGCAGGCTTGGCTTTCCAAGCGCCTGGATCGCACCCTTACCATCCCCGACCTCCGGGCCGACGGCCTGACGCTGGTCGGTGGCCGGCTGCTGCCGGCGACGGATGGCCCCGCGGCGCAGTTCATGTATGAGGACGATACCGGCCACCGGGTGACGCTGTACGTCATTCCGGCGAAAGAAGGCCGTGAAACCTCGTTCCGCTACGCCAGTTTTGACCGGCTCGAAGCGTTCTTCTGGACGGACGAAACGATCAGCTGCGCCCTGGTCGGTGATCTGCCGCGCCAGCGGCTGCAGGAAATCGCCACCCAGGCATACAAGCAACTGGGGTGAGATGCAGTGAAACTGCGTAACACGCACGATTCATACGGAATGGCGGCCATCGCCTTTCATTGGAGCATTGCGCTGCTGTTTTTCGGGCAGATCGCGCTCGGCTATCTCACGCAGGCGGTGGCCAGCCGTCCTCGGCTGCAATTCGACCTCTACCAATGGCATAAGTCGTTCGGCTTCCTGATCCTCGTGCTCGCGCTGTCGCGGGCCATCCTGGCCTTGTCAGGCATTCGCCCGCGGCCCGTGCCCGGCATGCCGCAATGGGAGGTGGTGGCGGCTCGGCTCGCCCATATCATGCTTCTGGCATTGACTGTCATCGTGCCGCTTACCGGCTGGGCGATCGCCTCGACATCGCCGTTGCGAATTCCGAGCTTCGTCTTCGACATCGTGGTGGTGCCCGACTTGCCGTTGGCGAGATCGGACGCTGCGGAAGCTTTCTGGTCGAGCGCGCACGCGCTGCTCGCCTATGGCGCCGGGCTTCTGGCGCTTGCCCACGCAGGCGCGGCCATTCATCACCACTTTGTGCGAAGGGACGCAACGCTGGCGCGGATGCTTGGCGCAATATCGCGCGGGACAAACAGCACATTGTAAACGGTCGGGCAGCCTCCTGACAGCCTTCCCTAGACCCAGCGTCGGACCCTTTTGGCGTACTCCCGATATCGCTTGCCGAATTTGTCGACCAGAATTTGCTCCTCGCGCCGGATTGTGAGCCTCGATGTCGCGAAAGCGGCTGCGAATGCCAGCAGCAGGAACCACGCCATGCCGCCAACCAGCCCGATGCCGATGAGCAACAGCGTGTTCGCCAGATAGATGGGATTGCGCGAAACCGAAAATGGCCCGGTCGTTATCAGATGCTCGGGCGTGCCGTTCGGATTGAGCGTCGTCTTTGCCCGTATCATAGTGCGTATGGCGCTGAACCACAGGGCGATCACCGCCAACAGCACCAGCCAGCCGATTGCGAAAAGCAGATCTCCAAGCAGGCCGCCGATCCAGGGCAGGGGGTATGCCAGGCCAAGTCCGATGCTGGCAGCGATCGCGCCAAGATAGATCAGCGGCGGCCACGGCACGAAGCCGGCATTTCCATGGTTTTGGGTCACTGCATTTCTCCCCCCGCATCGTCGGTCCTGGCCGTGCACATGCCGGCAAGCTCACTCACGCGCGCCTTTAACTGCGGGCTTTGGTCGCCGCGGTCGAGGCGATTGAGCATATCGCCGCCCTCCAGTTCCGCCAGCATGCATCCGCAATAGGCGACGCAAAACCGGGAGTCGCGGGTTTCCTCGCAGGAAGTCTGGCACACTTTGAGGAAGACTGCCTGGCTGGTTTCGACATGGGCGGGCATGATTTGCGAAAATGCCCAGATGCAGGCGATCAAAACAGGTTGATGGACGAGATAGAAAGCAAGGCTGTGGCGTCCAATCAGCACGAGCGGGTTCAGCCATCGCGGGAGCGGGATTTCCGCCAGTCGGGCGAGCAGGCCCGAACTCGTCGCCAGTTTTGCAACCGCGATGCCAGCCAGCACCGCGCCGAACCATGGAAGCAACGGCACATAATCGTTCGAGCGCGGATTAACCGTCGACAAGCCGACCCACCATAGCGCCGGATGATCGAAAACAGGCGCGCGCAGATAAAGGGGAGCGGCAACGGCAGCCGCCGCAACCAGCATGGTGACGAGCGCCGGCAGCCGCAGGAAGGCGAGGCCGAGCACGCTTGCCAGCGCGATTTGGTGCAGGATGCCGAAGAAGATGAAGCCGTCGCGAAACGCATAGAACGTAACCGCAGTAATCGCCAATGCCGCCGCCGCCACCATCGCAAGGCGTTTCCAAAAGCCCTTCCAGCGAATGCCGCGACCATGCGCCAGCACAAGGCTGACGCCGACCAGGAAAAGGAAGCTCGAAGCGATGCAGCGGGCATAGACCTTCCAGCCGCCGAACGCGGTAAGCCCCGGTTCCGCATAGCCGAAGAATTCGAGGTCCCAGGTGAAATGATAGCTTGCCATGGCAAGCAGGGCGACGCCCCGCATCACATCGATCAAGGCGATTCGTTTTGAACGGGGGAGCGAAGGTGCGCCGGTACTCATGGAGATTTAGGAAAACCCTGACTGTTTCGAATGGGTGACGAATATCACGCTTGAGCAGCGCGCAAGAATGGAAATCCTTCGGGCCGTATCTCGTATTTGGAGATTTCCGACAGATAGTTGGGCCAGCAAGGAGAAGCCGTTAGCCGGTATCGCATTTTGACTTCGGTAGGTCGATTTCCTGCTACTGACGAATCTATCGATGCGGCACATCTGCGGCTGCGATCGCCTTGCCGAGGGTAGCAGGTTTTCATGGGCACCCACGTCCGCCATCCGATCTGGCTTACTTCCGTGCGGCAGGCCGGCGCGCGCACATTTGCATCCCTTTATACGGTTGAGTCGTTCGCTCGCGCCACCGTGTCCAGCGTCATCCCGATCCAGGCTTATGAGATCCTGCGTAACGAGCAGACGGTTTCGATGCTCTACACGGTCGTTTCGCTGATCGGTCTTTCGGCAACCCTGTTCATGCCGATGCTCATTCACCGCTTCGCGCGGCGCTGGGTCTATACGGCGGGCGCCTGCCTTCTGGCTATCGGCTCGCTGTTCTTCTTCACGCATACGCTTGCCGGCCAGGCGCTCGGCATGCTGTGCCGGGTCATGGGCGCCAGCGCGCTGTCCATTACCCTCAACCTCTACATCATGGACCATATCCGCAAGACCGACTTCATGCGCTCCGAATCGCTGCGCATGGCGTGGTCGATGGTAGCCTGGACCGGTGGTCCGACGCTGGGCATCTTCCTCTACACGCATTTCGGCGTGTATGCGGCGCATGGAGCCGTAGCCGTGTTCGCCCTGTTTCTCCTGGGCCTATTCTGGTTCTATCGGCTTGGCGACAATCCGATGATTGCCGCCGGCAAGAGCCGGGCCATCAATCCCCTGGCCAATATCGGCCGGTTCGTTTCTCAACCACGGCTTCGGCTTGCCTGGATCATCGCCTTCGGACGCTCCTGCTTCTGGACGACCTTCTTCGTCTACGGGCCGCTGTTCATGGTCATTACCGGACAGGGCGCGATTGCCGGCGGGCTGCTCGTCTCTGCGGCGAACGGGCTGTTGTTCACGGCGATCTTCTGGGGCAGGGCGGGAAAGCGTTTTGGCGCCCGGCGCGTCATCACGGGTGCTTTCCTCGCAATGTCGGCGATGCTGCTGGCGGCAGGCGTCATCGGCGAGACCGTGCCTCTGCTTACCGCTGCGTTCCTGCTTGTCGGATCGCTCTTTACCATTGCCATCGATGCGCTGGGTTCAACCGTCTTCATGCGCGCGGTGCATCCCTATGAACGTGCACAAATGGCTGCGGTCTATCGAACCTATCTGGACTTTTCCGAACTGACCCCGCCAATGATCTACTCGATCGTGCTCGCCTTTTTCGGTATGGGGTCGGTGTTTGCGACGCTGGGTATCCTGATGGCGGTCTGCGCGGCGATCGTGTGGCGCTACCTGCCCAAATCGCTTTGACGGCTTGATCGCTTTCCGAGGTTGTCGCGTGCGGCAGCTTTTCTATAGTTGTGCGTGCTTCGATGGAGAGGTGAATTGACGACGAACGGTGGTTGCCTTGGTTGAGCCGGGACTGACCTTCATTATCGGCGGCGCGCGCTCAGGCAAGAGCCGGCACGGAGAAATGCTGACGACCCGCCATGCGGCGCCCTGGGCCTATATCGCAACGGCCGACGCCTACGACGACGAGATGCGGGAGCGCATCGCCATGCACCGGTCGCAGCGGGGCGATGGCTGGGCAACCGCCGAGGCGCCGCTCGATCTGGTCAGCGCGTTGGGTGCCGTTCCGGTGGGCCAACCCGTGCTGGTCGATTGCCTGACCTTGTGGCTGACCAACCATATGCTGGCCGATCACGATGTGGCTGCCGAATGTTCCCGGCTGGAGGTACGTCTGGCAAAGCCGCTCGGACCGTGGTTCGTGGTATCCAATGAAGTCGGCCAGGGAATCGTGCCCGACAATGCGCTGGCGCGCCGTTTTCGCGATGACGCCGGGCGTCTCAACCAGCAGGTCGCGGCGATTGCCGACACAGTAATTCTGATGGTGGCGGGCCTGCCGCTGAAGGTGAAATGACATGACCGCTATCGAACCGAAGGACGAAGAAAAGCACCGCGCCAAGATGGCCAAGCGCAAGGCGGTGCAGGATGCCGAAGTGGCCGAAAAGACCGTCGAAAAGGGCCTTCTGATCGTCAATACCGGGCCGGGCAAGGGCAAGTCGACGGCGGCGTTCGGCCTGGCCCTGCGGATGCTCGGCTATGGCAAGCGCGTCGGCGTCGTGCAGTTCATCAAGGGGGCGTGGCACACCGGCGAGAAGGATGCTTTCGCAGCTTTCGGCGACAGGATAGCGTGGCATACGATGGGCGAGGGCTTTACCTGGGAAACGCAGGATCTGAAGCGCGACATCGCGGCGGCGCAAGCCGCATGGGCCAAGGCGCTGGAATTGATGGCCGATCCGTCGATCAGCCTTGTCGTCCTCGACGAAATGAACATCGCGCTGCGCTACGATTATCTCGATCTCGACACGGTGGTAGCGGCGCTGAAGGCGCGGCGCGACGGGCTGCATGTCGTGGTTACCGGCCGCAACGCCAAGCCGGCGCTGGTCGAGGCCGCCGATCTCGTCACCGAAATGGGCTCGACCAAGCACCATTTTTCCGCCGGCGTGAAAGCCCAGCAGGGCATCGAGTTTTAAGCGGGAGCCTGCCAGCCATTAAAGCATCACGGTCAGCGCCAGAATGCCGAATAGCGCGACGAGCAGAAGGTCGGCCGCCCAATAAAGTTTCAGCGCGCGCCTTATATCCGCGCTGGTAGCCTCCCGGCGGCCGCCTTCGCCCATGAAAACGTCATCGACGAGAACGCCGCCATAGACGCGCGGCCCGGCCAGCGCCAGCCCCAATGCGCCGGCCATCGCCGACTCTGGCCAACCGGCATTGGGCGAGCGGTGGTTTTTGGCGTCGCGCCATATCGCGCTCCAAGCGCTTTTCGCGCTGGCGCCTTCGACAAAAAACGCACCCAGCACGATGAGCAGCGCCGTCAGCCGCGAAGCGGGCAGGTTGATGAGGTCGTCAAAACGCGCCGCCGCCCAGCCGAAAGCTTCGTGGCGCGGCGTGCGGTGGCCGATCATGGAATCGGCGGTGTTGGCGGCCTTGTAGGCGACGCCACCCGCCAGCCCGCCGACTGCCAGCCAGAAGGCGGGCGCAACGATGCCGTCGGAGAAATTTTCGGCCAGGCTTTCGATCGCCGCGCGGCTGACGCCCGCCTCATCGAGGTTTTCCGGGTCGCGCCCGACGATCATCGACACGGTCTTGCGGCCCGCAACCAGTCCGCCATGGTCCAACGCGTCAGCGACCGCCTTGACGTGTTCGGCCAGGCTTTTCTGCGACAACAGCGAACTTGCCAAAAGTACCGTGACGACGAAGCCAAGCGGAACCTGCCACAGCACCACCTCCAGCCCGAACGCGATTGCCGCCGGAACGAGAACGAGGATGGCGAGCGCGAACGCGCCCGATAAGCGACGTTTGCGGTCGGTGTCGGTAGCGCGGTTGAGCCCGCGGTCGAGACAGGATATCAGCCATCCGATCCATGTGACCGGGTGTCCAATGGCGCGAAACAGCCACGCCGGATACCCCAGTTGGATTTCGACGGCCAGCGACAGGAAAGCGATCAGGACGAACATGGATCTTCTGAAAAATGGCTGATTTTTTGAAAAAGACGGCGACGGTTGATCACGGCGGCAGCCTTGGCCGGGCGAGGGCGCTGTTTCCACATGCACCGGAGCCGTTCGTCGACCTGTCGACCGGGATCAATCCGCACTCCTATCCGCTTTTCGACCTGCCCGCCACAGCCCTTTTGCGCCTGCCCGAACAGGCGCGCCTGACTGAGCTTCTGGCCGTTGCGGCGACGGCCTATGGCGCGCCTTCGCTAGAAAACGGGATGGCGGCACCCGGCACGCAAATCCTGTTGCCGCTGGTCGCTTCGCTGGTGAAGCCCGGCAAGGCGATGGTGCTAGGGCCTACCTATGCCGAGCATGCGCGGGCGGCTTCCACCGCCGGTCACACGGTGCATGAGGTTCAGGATTTCGAGACGCTGGCCGAGGCCGACCTCGCCGTGATCGTCAATCCAAACAACCCGGACGGCCGCGTCATCGAGCGCGAACGGCTTTTGGCTCTTGCCGCGAAATTACACACCAGGGGCGGCGTGCTGGTCGTCGACGAAGCGTTCATGGATGTCGGGCCGCGCGACCACAGCCTTGCCAGCGATGTCGATCCGGGCGGCATCGTGGTGCTGCGCTCCTTCGGCAAATTCTTTGGCCTAGCGGGCGTGCGGCTTGGCTTTGCGTTCGCCGACACTGCGACCGTCGCGCGGCTTGAAACGCAGTTCGGGCCATGGGCGGTTTCCGGGCCGGCGCTGGAATACGGCATTCGAGCGCTTGGCGACCGTGATTGGCAAGACGGGATGCGAGCGACCCTGCAGTTGCAGGCCGCGCGGCTCGACTCGCTCTTTGCGCGTTTCGCGGTCCCGGTTACCGGCGGCACGTCGCTGTTTCGTTATATCGAGCATCCGGATGCGGCTGGCCTGTTTGCCGCGCTCGGCAGGCGCGGTATCCTGCTGCGCCACTATGACGAGCGCCCGAATGTCCTTCGCGCTGGCCTGCCGGGCAATGAGGAAGAGTGGGGGCGGCTGGAGGCAGCGCTTGCCGACTGGCAAAGCGAGCTCGACAATCAGCACGCAAAGGGAATGCGGCCATGATCCATGTTTGCCCACTATCTAAGGTCGATCAAACAGTATCGAAAACCGGTGCCGGCCGGCTTCTGTCGCTGCTTTCCGCCGGTATGGAAATGACCCGACCCGCATCGATTGTACCGGAGAACCACCTGCATCTGGTCATGCACGACATTGTCGAAGCGCAGGGCAGCATGACCCTGCCGGGTGAGGCGCATGTGATCCGCCTGCTCGAATTCGCGCGCTCATGGGACCGGTCGCGGCCTCTGGTCGTGAATTGCTATGCCGGCATCAGCCGTTCGACCGCTTCGGCCTATATCATCGCGGCGGCACTGGTTCCCGCGCGTGATGAGGAAGAATTGGCGCGGACGCTGCGCTGGCTTTCGCCCTCGGCGACGCCCAATCCGCGCCTGATCGCCACTGCCGATGCCATTCTGGCCCGGGATGGCCGCATGATCGCCGCCATCAAGGCAATCGGCCGGGGCGCCGACGCTTTCGAAGGTACGCCATTCGCGCTGGAAATCGAAGAGTGATCAGGAAAGCCAGTCGGCAAGCTTTGCCTTGCGCATGTCCTTCAGCAGCGTGATGAACCCGTCGGCCTGAAATTCCGCCGTTAGCCGGCCCTTTTCTGCCGTGGCGATAGAGGCGTCACCTACCACGCCGTTCGGGTTGAGGTCAGCGGCCAGCCAGGCGAAGGCATGCGGGCCGGTCTGGCGTAGCAGGGCAAATTCGGTTTCTGCGCGCGCTACGTTCGAGACGAAGTTCTGCGCCTTGCCCATCTCCACCAGATCGGGGCGGAAGTGCAGCATCAGCGAGGTTTCCACGTCACCACCATGGATGCCCTGCCGATCCTCGAGATCGGTATAGAGGCCGGCCAGCCGGCCGAAGCGCTGCCAGGCAGTTTTCACCGCCAGCATCTTTTCGCGCACCCGCAGTTCACGCGTCACGATGCCCATGATTTCCTCGTTGCCGCCATGCGAATTGACGATGACGATCTTTTTGACGCCGGCGCGAGCAACGGACAGGCCAAGCTCCGTCCATGCCTCGATCAGCGTTGCCGGCGGCAGCGTCAGCGTGCCGGGCGCTTCGATATGTTCGTTGGACTTGCCGATGGCCTGCACCGGCAGGATACGGATATCGAGATCGGCCGGAAGCCGCGAAATTACCGTCTCCAGCATGCCGCCCATGATCGTGGTGTCGGTGGACACCGGCAGATGTGGGCCATGCTGCTCGATGGCCGCCACCGGCAGCACGGCAATCGTCTGTTCCGGGTCGATCGAGGCGTATTCCGTGGTCCGATAGTCGCCCCACCACGCGCGCCGCTTCGCCATGCTCATCGATTGCCCCGTCAAAATCGCGTCACCACACCGATGCCGATGCCGTCGAATCCGCCCATCGCCGCCAGCGCGGCCGGCGCTTCATCGAGCGTGTACTTCTTGCCGACAAGCAGTTCCGGTTTCAGTTTTCCGGTGCGGATCATATCCATCATGGCCTGGTAGCGGAATGCCTGCATGCCGTGACTGCCCCGGATTTCCAGCTCGTAAGCGATGATCTTGGCCATCGGCACCTCGGCCTTGGCGTGGTCGCCCAGCATGAGGCCGACCTGCACGTGACGCCCGCGCCGGCGCAAATTGGAGATCGAGTTGAACGAGGTGGTCGGATGGCCGAGCGCGTCCATCGACATATGCGCGCCGCCATTGGTGATCTGCTTGACGGCCTTGACCACGTTCGGCGTCGCCGCCGCGTTGATGGTGGCGACCGCGCCGATCTTTTTGGCGAAGTCCAGCTTTTCGTCGGTCAGGTCGATGGCGACGACATTGGCGCCCATGGCGCTGGCGATCATGATGGCCGACAGGCCGACGCCTCCGCAGCCATGCACCGCGACCCATTCGCCCGGCGTCACGCGTCCCTGGTCGACGATGGCGCGAAACGAGGTGACGAACCGGCAGCCAAGGCTGGCGGCGGTGGCGTATTCCATGTCTTCGGGCAGCGCGACGAGATTGGTGTCGGCGAAGTCGATGGCGACATATTCGGCGAACGAACCCCAGGCGGAAAAGCCCGGCTGGAACTGGTGCTCGCAGACCTGATGGTTGCCGGAGGTGCATTCGAAGCAGCGGCCGCAGCCGCCGACGAAGGGCACGGTGACGCGGTCGCCGGCCTTCCAGCGGCTCACTTGCCGGCCTACCGCCACCACGGTTCCGGCTAGTTCATGGCCTGGGACATGCGGCAGGCGGATGTCGGGATCGTGCCCCATCCAGCCATGCCAGTCGGAGCGGCACAGGCCCGTCGCCTCCACCTTGACGACGACGCCCTCCGGCACGGGTCTTGGGTCCGGCACGGTCCTGATCGACGGCATCTCGCCGAACTTTTCGAAAACAACGGCTTTCATGGGTATCCTTGTGCGTGCTTGGCGTTTGCGTGCCTATTCGGCATCGATCTGGTTTTTCGGCGCGGCTTTCTGGAACGCCGGCAGGTCCATGCAAGCGGCATGGATGCGCGAAATGGTCGGGTAGGGTTCCATGTCGACATGGAAGCGGGCGTTGTTGGTCACCTGCGCGGCAAGGCAGATATCCGCCAGCCCCGGCGTATCGCCATGGCAAAATTTCCCCGTCTCACTCGAGAATGCCAATATCTTTTCAAGAGGTTGGAAACCTTCGTTTACCCAATGGCGGAACCAGTTGACGACGTCGTCGTCGCCCGCGCCGAACAGAGTGCGCAGGCTGGTCAGCACGCGCAGATTGTTCACTGGATGAATATCGCAGGCGATCATCTGCGCCAGCATGCGGACGCGCGCGCGACCATGCGCGTCGGCCGGCAGCAACGGCGGCTCGGGTTTCGTCTCGTCGAGAAACTCGATGATTGCGAGCGATTGAGTGACCAGTGCCCCGTCCGTCCAGATCAGGGCCGGCACCAACCCCTGCGGGTTCACCGCCAGATAGGCCGGGTCGAGATGATCGCCATGGCGCAGATGATGCGGCACATATTCGTAGCCGATGCCCTTCATCTCGAGTGCTATTCGCACCCGGTAGGAGGTGGAGGAGCGCCAGTAATTGTGCAGTAGCGGTTTGTTCAAGGCGCGTCCCCGATGGCGATGGTGCCGACATCTTGTGGTCATAGTCGACCGATTTGCATTTGCAGGCAAGGCGGCCATTGTGAGGCTTGCAATCAGGGCGGGCGGTTTCCGGTTTTGAAGAAAAGATTAGGAGTTTCGGTTGAGCTTGCATCCATACCAGTATCGACAGGCCGCCGGTTATTGCGCCGACCGCGCAAAATATCGGTGACAGAAAGAGCATGGCAAGGATATGGTCGTCTTCCAGACCCTGCGGCGCAATTTCGCCGCGGGCGTAATCGAAAGTACGGTATAGTTTTCGAACGGGCGGTGTTCTCGAATCTTGTCAAACCCAGAGGACTATTTTTCAAGCGCTGTGCGGGTTATGAATAGCGGTGACGCCGCCGGGTTGGACGGCGTCGGCGATGGATACCAAGGTTGACCACCCAGGGAGGTTTCATGTCGGACGTATCGTTGAATGTGAACGGGAGGCAGATCAGCGGGGTTGCCGAGGACCGCACGCTTCTGGTTCATTTCTTACGGGAGAATCTCGGGCTGACCGGGACACATGTCGGGTGCGACACCTCGCAATGCGGAGCCTGCGTCGTCCATGTCGACGGCAAGGCCGTCAAGTCGTGCACCATGCTTGCGGTGCAGGCATCGGGATCGACCGTTTTGACCATCGAAGGGCTTGCCGGCGATGCCGAGTTGCACCCGGTGCAAGCGGCCTTCAGGGAGCATCATGGGTTGCAATGCGGCTTCTGCACGCCGGGCATGATCATGACCGCCACCGATATGATCCGCCGCCACCCCGAAGGGCTGGACGAGGCGACGGTGCGAGCCGAACTCGATGGCAATATCTGCCGCTGTACCGGCTACCACAATATCGTGAAAGCCATCCTTGCCGCGTCCAAGACGATGGCCAAGGGGGCAAAGGGCAAGGCGAAGAAGGCGGCGTAACGAGCGGGTAGGGAGTAGCCAATAGCGAGTAGGGGGAAATTCGACCCCGATCCGCCAGAGCTTTTTCCCTATTCGCTAAAAACTATTCGCCATTCGCTATTTTCGCTTCTTAGAATTCTGGAGGAGAACTCTGATGGGTATTGAGGGCATCGGCGCGCGGGTCACGCGCAAGGAAGACAAGCGTTTCATCACCGGCGCGGGGCGCTATGTCGACGACATGGTGGTGCCGGGCATGAAGCATGCGGCCTTCGTGCGCAGCCCCTACGCGCATGCGCAGATCAAGAAGATCGACGTCAAGGCGGCGCAAGCCATGCCGGGCGTCATCGGCGTCTTGACCGGCAAGGAAATCAAGGCCGATGGCATCGGCAACCTCATCTGCGGCTGGATGATCCATTCCAAGGACGGCACGCCGATGAAGATGGGCGCGTGGTCGCCGCTCGCCTTCGACAAGGTGCGCTATGTCGGCGATGCGGTCGTGATCGTGGTCGCCGACACCAAGGGCCAGGCCCGCGACGCGGCCGAAGCCGTTGAAGTCACCTACAAGGAATTGAAGTCGGTCACCGACGCTTCCAAGGCGATGGACAAGGGTGCGCCGCAAATCCACCCGGAAGCCGAAAACAACCTGATCTTCGACTGGGATATCGGCAACGCGGACGAGACCGCCGCAGCTTTCAAGAAAGCGACCCATGTCGTCGAAATGGACATTCTCAACAACCGTTTGGTTCCCAACGCCATGGAACCGCGCGCAGCCCTTGGCCACTACGACAAGGCCGAGGACCATTACACCTGCTGGACGACCTCGCAGAACCCGCATGTGGCGCGTCTCGTCATGAGTGCGTTCTACAATGTCGCGCCGGAAAACAAGCTGCGCGTCATTGCGCCCGATGTTGGCGGCGGTTTTGGTTCGAAAATCTACATCTACCCAGAGGAAATTGTCTGCCTGTGGGCGTCGAAAAAGACCGGCGTACCGGTCAAATGGGTGGCCGACCGCACCGAAAGCTTCCTCACCGACGCGCATGGCCGCGACCATCACAGCCACCTCGCCATGGCCTTCGACAAGGATCACCATATCCTCGGCTTCAAGGTGGAAACCAAGGCCAATCTCGGCGCCTACATGTCGCTGTTTTCGTCCGCGACCCCGACCTATCTCTACGCCACGCTGTTGTCGGGGCAGTATAATATCCCGGCGATCCACGCCAATGTGAAGGCGATCTACACCAACACAGCACCCGTGGATGCCTATCGCGGGGCAGGGCGACCCGAGGCCGCCTTCAACGTCGAGCGCATTCTGGAAGTGTCGGCGCGCAAGTTCGGCATGTCGCCGGCCGAGCTTCGCCGCAAGAACTTCATCACCACCTTCCCGCACCAGACGCCGGTCATCATGAACTACGATGCGGGCGATTTCGGCGCTTCGCTCGACGCGGCACTGAAGACGGCGGATTATGCCGGCTTCGAAAAGCGCCGAGTCAAGGCGAAGAAAGCCGGCAAACTGCGCGGCATCGGCTTTTCCTGCTACATCGAAGCATGCGGCATCGCGCCGTCGGCCGCTGTTGGGTCGCTCGGCGCTGGCGTTGGCCTGTGGGAATCGGCGGAAGTGCGCGTCAACGCGGTCGGCACCATCGAAGTGCTGACCGGTTCGCACAGCCACGGCCAGGGCCATGAAACGACGTTCGCCCAACTTGTCGCGCAGCGTCTTGCCGTGCCGCTCGATTCCATTTCCATCGTCCATGGCGACACCGACAAGGTACAGATGGGCATGGGCACCTACGGTTCGCGCTCTGGTGCGGTCGGCATGTCGGCCATCGTCAAGGCGCTGGACAAGGTCGAAGCCAAGGCGCGCAAGATCGCAGCGCATCTGATGGAAGCGGACGAGGCCGACATCGTCATCGAGGATGGCGCGTTGAAAGTGGCCGGCACGGACAAGTCGGTGCCGTGGTTCCAGATGGCGCTTGCCGCCTATACCGCGCACAATCTGCCGGCCGGCATGGAACCGGGCCTGAAGGAAACCGCCTTCTACGATCCGGCCAATTTCACCTTCCCGGCCGGCTGCTACATCTGCGAAGTCGAGATCGATCCCGAAACCGGCCACACCGATATCATCCAGTTCGTGGCGGCCGACGATTTCGGCAACATCATCAACCCGATGATCGTCGAGGGACAGGTGCATGGCGGCGTGGCGCAGGGCATTGGCCAGGCGCTGCTGGAAGGGGCCAATTATGACCCGGATAGCGGCCAACTTCTGACGGCAAGCTACATGGACTACACCATGCCGCGCGCCGAAGACCTGCCGTCGTTCAAGGTGTCGACAACCAACACGCCGTCGCCGTCGAATCCGCTCGGCCTCAAGGGTTGCGGCGAAGCGGGCGCCATCGGTTCGCCGCCGGCGGTCATCAACGCCATCACCGATGCCATCGGCACCGAGGAGATCACCATGCCGGCAACACCGCAAAAAGTGTGGGCGGCGATCCGCGCGGCAAAGAACTGAGGAGGACAGAACCATGTATTCCGTCAATTATCACCGTGCCGCCTCGGTCACTGAAGCCGTCAAACTGCTCAAGACCGGCGACGCCAGGCCGCTTTCGGGCGGGATGACCTTGATCCCGGCCATGAAAACGCGGCTGGCAGCACCTTCCGATCTGGTCGATCTGTCGCAGATCAAGGAACTGAAGGGCGTCAAAGTATCGGGCAAGTCGGTGACCATCGGTGCGGGCACCACGCATTTCGAGGTCGCCACCGACGAAAAACTGAAGAAGGCGTGCCCGGCGCTGGCGCATCTTGCCTCGCTGATCGGCGACCCGGCGGTGCGCCACAAGGGCACCATCGGCGGTTCCATCGCCAACAACGATCCGGCGGCGGACTATCCGGCGGCGATGCTGGCGCTTGGCGCTACCATCACCACCAACAAGCGCGAGATCGCGGCGGCCAAATTTTTCACTGGGCTGTTCGAGACGGCGCTGAAGGACGGCGAAATCGTTACGGCGGTTTCTTTTACCGCGCCGGCCAAGGCGGCCTACGAAAAATTCCGCAACCCGGCTTCCCGCTATGCCATCGTCGGTGTGTTCGTTGCAAAGGACAAGGAGGTCCGCGTGGCGATTACCGGTGCGGGCGACGATGGGGTATTCCGTTCGAAGGAAATCGAGACCGCGCTGTCGAAGAATTTCGATTCGGACGCTCTCGAAGGGGTAACAGTGCCGGCAACGGACTTGATGAGCGACATGCACGCATCCGCCGACTACCGCGCCAACCTGATCGTGGTCATGGCCAAACGTGCCGTGACGGCGGCTAACCTATAAGCGGACAAAACACATATTTATCAGATAATTAAACGCGTCTGATGCTTGCAAGGAAAAAGCCGATGGATGTCCATCGGCTTTTTCATGCCGACGAAATTCCTGTATCTAATATATTAAACAACAGAATTTATTGTATCGTTATGCGATCTAATTGCTTATCGTTCTCCTGTTTATGATCATGAATCATTGCATCGGGAGGAAAAATGGTAACGCAGACACAGGGGGGCGTGGGCTGGTTCAGCCGCGCACGCACGGTAGCCAGACCCGGCTACAGTCGTTGGATGGTGCCGCCAGCAGCGCTTTGCGTGCATCTTTGCATCGGTCAGGCATACGCGTATAGCGTGTTCAATCTGCCGATGACCAAACTTGTCGGGATAACGGAATCCACGCCTGACGACTGGAAACTGACCGAACTCGGCTGGATATTTTCGCTGGCGATCTTCTTCCTCGGCGTCTCGTCAGCGGTATTCGGCCGCTGGGTGGAAGAAGGCGGCCCGCGCAAGGCCATGTTCACCGCCGCCTGCTGCTGGGCCGGCGGGTTTTTGATTTCCGCAATCGGTGTCCATCTCCATGCGCTGTGGCTGATCTATCTAGGCTATGGCGTTCTGGGCGGTATTGCACTCGGCATCGGCTATATTTCGCCGGTGTCCACGCTCATCAAATGGTTCCCCGACCGTCCGGGAATGGCGACCGGCATGGCCATCATGGGCTTTGGCGGCGGCGCGTTCATCGCCTCGCCCCTATCGGTCTGGCTGATGAGGAAGTTCACCACCGACATTCATATCGGGGTGATGGAAACCTTCATCATTCTGGGCGTCGTGTATTTCGTGTTCATGGTGATCGGGTCGATCATCGTGCGCGTCCCGCCAGACGACTGGAAGCCGGAAGGCTACGTCGCGCCGAAATCCAACAAGCTGATCTCCAGCAACAACGTCTATGTCTATGACGCGTTGAAGACGCCGCAGTTCTGGCTGATCTGGGTAATCCTGTGCGTCAACACCACGGCAGGCATCGGCGTTCTGGGGCAGGCTTCGGCGATGAGCCAGGAAATGTTCCCGGGCCTTATCACGCCGATCGCAGCGGCCGGTCTGGTCGGGTTGATGAGCCTTTTCAACATGGGCGGCCGCTTCGCCTGGGCCACGACATCCGACTATCTGGGACGCAGGAACACCTATTTCGTGTTCATGGTGCTGGGCTTCATCCTCTACTGCCTGGTGCCGCTGACGGGTGCTGCAGGCAGCGTCGCCGGTTTCGTGCTTTGCTTCTGTATCATCATCTCGATGTATGGCGGCGGCTTCGCGACGGTGCCGGCCTATCTGCGCGACATGTTCGGCACCCGCTATGTCGGCGCCATCCACGGGCTCCTGCTCACCGCCTGGTCGGCGGCCGGCATCTTCGGTCCGGTTCTGGTGAACTACATCCGCGAATACAACGTCACCCATAATGTGGCAAAAGCGGATGCCTACAACACCACCATGTATATCATGGCGGGCCTGTTCGTTGTCGGGTTCGTTTGCAACTTCTTCGTCAAGGCGGTGGATCAACGTCACCACATGAGGGCCGAAGACGGTGCGCTTTCGCCGGTCGCCGGTTGAGAAGGAGGTAGTCATCATGGAAGACAACGATCATAGAGCGACCACCCCTGTGCAACTCGTCCTTGCCTGGGGCTTCGTCGGCATCCCCCTTGTATGGGGTGTGTTCCAGACGCTGCTGAACGCGCTTCAGCTTTTCAAATAGACCGATCGGTCTGGACGACGAAACGGCGCCGTAAATGGCGCCGTTTCTTTATGATCGCGGAGTTGAATCCTGCCGGGCGCTGGCTCGGTTATCGAGCCTCGGGAAGAGTGCGGGCGAAATACCGGACCGATTTTGCGCCGCCATGAATGACGGCGGCCCCGACGTCAGCAAAGCCGAGCGCTGCATGAAATGCATCCGAAGCAGGGTTGGGAGGATCGGCGTTCACTTCACAGGTAACCAGTTCATGCCCGTTCTGCTTCGCATGCGCGAACAAGGCGTCGTAGAGCCGCCGCGCATGGCCTCTGCCGCGTGCCGATTTGGCGACGACGACGCGGTCGACATAGACGAAGCGCGGATAGCGGTCGCGAAACCACTGGAAATTCGGGCTGGAATAGTCGGCATCCTGATCGAACGTCATGATGAAGGCTTCGACCTGGCCTATGCGGCGAGCGTAAAAGCTCTGGCCAAGCAGGTGCGTCAGTTGTTCCGGCTCAAGCCACGAGAGTTCGGCGGCATGCTCGTTGTTGAGCGCCAGAACCGCTGCCGCGTCCATCGGTGCGACGGTGTCTATCGGATAGGGCACGTCTGTGGTCATGGCATCCATTTCGCGTTGCAGCCGATGCCACAAAGTCGAACAGGGAGGGTGTTCGTCAATCCACTAGACGCGTTTCCCGGCCTCATCGAACCAATGCAGTTTCTCGGCTCTAGAGACGATGCGCAAGGTGTCGCCCGGCTTCGCGGTCGCCCGGCCCGCAACGCGCACGACAACGCGGCCGCTGTCGACGGTGCAATGAAGAAAACTCTCCGCACCGACGGGTTCGACCGCCTCGACCGTCGCCGGCAGGACCAGTGTTCCAGTCGGGGTTTCCCCATCGAACGTCACATCGGCGTCTTCCGGACGAAAGCCGATCGTGACGGCGGTTGCCGCCGGGGATGAAACGCCGGGGGGCACGCCATCCGCCAGCGCCAGAAGGTTCATCGGCGGGGCACCGATAAAGGAAGCCACGAAGGTCGAGGCCGGCTTCTCATAAATATCGAGCGGCGCGCCTACCTGTTCGACCAAACCGCCATTCATGACCACCAGAACGTCGGCCAGCGTCATCGCTTCCAACTGGTCGTGCGTGACATAGACGGAGGTTACGCCGAGCGAGCGCTGCAAGTTCTTGATCTCGACCCGCATCTGACCGCGCAATTTGGCGTCCAGGTTGGAAAGCGGCTCATCGAACAGGAACACTTTCGGATTGCGCACGATGGCGCGGCCCATGGCGACGCGCTGGCGTTGGCCGCCCGAAAGCTCCCGCGGCCGCCTGTCGAGCAGATGGTCGAGTTCCAGCGTCTTGGCCGTCGCGCGCACGCGCCTTTCGATCTCGTCCTTCGGCGTGCCGCGATTGCGCAAGCCGTAGGCCATGTTGTCGTAAACCTTCATATGCGGATAAAGCGCATAATTCTGGAACACCATGGCGATGTCGCGATCGGTAGGGCTGACCTCGTTGACCACCTTTCCATCAATGGAGACGGTGCCCGACGAGATGGTTTCCAGCCCGGCGATCATCCGCAAAAGCGTCGATTTCCCGCAGCCGGAAGGACCGACCAGCACGCAAAGTTCCTTGTCGGGGATAGCGATGGAAACACCCTTCACGGCTTCGACGCCGCTGGGGTAAACCTTCTTCACGTCCTTCAGGTCGACTGTCGCCATCGTTCTTATTTCTCCGAATCGACCAGGCCGCGCACGAACCAGCGCTGCATCAGCACCACGACGAGGATCGGCGGCACGATGGCGAACATCGCCGTGACCATGACGAGATGCCACTGGGTATCGGCGTCGGCGAAGGAAACCATTTTCCGCAGCGCGATGACGATGGTGTTCATGTCGTTGCTGTTGGTGACCAGCAATGGCCACAGATACTGCGTCCAGCCATAAATGAAGAGGATGACGAACAGGGCTGCGATATTGGTGCGCGACAGCGGCAGCAGGATGTCGAAGAAGAAGCGCCACGGTCCGGCACCATCGACGCGCGCGGCCTCGACCAGTTCGCCTGGAATGGTCATGAAGAACTGCCGGAACAGAAGCGTGGCCGTTGCAGACGCGATCAGCGGCAGGATCAGCCCCGCATAGGTGTCGATCAGGCCGAAATCGACCATCACCTTGTAGGTCGGCATGATGCGTACCTCGACCGGCAGCATCAGCGTGATGAAGATCAGCCAGAAGATCGCCATCCTGAACGGGAACCGAAAAAAGACGATGGCGTAGGCCGAGAGGATCGAAATGCAGATCTTGCCGACGGCAATGCCCAGCGCCATGACGGTGGTGTTGAACAAAAGCGTGCCGACGCCCACGCCGCCGATGCGCCCGACGCCGCCGAACAGCGCTTCCGTGTAGTTGGCCCAGAATTCTCCGCCGGGAAGCAGGGGCAGGGGTGGCCGCAGGATCGTTTGAAGCGTCTGCGTCGAGGCGACGAAGGTGTAGTAAATCGGGAACGCGACGATCAGGATGCCGAGGATCAGCACGGCATGCGCGACAAAGGTGCGAAGCGGCGACTGGCCGATCATGCTGCCGCCTCAGCCATAATGCACCTTCTTCTCGACATAGCGGAACTGGATGGCGGTAAGCGAAATGACGATGGCCATCAGGATGACCGACTGCGCGGCCGAATCGCCGAGGATCAAATTGACGAAGCCGTCATTGTACACCTTGTAGACCAGCGTCTCGGTCGACTTGCCCGGTCCGCCGCCTGTGACGGCGTGGATGATGCCGAACGTGTCGAACAGCGCATAAACGGTGTTGATGACGAGCAGGAAGAAGGTGATGGGCGCGAGCAGCGGGAAGACGATTGTCCAAAACCTCTTGGTCTCGCCCGCGCCGTCGATTGCCGCTGCCTCGATCAGCGCTTTCGGGATTGCCTGCAGCCCGGCGACAAAAAACAGGAAATTGTAGCTTATCTGCTTCCAGGCCGCCGCGACGACCACAAGCACCATCGCATCCGTGCCGTCCAGCAGCGGGTCCCAGGCGATGCCGATCTTGTGCAGGACAATCGCGAGGCTGCCGATCGACGGGTTGAACATGAACAGAAACAGCATGCCGGCGATTGCCGGAGCCACCGCGTAGGGCCAGATCAGAAGCGTGCGGTAAAAGCCCTTTCCCCGTACCGCCTTCTCGGCCATGACGGCAAGCAGAAGCGCCACGCCCATGGCGACGATGGCCGTTGCCAGCGAAAACACCACCGTAACCTTGATCGAATTGAGATAAGCCGGTTCGGACAGCACCCGCTTGAAATTGTCGAACCAGACGAACCTGGATCTGAGGCCGAAGGGGTCCTCCTTCAGCATCGATTGATAGACCGCCTGTCCGGCAGGCCAGTAGAAGAAGATCAGCGTGATGGCGAGTTGCGGCGCCACCAGCGCATAGGGCAGAACCTTGTTCGGGAAAATGACGCGCGGGCTCATGCTGCATCTCCCCGAATCAGGGGGAGATGCCCGGCAGGCCAAAGCGAGATAAGTTTACTCACGCTACAGGGCCAGCAGCGAGGCTCAATTGCTGTTCGCTTCCTCAATCGCCTTGTTGCCCCGCTCAACCGCGTTGTCGAGCGCCTGCTGCGCCGTTTCCTGGCCGGCCAGCATCTTCTCGAATTCCTCGTTCTGGATGTCGCGAACCTGCGGCAGGTTGGGAAGCCGCACGCCCTTGGAATTGTCGGTCGGCTCCTTGCCCATCATCTGCAGGATCGGGGTCTCCCGGCCGGGGTTCTTGTCATAGAAACCCGACTTCTTGGTCGCCTCGTAGGCGGCCAGCGTTACCGGCAGATAACCCGAGCTTTCATGCAGATATTGCTGCACGTCGGTCTGCGACAGATAGGTGAAGAACGCTGCAATGCCCTTGTACTTCTCGTCCGACTTGCCGGCGAATACCCACAGGCTGGCGCCGCCCGGCGTCGTGTTCTGCGGTGCGCCCTTGGCGTCGCTGTCGTAGGGAAGCTGGCCGATGCCGTAATTCATGCCGGACTTGACGATGTCGCCGAGGCCGCCGGAGGATTCGGTCAGGATACCGCATTGGCCGGCGAGGAAGATCTGCTTTGCCTCCGAGGTGCGGCCGCCATATTTGAACGTGCCGTCCTTGGCGAGGTCGGCGATAGCCTGGAAATGATTGACGTAGATCGGCGCATTGATCTCAAGCTTCACATCGCCGCCGGCAAGCCCGTTTTGCTGAGTCGCCCACGGCACGTTGTTCCAGGCTGCGAAATTCTCCAGATGGATCCAGGTCAGCCAGGTCGTGGTGTAGCCACATTCCGCCGCACCGCTCGCCTTGATCTTCTTGGCCGCGTCCCACACCTCGTTCCAGGTCTTGGGCGGGTTGTTCACATCAAGCCCGGCCTTTTCGAAAATATCCTTGTTGTAATAGAGGATCGGCGAGGACGAATTGTAGGGGAAGGACAGCATGGTGCCGTCCGGTTTCGAATAATAGGCGACGATGCCGGGCAAATACTGGCTCTTGTCGAATTTCGCGCCGGCATCGGTGAGTACGTCGGCCACCGGTTTGATCGCGCCTTCGGCAGCCATCATGACCCCGGTTCCGACGTCGAACACCTGGATGATGTCGGGTGCCTGCTTGGCGCGAAAGGCAGCGATTCCGGCGTTCAGCGCTTCGGGATATGTCCCCTTGAACACCGGGACAACCTCGTAGTCCTTCTGGCTGGCGTTGAAATCCTTGGTGATCTTGTCGACCACCGCGGCATTGGCGCCGGTCATGGCGTGCCACCAACTGATTTGCGTCACGGCAAAGGCCGAACTGGTGGAAAGCAGGGTCAGCGTCGCCGCAGCACCAATCGAAACGCCCAAAAATTTCATGATTTTCTCCCGTATGCCGTTTGCGGCTTGAATTCCCGCAAATGAGGATATGTGCCGAAATGGCGATCGACAACGATTTTGTTGCACAGTTGCGGCCGAAGGAAAAATGCGATCTTTCTAATAAATCCCGCGGCCCGCCCGCTCCTGAAAAGCGGAAGCCATCGGCTATACGGAGCTGGCGACAATCATGTGACAATCGATGGCCGCTAAAGGGTTGATTTTTACCGATGCTCCCGTCTGCTCGCTTTGTCCGCATTGGCGCGGTATAGCGGACTTCTCCATTTTTACCTTTGTCGCCTCGCACGACGCTGAACGAAGGTGGACACGCGAACGAGCATCGGCTGAATGACGGAAGATCAACAATTTAGGGGAAAGCCCTTCGTTTACGGAAGCCCCGTTATAGCAGTGGCTCCCATGATGGACTGGACTGATAGGCATTGTCGGTTCTTCCACCGTCAATTGACGCGCCATGCCCTGCTTTATACGGAGATGGTGGTGGCGGACGCCGCCATTCATGGCACGCGCGAGCGGCTGTTGGGATTCGATGCCACTGAACATCCCGTTGCGTTGCAGCTTGGCGGGTCCGATCCGGCCAAACTGGCGCAAGCAGCCCACATCGGCGAGTCTTTCGGCTATCGCGAGATCAATCTCAACGTCGGCTGTCCTTCGGACCGGGTCCAGTCCGGCACATTCGGCGCCTGCCTGATGAAGACGCCGGTGCTTGTCGCCGAATGCGTCGCGGCCATGAAAGCGGCGGTGCGTATCCCTGTTACCGTGAAGTGCCGTATAGGGGTGGATGACCAGGATACGGAGGAAGCGCTGGACGCTTTGGCCGATGGCGTGTTCGCCGCCGGAGCGGACGCGCTATGGGTGCATGCGCGCAAGGCGTGGTTGGCTGGCCTGTCCCCCAAGGAGAACCGGGAAGTGCCACCGCTCGACTACGAGCGCGTCTATCGCCTGAGGACAAAAAACGGCAACCGTTTCATTGGCATAAACGGCGGTGTGAAGACCCTGCATGAGGCAGAGACACATTTGCAGAACCTCGACGGGGCCATGCTCGGCCGCGCCGCTTATCATACGCCCGGTCTGCTCACCGGGATCGACGCCGCGTTCTACGGTGCGGACGCCGGTGAATTCGACTATCCCGAACTAATCGAAATTATGTCAGCCTATGTGGCTCGTCATATCGAAGGAGGCGGACGGCTCGGTCATGTGACGCGCCATATGGTGGGTCTGTTCCATGGGCTTCCCGGCGCGCGCCGCTGGCGGCAGATTCTTTCCACCGAGGGCACGAGGCCCGGGGCCGGGCCGGATGTGCTCAAAGCCGCGTTCGCGGCGGTCAATTTCGAAGGCGCGGACGAGCAGGCAGCCTGATCGGTAGGGGCCTGACGAAATCAGTCGCGCAAAATCATGCGGTCGCCGCGCACGTCGAAGCCGGATAGCGTGCCGATGAAATTCATGCCGAGCAGGCTTTGTCCCAGCGTGCCGGGTGCCGCGACCAGGACCGGTATGTCCTTGCGCACGATCCCGCCGATGGAGATTTCGTCTGCTCTCACGCCGGCCGCCTTGGTGGTGCCGTTGGCGGTCGAGACCGGTATCGTGTAGTTCAATGCGGCCGGATCGAAGCCTGCGGCTCGTGCATCGTTGCTGGTCAGGACCGTGCTACTTGCGCCGGTATCGACCACGGTATGGATGGCTGTGCCGTCGACCAGGATGCGCGCTTCGAAATGACCGCTCAGCGCCTTTTCAAGCGTAACGGTTGCGCTGCCGTCTTCGACGCTGAGGGCGAGCGGGCTGCCTGGAACCAGCCCGGCTGTGACCCGGCTGGCAAAATCCTGCAATTCATAGCGGTACTGGTAGCCCGCGATCAGGGCGAGCACGATGATGACCCAAACGCCAAGCTGCCCCGCCACCGTGCCGAATGACCGGCCCGAGCGCAGCACACCCGCGCCGATCAGCGCCACGAAGGCACCCAGCCAGACAAGTTGGCCGAAATCGTCGTTGGCTAGACCGAAGGTTGTTCCAGCCGAATTGTTGAACATCAACAGGATCAGCGCAACGCCAATGACCCCCATGATTATCCAGAACAGCCGGTTCAAGGCAGGCATCGATTCATGGGAGGAGGTCGCGCTCGCGGGCCATGCGCGTGCGGCGCGTTTCGCGGCGCGGCTTGCGTTCGACCGTTTCGAGGCGCGCCGGCAGTTCGGCCATGACCGACTTGCGCGTTTCAGGCGTCATGTCGAGCCATGCGCCGATCTCTTCGCGCGTGCGGGCGCAGCCGAAACAATAGCCGGTCTTCATGTCTATAGAGCAGACCAGAATGCAGGGGGATTCGACGGCGGTCATGGGATTGGCGCTGGTTCCTTGGTTATCTCCCACATGGTGTAACTGGAAAGCCAATGCAAGCCCTTCGGATTCCGCCACTCGCGACCACTTTCGCGCCAGTACGAAAGGTTGTGCCAGTACGTCAGGACGGCTATGCCGCCAGACAAACCACAGGAAATGCCGACATGAACGACGCGCTGCCTCTCAACGACTTTCGCGACCTTCTCGCTAACCTGCCGGCGGCGGACAAGGAGGCCGAGGTACGCGTAAGGACGCTGTTTGCAAAGGCAGACAAGCAACAGGGCTCCCTTGGCCGCATCGAGGATATCGCCGCCTTTCTGGCTGCATGGTCCGGCCGCGCGCCGCCCGCCGTGTCGCGCCCGCTGATGGCGATCTTTGCCGGAAACCATGGCGTCGCCCGACACGGCATCTCGCCGCGCTCCGTCACTGCGACTGCCGGTTCCGTGGAGTTGTGCGCAGCCGGTGGGGCGGCAATCAACCAGATATGCATCGCCTACGACCTCGGCCTGAAAGTCTTCGATCTCGCACTGCATATTCCGACCGGCGATATCAGCGAGACGGCGGCGCTGGACGAGCGCGGCTGCGCGGCCACCATGGCGTTCGGGATGGAAGCCATTGCCGACGGTACGGATCTGTTGTGCCTCGGCGACCTGGGCGTTGGAAACTCCACCGTTGCGGCTGCCCTGCTGGCGGCGATTTTCGGCGGCGAGGGCGCTGAATGGGTCGGTCCCGGTTCCGGCGCGGATGCCACGATGATGGCGCGAAAGGCAGCTATCGTGGATGCGGCGCTCGCCTTTCATCGCGGCCATCTCGATGACCCGCTGGAAGCGCTGCGGCGGGTTGGCGGCCGGGAGTTCGCGGCCATCGCCGGCGCGATCATCGCGGCGCGCATGCAAAAAATTCCGGTGGTGATAGACGGTTTTGCCGCGCTGGCAGCGGCGGCGGTCCTGCATGCCGCCAATGCGGCGGCGCTCGATCATTGCCTTCTGGCCAGCCTGCCGCCGGAGCCGGGCTATCGCAAAGCCGCCGGCCTGATGGGCCTTCGCCCGTTGCTCGACCTCGGCCTGTACCATGGGGAAGGTGTCGGCGCAGCCCTTGCGGCCGGCGTCATCAAGGCGGCTGCCTTGTGCAGTTCGGGCATGGCGAGGGCTGTTGCCGCTTAACGCCTGCGAGCGCCTGCGACGGCCTTGGTCGGTAGAGCCGGCAGCTCTTCCATCACGCGGCTTACGGGGAAGATCGCGATGGCTTCGGTGCCTTCCCGAAGCTTGGAGTGCAACTCGAACTCGCCATCGTGCATGGCAATCAGGCCTTGCACGATCGGCAGGCCAAGGCCGGTGCCTTGCTCGGCGCTTTTGATGGCGATGGAGCCTTGCCCAAAGGCGGAGAGCACGATCGGGATTTCGTCTTCCGGGATGCCGGGCCCGTTGTCCCTGACCGAAACATATTGCCCGCCGCCAGCCGTCCAGCCGACGCGCACTCGGACCTCACCGCCCGTCACGGTGAATTTTATCGCATTGGACAGGAGGTTGAGAATGACCTGCCGCACGGCCCTTTCGTCTGCGAACAGGCGCGGCAGGTGAGCCTCGAAATCCTGGACGATGCGGATGTCCTTGTTGCGCGCCCGTAGCTCCATCATGTGGCAGCAATCCTCGGCGATGTTGAGCAGCAGCACAGGCTCTTCGTGCAACTGATAGCGGCCCGCTTCGATGCGCGACAGGTCGAGAATTTCGTTGATGAGATCGAGCAGGTGTTGGCCCGAATCGTGGACGTCCTGCGCGTAAGAGCGATAGGTGGGGTTGTTCAGCGGCCCAAGCACCTCATTGGCCATTACTTCCGAAAAACCGAGGATCGCATTGAGCGGTGTCCGCAATTCGTGGCTCATTGATGCGAGAAAGCGCGACTTGGCCAGATTGGCTTCTTCGGCACGCAGGCGCGCCTCGTCCGACATCGATTTGGCGGTTTCCAGTTCGGCGATCAAGGCGTCTTTTTCGGTCCGGAACGACAGGAACATCACGGTCGAGCGGTTGAGCTGTCCGGCGACATAGGAAAAAAACGGCAGGGCGACGACAAGCAACCCCACCATGATACCGTCGACGGGCGCGGGGATGTGGGTGGCGGTGTAGGCATAGACCGCCACCGGCCCGGCAAATGTCGCGAGCAGGGCTCCGCGCAGCGAGGAGGCCATCATGGCCGTGGCAGCCATGGCCAGCAGCAATATCACCGCCTTGATGACTGGAACCTGGTCGACCGAGCAGGTGCTGCAGCCGAGCGAGGCAAAATAGGCCCAGCCCAACCCGCTCATGAAGTGGGCCGCCAGAAAGTTGTTGCGGTATTGCTGCGGCTTCGCCAACTCTGCCGTGTCGAGACGGTCGACCTTCCGGGCGAAGAGCGCGAGACCGGCATAGCAGGATACCGTCAGCAACGCCCAAATAACGATATTGAGGCCCATGCCGGCGGCAAGACCGGCTGCGGCGATCGCGACCACCAGCAACGGAATGGCGGTCGCGCCGCCGATCATGGCGCGGGCGTGCAACTTCAGAAGGTCGCGGTCGTAATCGTGGCTGCCCGATTGCTGCGATAGACGGTCGCGCATCTTGCGCACGGCACGCGATACATCGCTGTTGCGGTGCGGTTTGCGGCGGTCCACAATATTCTTGTCCGCTGTATTGGAGAACTGCAACGACATGGAAACTTCGAGTTTTATGAGCAGCGGGTGCAATTCCTAACGCTAGCGTCGAATGATTAAGAGACTGTTTGCCATATGAGGCGTCAGCGTTTCGGTGGGCCTTATTCGCGCCGGCCACGCAGCCGGTTGCGAACATTTCTGGACTACGGCGTAACGGCCGTCCTGCTTGGAGTTCTGCTTTTGGTGGCGGCACGGCTGGAGCGGGCCAACATGCGCGAGGAACGAGGAGCCGCTACCGTTGTCGACGGCGATTCGATCACGCTGGGAACGACGCGCATCCGCCTACGCGGCATCGATGCGCCTGAATATTCGCAAACCTGCCAGCAGGACGGGACCGATTATGCCTGCGGCAAACGTGCGCGCGAAGCACTCGCCGCCATGACCGCCGGCCGGGCCGTTTCCTGTACGGGGTCGCAGCACGACCGCTATGGCCGGCTTCTGGGCGATTGCACGGCCGGCGGCGTCGATCTCAACCGTGCTCAAGTGCAAGCGGGTTGGGCGGTCGCCTATGGCGGTTTCGGGACCGAGGAAGCCGCCGCTCGCGGCGCGCGGGCGGGTATCTGGGCCGGCACATTCGAGCGGCCCCAGGAATGGCGCCAACGACACGGAGCGAAAACCGAGCCGAAACACGACGATTTTCTGGCGTGGGCAGGCGATCGCCTACGGCAGGCTCTTCGGTTTTGGTGATCGACGACCTATGTTCACCCTCAACCGGACAGGAGAGACGGATGAAGCTTTTTGATGGCGGCCGCGCGCCCAATCCTCGGCGGGTTCGTGTGTTCCTGGCCGAAAAGGGCATCGAGGTGCCTCTGGTGCCCGTCGACATGGGCGCGCTGGAGCACCGGCAGGACGCCGTAAGTTCCCGCAACCCCTTGCGTCGTCTGCCGGTTCTGGAACTGGATGACGGCACGATCATCACCGAGTCGGTCGCGATCTGCCGCTACTTCGAGGAGCTTCACCCGGATCCGGCTCTCTTCGGCAGAGGCGCGGTCGGCAGGGCGACGGTGGAGATGTGGCAGAGGCGTGTTGAACTCCACCTCATGGCGTGCGTTGCCGCCGCGTTCCGGCACATCCATCCGGCGATGAAAGAGTGGGAAATCCCGCAAATCCCGGAATGGGGCGAGGCGAACAAGCCCAAAGCCATTGAATTCCTGGAATTTCTCGACGGGGAATTGGCTGAAAGGGCGTTCATCGCGGGCGATACGTACTCGATTGCCGATATTACCGGCCTGATCGCCGTCGATTTCATGAAACCGGCGCGCATTCAGATGCCGCCGGAATGCGTGAACGTGCTGCGCTGGTACAAGGACGTCTCCAGTCGGCCGAGCGCTGCCGCCTGATATGAGCGAGGCGCTCGACCAGCTGACGGCGCAAATCCGTGCCTGCCGTATCTGCGTGGAAAACCCGATCGGCAAGCCGCTGCCGCACGAACCCCGGCCGGTGGTCGTCGCCTCGTCGCATGCGAGAATCCTGATCGCCAGCCAGGCGCCGGGCACTAAGGTGCATTTGAGCGGCAGGCCGTTTACCGACGCATCGGGCGACCGCTTGCGGAACTGGCTCGGCGTTACCGACGATGAATTCTACGACCCGCAAAAATTCGCCATCGTGCCCATGGGCTTCTGCTTTCCGGGCCAGGACGCCAAGGGCGGCGACCTGCCGCCGCGCCGTGAATGCGCGATCCATTGGCGTGAACCGCTGATGGCGCAGATGCCGCAGATAGACCTCGTGCTAACCATCGGAATTTATGCTCAGACCTGGCACATGGGGAGCGCGCGTGGCGCCTCGTTGCGCGAGACGGTGATGAACTGGCGCTCCGTCTGGGAGGTCTCTGCGGAGCGGAAGGTGTTGCCCCTGCCGCACCCGTCATGGCGCAACACCGGCTGGCTGAAGCGCAACCAGTGGTTCGAAATAGATTTGCTGCCTTTCCTTCGAACAGAAATTCGGCGTCGAGTTGATTAGCTCGCGCGCAATAAATGCCTCGTTGTATCGGCAAATGGCGGAATTTCTTTCTTGTAGATGAGGTCGATAAGGCGGATTATAGGCGATATTTTCACGAGGACTGCCTATGGACCGCCTGGACAGAAAAATTCTCCGCCTCCTTCAAGAGGACTCGACGCTCGCCGTGGCCGATGTTGCCAAGAAAGTCGGGCTGTCGACCACGCCGTGCTGGCGGCGAATCCAGAAGCTCGAGGAAGAAGGCGTCATCAAGCGCCGGGTGGCGCTGCTCGACGCGACCAAGATCAACGTCCGCGTTACGGTGTTTGTTTCGATCCGCACCAATTCGCACAGCCATGAATGGCTGCGGCGGTTTTCCGAGGTGATCCAGGAATTCCCCGAGGTGATCGAATTCTACCGCATGAGCGGCGATGTCGACTATCTGCTGCGTGTCGTCGTGCCGGACATCGCGGCCTACGACGCCTTCTACAAGCGCCTGATCGCCAAGATCGAGATACGCGACGTGTCGTCTTCCTTCGCCATGGAGCAAATCAAGTACACGACCGAGATGCCGCTCGACTACATGGTGCTGGACAAGGAATCAGGCGCGCACGCCGCCTGATCTAGCGTGCCATTCCGAACGGAATACCGGTTTGCTTTATTTTTCCAGGCGGGCGAGCAGCGCCGAGGTGTCCCAGCGCTTGCCGCCCATCGCCTGCACATCCTTGTAGAACTGGTCGACCAGCGCTGTTACCGGCAGGCTGGCGCCGTTTCGGTCCGCCTCGTCAAGGCAAATGCCGAGATCCTTGCGCATCCAGTCGACGGCGAAGCCGTAATCGTATTTCCCGGCATTCATCGTCTTGTGGCGGTTCTCCATCTGCCAGGAACCAGCCGCGCCCTTGGAGATGACCTCGATAACCTTCTCGATGTCGAGGCCGGCCTTCTTGCCGAAATGGATGCCCTCGGCCAGGCCCTGAACGAGCCCGGCGATGGTGATCTGGTTGATCATCTTGGTCAGTTGCCCGGAGCCTGCCGGCCCCATCAGCCCGACCATGCGTGCAAAGGCGTCGATCACCGGCCGGGCCTTGTCGAAAACCTCCTGTTCGCCGCCAACCATGACGGTCAGCACGCCGTTCTCCGCGCCCGCCTGGCCGCCGGAAACCGGGGCATCGAGGAAGCCAAATCCGGCTTCGGTGGCTTTCTGGTCAAGCTCGCGCGCAACCTCGGCGGAAGCGGTCGTGTTGTCGATATAGATCGCGCCCTTCTTCATCGATCGGAAAGCGCCGTGCTCCCCGATCGTGACGGAACGCAGATCGTCGTCATTGCCGACGCAGGAGAAGACGAAGTCCTTGTCCAAGGCAGCTTCCGCCGGCGTTTGCGCCAGCTTGCCGCCATGCTCGGCCACCCATTTCTCGGCGGTAGTCTGCGTGCGGTTGTAGACGGTAACGTCGTGCTTGCCCTTGTTCTTCAGATGCGCCGCCATGGGATAACCCATCACGCCAAGACCGAGAAACGCCACCGAAGCCATCGCTTTACCTTCCAGAACGAGAATATGAGCCGCGATGGTCTATGCCATGCGAAGGATACGTCAAGATGCCCGCGCACCCTTGGGCATAGTGCCAGCGGTCAGCGCTTGAGATGTTTTGTGATGCGGCGTTCTATCCATTCGATGGTGTGGCGCAGCACCTCGACAATCATCAGGTAGATGACGGCCGCCCAGATGTAGGACTGGAAATCGAAGGTGCGCGCATAGGTGAGCCGCGTCACCCCCATCAGGTCGTAGACGGTGATGATGGCAACGATGGCCGAGCCTTTTATCATCAGGATGACTTCGTTGCCGTAGGGACGCAGGGCAACGATGGACGCCTGCGGCAGGATGACTTTCCACAGCGTTTGCAGTTTATGCATGCCAAGCGAGGCCGCGCCTTCCCATTGGCCCCTGGGGACGCTTTCTATGGCGCCGCGCAACATTTCCGCCTGATAGGCGGCCGTATTCAGCGAAAACGCGAAGATGGCGCAATTGAACGCCTCGCGGAAGAAACTCCACAGTCCCACGGAATCGAGTTCGGCCTTGAAGGAGCCGACGCCGTAATAGACCAGAAAGGTCTGGGCCAGCAGTGGCGTGCCACGGAAGAAATAGACGTAGGCGTAGGCCAGCCCCGAGAGAAACGGGTTCCTCGACATGCGGGCATAGGCGACGGGCACAGAAATGACCGCGCCGACCACAATGGATATGGCGACCAGGGAAATGGTGACGCCGAGCCCCTTCAGATAGCTAGGCGCATATTTCGTAATAAGTTCCGTATCCCACGAAGAAGCCAGAAACCACACGAGCGCCAGGCCAAGTAACGCCCACAAGCCCATGAGGATGTGACCGCCAACGCGCTGGCTGTTCCAGACGCGCGGAGGCAAGGGCGGCGGCAAATCGGCAGCGGTGGGGTTCTTCGATGCTGCTGTCATCGCTGCACGTCCTGACGCCTGACGGCTCGCTCGATGGCGCTGATCCCGACGGAAGAAACAATGGCGAGCAGCAGATAGATCAGCGCGGCCACGCCGAAGAACAGAAAGGCATGCTTGGTGACACGCGCCGCAACACCAGCCTGCCGCAAGATGTCGGTGAGGCCGATGGCGGATACCAGTGCCGTGTCCTTGAGCAGGATTAGCCACAGATTGGCGAGGCCGGGCAGCGCGATGCGGATCAGTTGCGGCAGCACCACCAGCCGCATGGTCTGACTGCCGGACAGGCCGATCGCGTGGCCGCCTTCATACTGACCCTTGGGGATGGCGCGGAAAGCCGACAGGAATACTTCGCTGGCATAGGCGGAAAACACTGCGCCCAGCGCTATCATGCCCGAAATGAAGCTGTTGACCTCGATATTCGCGTCGGGGGCGAACAGGTGCACGACCTTCTGGATGCCGATCTGCGCGCCGTAAAATACGACGAAGAGAGTGAGCAGTTCAGGTAGCCCCCTGAAAATGGTGGTGTAGATATCGCCAGCCAGCCGGAGCGAGGGTTCTTTCGACTGTTTGGCGAGCGCCGCGAGAAAGCCGATTGCCAGTCCGAGCGGCAAGGTGGCCAAGGCCAGCGACACGGTGACGAAGACCCCATAGCCGATGTCGTCCAGCCAGCCCTGAGGCCCCCAACTGAGCAGCGTCCACGTGCTCTGCATCCGCCCGCTTGTCCTCCACCGTCGCTTGCACACCGTGCTGCCCTCAGGCACGGCCAAACCCTTGCGCTTTCAGGTAAAGAGTATGCGAAAAGCTCGAGAAATCATCGACTTGCGCAAATTACCTGAAGAAACTTGATCCCAAAGTCAGGAGTATGCTGCAGGCGAGCGGTGGATAACCCACCGCTCGTTTTGATGGCGTTGACGGCTAGTCGCCGTAAACGTCGAACTTGAAATACTTGTCGTTGATTTCCTTGTACTTGCCGTTGGCGCGGATGGCGTCGATCGCGGTGTTGAACTGGTTTGCCAGGTCGGTTTCGCCCTTGCGGATTGCGATGCCGGCGCCTTCGCCATGGATTTCGATGACAGGCTTGATGGTTCCGACGATCTTGCAGCAGGCGCCATCCGGCGTGTCCAGCCACTGGGTAAGCACGACGATGTCGTCGTTCACCGCATCGAGCCGACCGTTTTCAAGGTCGAGCTGGTATTCCTGCGCGGTAGGATAGGGCTTGATAGTCGAGTCCGTATAGGTTTTGCTCGAATAGTTGAAATGGGTGGTCGACGCCTGTACGCCGATGGTCTTGCCAGCCAGGTCTTCCTTGGTCACGCCCTTGATGTCGGTGTCCTTGGGCGCGGCGATGGCCGGCGGCGTGTTGTAGTATTTGTGGGTGAAATCGACCTGCTTCAGCCGCTCGGGCGTGATCGACATGGAGGCGATGATGGCGTCGAACTTGCCGGCCTGAAGTGCTGGGATGATGCCGTCCCAATCCTGGGCGACGAACTCGCACTTGACCTTCATTTCATCGCACAACGCCTGGGCGATATCGACGTCAAAGCCGACCAGCTTGCCGTCGGCGGTCAGGTTGTTGAAGGGCGGGTAGGCGCCTTCAGTACCGATCTTGATTGTCTTTTCCTGGGCCTGGGCAACGCCCAGCGTCAGAAGCGCGGCGGAAGCTGCCAACGCAATACGCAGTGCAATACGCATAATGTTCCTCTCTGTTTAACTAAGGTCGTTGTTTCCACGATCCTTGGAACGGTCTCCCCGACCGCTCGCTGAACGGATACTCCCACTTTTTGCGGAAAAAAAGCAACTGTAAAACCGTCGCCGAACGGAAACCTATTCCGGTTCTCGTTTAACCCGACAGGCCGGTCGTCCGTTCGATAAAATCGGCAATCGCGGCAATGTCGTCGAGCGCGAATACGGGCAGTTTTTCCGATGGCTGGGGATAGTCGGCAGCGACCGCGACGATGTTCGGATCGTTTTGGGAAAGCGGCGTCGTATCCTTGGCCGAAAGTCTGCGCGTCTCGATTTTCCGGTGTGATTCGCGCTTGTAGCCTTCGATCAGCACGATGTCGGCAGGCCCCAGCCTGGCCAGGATTGCGTCGAGGGCGGGTTCCGGCTCGTCGCGCAACTCGTGCATCAGCGCCCAGCGCCGCCCTGAAACGATCGCGACCTCGGCCGCCCCTGCCTGCCGATGGCGAAAACTGTCCGCGCCCTCCCGATCGATGTCGAAATCGTGGTGGGCATGCTTTACCGTCGAGACACGCCACCCACGCGCCGTCAGTTCGATGACCAGCCTTTCCGTCAGCGTCGTCTTGCCGGAATTCTTCCAGCCGGTAATTCCGAAGATGAAGGCGTTCATTTCGCACCGACTCCCAATATACGTTCGGCCTCGGCAATATCGTGCGGCGTATTGATGTTGAAGAAGGGATCGACAACCTGCCCGCCTTCGATCTCCGGCACGAACTCGACGTGGATGTGATCCTGACCCTCGACAAAGGCCGACACCTTGCGCTGGCCCTCGGCCAAGGCGCGGGAAAGTGGCGAGCGCAGCGAAACCGGCCAAAGCGCGAATACCGGATGGCTCCGACCGTCGGAATGAGCAACAGTGATGCGGTCAGGCGATGCGCCGGCGGTAGATGCCCGCCGCTGCACCAGATCGAGGGGCAGGAACGGCGTATCGCCGGCCGCACTGACCAAGGAGGTCGCGGACCCGTTTGCCGCCGCCCATTCCAAAGCGGCCAACACGCCGGCCAACGGCCCGGCGAATCCCTCGGCCGTGTCGGCGACCACGGGGAGATCGAAATGCTTGAAGCGGGAGGCGTCACCATTGGCGTTCAAAGCCAGTCGCGCAACTTGCGGGAAAAACCGGGTAATGACGTGGGAGAGGATAGGTCGGCCAGCCAATTGCAGCAGGCCCTTGTCGCCGCCGCCCATTCGTCTTAACAGTCCACCGGCAAGGATGACGCCGGCAATTTCGTCACTCATGGAAAATGCCCTTGCAAGCATGCCGCATGCGATGCGTGTGCGTGGCGCCTATATGCCGTCCGGCGCCATCGTCGGTCCAGTGCTTTCGGCTGCGGCTTTTCCACGGCCGACGATCTGTTCGCGATACAGCGTGTAGATGCCCGAGCCGACGATGATGGTTGCACCGACGATCATCGGCATGTCCGGGAAATCGCCGAACAAAAAGACGCCTAACAGGATCGCCCAAAGCAGCGCCGTGTAGCGGAACGGCGAGATGAAGGAAATGTCACCGATGCGCATCGCCATGATGATGAACTGATAGCCGACCAGAAGAAGCACAGCCCCGATTGCCAGGAGCACGGTGGCTTCCAGGGTCAGGGGCGTCCATCCGCCCATCGGTTGAAGCATTGCGGCGCCGACGAGGGTGACGGCGAGCGAGGTTACCGCCGATATCAGCAGGGTGGGGATTTCGACAGGGATTTTCCGCGTGGAGAGGTCGCGTATGGTGCAAAGGAACACGCACACCAGAACCAACAGGGAGAAGGCGTTGAAGCCGTCGAAGCCCGGCCGCACGACGACCAGCACGCCTGCAAAGCCCACGGCAATCGCAAGCCAGCGTCGCCATCCGACATACTCTCCGAAAAACAGCGCGGCTCCCATGGTTACGGCCAGGGGCAGGGCCTGCTGCACAGCGGATACATTGGCGATCGGCAAATGGGACAGGGCGATGAAATAGGCGACCGTGGCGGATGCCTCACCTGCAACGCGCACGGCTACCAGCGGATGCAGCATCGAACGGGGTTTTGCGAATGCGCCGCGATGCCAGGCGAGCAGCCCGACCATCAAGGTGGCAAACACGCCGCGCGCCAGCATGACCTGCGCGATGTTCATGGTTTCGGACAGATATTTGGTCAGCGCGTCGCTGATGGTGAAGCCAACCATGGCCACGACCATGAACAGTGCGCCGCGAAGATTTGGAGATAAGGGCACGGCGCGCTTCCATTGCGATCTGGAGCAAGCCTGTAGCAGCCGCGCTCCAGACAGCAATCCCAAATCGCTGGGCCACGATCTCTTAGCCGTTCAAATGCGGGGGGAGACGGTCAGCCGCCGGTGACGCTCATATGCCGGGATACCGACGGCCGCTTGGTTCGGCGATCGATGACGAAATCATGGCCCTTCGGCTTGCGGCCGATCGCTTCGTCTATCGCGTCGGCAACCAGTTCGTTGCCTTCGGACGCCCGCAGCGGCGCGCGCAGATCCGCAGCGTCTTCCTGACCAAGACACATATAGAGCGTGCCGGTGCAGGTGAGGCGCACGCGATTGCAGCTTTCACAGAAATTGTGGGTCATCGGCGTGATGAAGCCTAGCCGTCCGCCGGTTTGCGCAACCTCGACATAGCGGGCGGGGCCGCCGGTCTTGTAGGGAATGTCGTTCAGCGTGAATTCGCGCTCAAGCGAGGCGCGCAGCAGCGACAGCGGCAGATACTGGTCGGTGCGATCTTCGTCGATCTCACCCATCGGCATGGTTTCGATGACGGTCAAATCCATGCCGCGTCCATGCGCCCAGCGCAGCATGTCGGGCAGTTCCTCATCGTTAAAGCCCTTGAGCGCAACGGCGTTGAGTTTGACTTTCAGGCCGGCTGCTTGTGCGGCGTCGATGCCTGCGACGACTTTTTCCAGATGGCCCCAGCGCGTGATCTTGTGGAATTTGGCAGCATCCAGCGTATCGAGCGACACGTTGATGCGCTTGACGCCGCAATCGGCCAACTCGGCTGCGTAGCGGGAAAGCTGGGAACCGTTGGTGGTCAGGGTCAATTCTTCCAACGCACCGCTTTTCAGATGCCGGGAAAGCTCGCGCACCAGATGCATGATGTTCTTGCGCACCAGCGGTTCGCCGCCGGTGAGCCTTATCTTCTTCACGCCTTTTTCGATGAAGACGGCGCACAGCCGGTCCAGTTCCTCCAGGGAAAGAAGGTCTTTCCGGGGCAGGAACGTCATGTTTTCCGCCATGCAATAGGTGCAACGGAAGTCGCAGCGATCCGTGACCGACACGCGCAAATAATTGATCGTACGGCCGAACGGGTCGATCATGTCCATGCGCTTCTGTTCCATCCTTCGCCTCAAATAGGGCAACTGCGTTATATACCGCTATGTGATACGATCGGGCGAGCGGTTCAAGCGAATTGGCTTCTCTTCCGGCAATATTGGCGCGCCTCGCCGGCATGAAGGCAAGGAAACGCTTGGTCCAGGCCTTTTGCTGGACGGCAAAGCGGCCTAAAGCCTGTCTCCCGAAAGTGGGAACCGGTTTCGGGGTAAAGACATGCGAAAAAACAAAGACCTAAAGCTCGGCAAGCGAATCTGAAGATCGCGACGTGCTTTAGGAAGTCTGGCGGATAAAGGATCACCACTATGACGGCGCCGAAGGAATTGAGGGTCTCGAAGGACCGCAGGCAACTGACCGTGACCTTCCCCGATCATCAGCCGATGGAACTGACCGCGGAACTTTTGCGGGTTGCCTCGCCTTCCGCCGAAGTCCAGGGGCATTCGCCCGAGCAACGGGTGACGGTGCCGGGAAAACGAAACGTGGCCATCCTCAAGATCGAACCGGTCGGCAATTATGCCGTGCGCATTACCTTCGATGATTTCCACGATACCGGCATTTTCACATGGACCTACCTGCATACGCTCGGCGCCGAAAAGACGCAGCGGTGGGAGGCCTACCTTGCGGAGCTGGAGGAAAAGGGGATGAGCCGGGATCGATAGTCGTCCGTCCTTCACGTCTCCTTCAGCAGATCGGCCACCTTGCGCATGTGTTCGCCGATCATGTCGCACTCGTCGGGCGTCGACTGGCTCATGGCGGCTTCGATCAGCGTCATGTGGATTTTCAGCGCACGCATCAGCAGTTCCTCGCCCGCTTCGGTCAAGATGAGCCGCAGGATACGCTTGTCCTTTTCGTCGCCCTCCCGACGCAACAGGCCTCGCGTCTCCAGTTGCGGCAGCAGCATGGTGATGTTCGAGCGCCCGACCAGGAGCCGGCGCGCGAGATCGTGTTGGGACATGCCGGGGTGGCGATAGAGGTTCATCAGCACATCGAGTTGCGCAGGCTTCAAACCGATAGGCGCAAGCCGGGCTGCCAGCGTCCGCTCCACGACATGGCAGGCGCGCGCCAGCGCAACCCAATTGCGAAAGCGTGGATTATCCCAGAGCAGCTCTTGTTTATTGTTCATATTTGAACTAGTTATGTTCACTCTTGAACGAATGGATGGACAGGCACTATGGCATCATTCGGCCTGAAGGTCATCCGCGGTATATTCGCCGCCGGCGAACGGGTCGCGCCACGGCTGGCGGGGCGCGTGGCTTTTGAATTGTTCTGCCGCACGCCCAACCCCGCAAAGCTGAATGAGCGTGAAGGCCGCGCCGTGGCGCGCGCCGCCGATTTCATGACAGGCGCGCGCCACCACCGCCTGCGAACCAGGACCGGCTGCGTGACGGTCCACGAGTTCAGGCCGGAGCCGGGCAGGGCGCCGCTCGGGACCGTCCTGGTCGTCCACGGCTGGCGCTCGCGCACCGAATATATGCGGGCGCTTATCGAGGGATTTCGGGCGGCCGGCTATCGGGTCGCGTCACTGGACCTGCCCGGCCACGGGCAATCTCGCGGTCGAAGCCTCAACCTGATCAACGCAGTCGAGGCCGCCCGAACGGCCGCCGAATGGTTCGGCCCTTTCGAGGCGGTGGTGGGCCATTCGTTCGGCGGCGCGGTCGCGGTCAATGCGATCGCCGGATCGATAATGGGTATCCCGCCACTGGCCGCGAAAAGCCTCGTGCTCATAGCCGCGCCGAGTTCGCTGCCGGCGATCTTCGCCGGGTTCAGCGCCATGGTCGGCGTCGGACCACGCGCGCAGGCGGCGATGGCCGATCGTGTCGAGCGACTGGCCGGCCGGCCTCTCGAAGATTTTTCGGGCACGCGCCAGTTGGTCGAGATGCCGTTGCCGACGCTTGTCATCCACGCGCCGGATGACCGCGAAGTGCCAACGGACCATGCCTTGCGCTATGCAAAGGCCGGCGATCACGTGCGCCTGCATTGGGTGGAGGGACTGGGCCACCGCCGCATCCTTTCCGATCCCGGCGTCGTCAACAGCGCCGTCGCTTTCGTGGCCGAACAGCGACAGTCGACGCTTCACTGAGAGTTACGGCTTCTTGTCGCCATGCTCGACCGGCAGGCCGGCCTCTTTCCAGGCAGTGAAGCCACCGAGAACATGCTTGACCGGGGCAAGCCCCATATCCTGCGCGGTCTTCGTTGCCAGCGCCGAACGCCAGCCGCTGGCGCAAAAGAAAACGAACGTCTTGCCCGATGCGAAGAACGGTTTGTGGTACGGGCTTTCCGGATCGATCCAGAATTCCAGCATGCCGCGGGTAACGTGTTTGGCGCCCGGAATCCGGCCTTCGCGATCCAGTTCGCGCGGATCGCGAAGGTCGACAAGAACGGTGCCGTCGTCGCCAAGCAGAGCGGCCGCAGCCTTGGGCGAAATGGCTTCGATCTCGGCATTTGCCTCATCAAGAAGCTGGCGATATCCCTTTTTCACGACGCTGCCTTTCCATTCGTTGCTCAATTCGATGATGGCTTAGCACAGGCTGTCGCCGGTCATCCATGATTGCAGGCGCGCGGTCACATTCATGTGAAGCTCCCGCGCAACATCCTCGTCGAAATTTATGAAAGCTTAATCAAATCGGTATGAATCGGTATAGTTGCGTTATACATCCGCCAAGGGGTTAGCGAGAGCATCCGGCGTCGGCAATTGAAATCCAGCAATCCAGCGGAGCGGACAATTCATGATATCGTTCGGGAAAAGGACCGTCATGGTGCCGCTGTCGGTTGTGGCAGCGCTGGGAATGGGCTTGCCGCAGGCTCATGGCCAAAATCTTTTCGACGCGCTGTTCGGCGGTGGCGCAAAGAAAAGCCAGCCGTTGAAGGGTGAATTCCCGCCGCCGCCCAAACGTAAGAAAAAGGCCGCTCCCGCTCCCATTTCGCGGATCTCCAGCCCGACCTACAATGCCTACAAGGCCGACGCGCTGGTACGTGTCGATTTTTCCGACCTGGTGGAAACGCCGCAGACCACGGCGACCATCCCTGTAACCGAAGCCGCGCTGGACGCATCCGCCAAGCCGCAGACGCAAGGTTCGACATTCCGCGATGCGCTGGCCGGCCTCGACGGATACGAGTTGTCGGCCGAGCGTGACATCGCCAAGGCGCTTGTCACCTATTATTCGACCAACCCCGATTTCATCTGGGTGAGCGACGGTGCCGTCAATGCCAGCGCCAGGGAGGCGCTGAGGGTGCTGGGCGAATCGGCAAGCTACGGCCTGATGCCATCCGACTATTTTGTCGAGGTGCCACCGGCCAGCGTTGCATCTGGCGACAACGCCGATCATCTCAAGGCGCTGATGCGTTTTGAAATGGCGCTTTCGGCACGCGTACTGCGCTATGTGCACGACGCGCAGGATGGACGCATCGTGCCGGACCGCATTTCGGGCTACTATGATTTGCCGGCCAAGCCGCTCGACATGGTAGTCGTGCTGAAGACGCTCGCCCATATGCAGGCGGTGCGGACATATCTCGAATCGCGCCATCCCCAGAACCCGGAATATCAGGCACTGCGCGTCGAACTCGAGACGTTGCAGGCCAGCGTTGAAAACGAGATCGTCGTCGATCCGAAACTGCTGTTGAAGCCGGGCGGCATAAGCCCCGAATTGCCGAAACTGCTGACGCTGATTTCACGCGATAGCGATGACGAGATAAAGAGCCAGTTTGGCGATGTGCTGACCAGGCTGGGCACCAGCGAAACCTATGATGCGGAACTCGTCCCACTTGTCGAGGCGGTGCAAAAAAAGGCTGGCCTGAAACCGGACGGCGTGATCGGCCCGCGCACCGTGGCGCTGCTCGCCGGCGTTTCGAAGGCGGACAAACTGGCCAAGGTTCGATATGCGCTCGAGGAACTGCGCTGGCTGCCCTCGGATTTGGGAAGCCCGCGCGTGTTCATCAACCAGCCCGCCTTTACCGCAAGCTATATCGATAATGGCGTGGAAAAGCTGAAGACGCGCGCCGTGATCGGCCGGACGACGAACCAGACCAGCTTTTTCTACGATCAGATCGAGCAGGTCGATTTCCATCCCTATTGGGGAGTGCCGCAATCGATCATCGTCAACGAAATGCTGCCGAGATTGCGCAGCGATCCCGGTTATCTCGACCGGGCCGGTTACGAAGTGAGCGACGCGAAAGGCAAGCGCATCCCGTCATCGTCGATCAATTGGGGCCAATACGGCTCCAAGGTGCCGTTCAATGTTCGTCAGGCGCCCAGCGAAGCCAACGCCCTTGGGGAACTGAAAATCCTCTTCCCCAACAAGCACGCCATCTACATGCACGATACGCCGCAAAAGGCGTTTTTCCAGCGCGACATGCGTGCGCTCAGCCATGGCTGTGTGCGCCTGCAGGACCCGCGCGGCATGGCTGCAGCGGTGCTCGGTACCTCGGTCGACTACATCGCCGAAAAATTGAAGAAGGGCCACGCGAGCGAAAAAATCACGCGCACGATTCCCGTCTATGTCGCCTATTTCACCGCCTGGCCGGATATGTCCGGCCAGGTCGAGTATTTCCCCGACATTTACGACCGCGACGCGTACCTGCAACGAGCGCTGGACGTCACCGAAGCCGTCCGCTCGCCAACGACTTGAAGGCCGGTAGTTGACTTCCGCATAACGCCTACCTTATATCGCGGCGCGCTTGGCCTTCGGGCAACGAGCGGGCGATTAGCTCAGCGGGAGAGCACACCCTTCACACGGGTGGGGTCACAGGTTCAATCCCTGTATCGCCCACCATTCCATTTAAAGTCAGTAGGTTAGCCTGCACGATCCTCTGGTGGGACACACGAGGGGAACACATTCGTGCGCCAGCCGACATATCTCATGCTCTCACGCAACGGCGTATTTTATTTCCGCTGGCCACTGCGGGAGGCTCAAGCGCCAAATCGCCATCGCTCTAGCATCAAGGTCTCTCTTCGCACTCGTGACCCAAGGTCAGCATTGCACCTGTCGCGCTTTCTTGGTTACGTGGCAGGCATCATTGAACAGTACGGAGCTAGGCGGGAAATGCAGTTCCAAGACATTCGCGATCTGCTGCATCGGCATTTCACGGCACTGCTCGCCTCTCGCAAGCTCTCCTTGCAGCAGGATGGCCCGCTGGACGCTCTTGACCTCTCTATCCTGGAAAGCAGCCTGGGTGTGGCAGCAGAGGCGGTCGAAGGTCGGAACACCCTTAGCATCGTCACCGATGACGCCGCGCTTATGAGCCGATTCATCGATCACTACAGCCTGCCTTTGCAAACCGGGGACGGCGAAGTATGATCAATTCAGCCACGAGCTTCACAAAGCCTACCGTGACTTCTGTGCTGCAGTCGTTAACGAGAACAGTACGTTAGTGCGTTTTCCGAATAATTGCGGTTACGTATCATAGCCAGCATGTGCGAACATGTTTTCGCATTCCTTTGGTG
>NZ_JBTMXB010000040.1:0-33270 GCF_054489405.1 Mesorhizobium sp. A623
TCATCCTGTCCGGCATCGAAATGGTCCACATGATGCGCAAGCGACAGGCGAGATACGCCTTCAATCCGAGTCCGTCCCTGGCCGAACAGTTCGCATTTCTTGCCGCATTATTGGCCTCGGACCAGGCCTTCTTGCGCTTCCAGTCAGCCGTTGCAACACAACCGTCACTAAGTGGCATCACGCTCCGATGAAATCATCGCTGCCAATTCGCCATGATCCCGGCCGTACCGAATAGTCGGCCCCAAAGGTCGTGGCGGCAACGCGGGCCGCTTCCACCGTCCCGAACATATGGGCCAGCAGCCACGGTTCGCTTCGAAGAACCGCCCAGCCACAGCGCCATTCCCGGTTCTCGGGATCGAGCGTCGGCGCCCAGGCCGGAAGCTCTCGCAATACCTCCAGCCAGGTTGCCCACGCCAACCCCATTCCGTTGCCGGTCTCTGGCGCGATCGAACGGCTCACCAACCCAATCACTTCGCCCTCGGCATTGAACACCGGCCCGCCACTCATACCTGATGGCCAATTCGCCTCCACCTCAAAGACGGGCGTTGGGGTCGTTGAGTCGCGACCTTGTGGGTGCAGCCGGGTCACCTGCCCATATGCCACCTGCATCCCCTCAGCGATCGTCGTACGAGCGTCTTCTCGGTCGCCGCGAAACGTATCAATCTGCGGATACCCAATCGCCACGACGATATCTCCTGGTCGCGGCCCTCGCGGCCTCGAGCGTATACGAAGATTTTGAATGTAGTCGGGCGCTGGTGACCTCGTCTGCAACAGCGCTAGATCAATCGGCTGGAAGTCCAATTTCCCTTGGAGTGCAGCGAGCGGATCCGTTCCAGGCAAAACCGGCGACCAAGTTCGCCCCACATGTGCAATCGCCTCTTGTGGTAAGCCCACGGTTCCAAAAACGACTCCGTGGCCCAAGATGGCAACAAGGCCAGCATCTGAAGGCATCTCAACTCGAAAATCGCCATCGCTGCCTCGCAGCGTTCTGCCGTGCGCTCTCGCATCGGCGATAACATGATCGGCAGTCATAAATCCGCCCCACGGATCTATGGCGAACGCAGTCCCAAGCCCCTGCAGATCACCATCGGACCCTGCCCAGAATAGGGGGACAATGGCCTTACGAATCCCAAAGGGATCATGCACCGAGAATAATGCCGATTGCTCACCATCGCGCGGGACTAACGGCTTGGGTCGCTCCCCACTTGCGTGGTTCTCGCAGGTTTGGACGGTGATTGCTGGGAAGCGAAGCGGCAAATTAGAACTCCGCCGCCTTGAACAAACGTCCTGACGGACCCTCATCATGAAGGCGCAGAATGATTTCATTATCATTGAATGAAAGCGTCTCGCCCTGTGCATCCTTCGGAAGGTCGGATGCAATTAACGTCATAATGTACTGCGTTTTCCCGACAGCTATTTGCTCTCGGACCACCTCCAGCAGTGCAAGTTTTTTTCTGTCATCAAGGGCCTCAAACACGCCGTCGTGGTAGACAAAATGGAAGAACGACGCATTCTCATAGATTTTAAGGAGCGACAGATCGAACAGGGCACAGATCAGCTTCTTGTAGCTGGTGCCATCGCCTTGCCCTGAGGCCTGGCCGACCTGTCCAGCCAATCCCAGTCCGATGGTGTAGTCGAAATTGCCGTTTGAGTTGACCTCGAAGTAGAAGATTCCCTCGTGATTCAAGACGCGCTGGCAATAGGCGTTGAATGTCTTGCTGAACCGCTCGAATAGCGGCGTTGGACGCGCGACCAAAGTCTTAATCTCGTCAACGACGCGGCCTCTCTCACGTTCACTTTCCCGCACCGATTTCGCGGTTTCGGCGACTTGCTCAAGCTTTTTTCTCTGCTCCTCCAGGTACACGAGCTGCGCGAGTTGGACAGCCAACTCCCTCTGAAGCACCTTGAATTTTTCGAAGGTGTCCGTGCTGCGGAGCAGACGGAGCTGTTGTTCGCGCTTGTCGTCTAGTTCGGCCTTCCTGACGTCAATGACGGCCATCTCCGCATTAAGTGTTTTGCGGCGACCGCGCAGGGCTGTGTTTCGTTCGTGGGTTACCTTCTTATTGAAGGCGACGAGATCCTCGTATTGTTTTTTGAGCTGGCCAGGAAAGTGGAGCTGGGACTCGCTGAAAATCGACTCGACCTCCTTGAGGTCAAACTTGTCCTTGTGATCGAGGGCGGCGTCGATCTGTCGAACGTCGTACCTGATATTGTAGAGCCGCTCGTTGAGTTCGGAGATTTCCCGTTCCACCTGTTCGACCAGATCCCGCATGATACGGCGCTCTTCATCGTCGAACCGGAAGGCATCGAGCTGTTCTTCAAGCAGGTTCATCTGCTGCCCGAGCACCCCGATCCGGGCGGTCAGCTTGGGGAGCTCATCTTCTGAGAATTGGACCTCAGATTGTTGTTCAGCCTGCTTCTGCTTCAGTTTCGATATTTCTTCGTCAAGCTCGTACTTTCGCTCGATAGGCCGGGAATCAAATCCAAATAGGTGAGCAACGAAGGGCTTCCAGTAGACGTCACGCCCTGCTTGGAATTTTTGAAGTTGGAGCTCATCGCCCCAATCCCCTTGGGCTCTCAGGAAATATGTGATCGCCTTACGGTAGTCGTACGGCTTCAAGATGCGAAGATCGAGCCAGGCATCGAGGAGTTTTACGGCTTCGTCGATGGGCAAGTCGACGTGGTCCCAGGTATCATCCGCTGCGTCGGTGAAGTCCTGATCGCGCTCCGGGTGTCGGCGCATAGCAATCTTGGTGGCCGACTCTACGCTGCGGCGCACAGTGGCGTAGTCGCCATCATTCAGAGCAATTTCTAGGAAGAAAACAAAATTCTGGAATCGATCATGATGCTTCGCCAGAAAGTGGTCTGGCGACATGCCCTTGAGCATCATAAAATCAATCAAATGGAGAAGGGTTGTCTTACCGAGATTGTGTGAATCCCGCTTACGATCGCGCGGTCGGTGAACTTCGCCGATCACGATATTCAGACGATCGGCATCGCGGCCCGAATTAAAGTCAATGTGCTCGAATATGTCACTTGAATTGGAATAGAGACGGCTGAGCTGCATCTCATTCCGCCCTATACTCAAGCATGTCGTTCTTCACATGATATTCGACGCGGCCTAGGAGAAACAGGAAGCCGAGGGCGGGCAGGAATGCAAGTTCCCCGTCGGCGCCGGTACGTTTAACGACAATCGAACGGAGTTTCTCGAATTCGATGACACCGCGTCGGCGAAGCTCGCGCAGCATAACGGCGGAAATCCTCAGCACTGACACGTCCAGATTGAGATACTTCTTAGGCGTCAACATGTTCGCCGCTCCGAAAGCCCGACACTGGTTCCTTCAAGCCAATGTCGCAGTTGCAATACATGTGATGCAGTATCACGCTGATCAGTCGGCGCCTGCCACGCAAGGCGGTGCGCTTACGCTGGATCTCCTCGTAGAGGAAACCGAAAATGAAATCGAACGACGCGAATTCTTCCCGTTTTACGAAGATCTTTTGCTTCAACTCGTCGGCCGCGTCGTAATAAAGTTCAGCAAACTCGGCATTCCGCGGGTTCTTCAAAAACTGATCGACCCGCCCAAAATGTGGCATCGACCCGTCAACGATTATCGACTCGTAATAGCTGGCGCTGAGACCGTTGATTTTGTTCTTTTCGTGTAGTTTGAGCTTCTCAAAATCTTCCGCACCATTGACATCACCGGCTTTCCGATCGTCCGTGTAGTCGTGGATTGCGCGAATTACCTCCACAAGTTCGTCAGGTTCGAAGCGAAACGGGGACGGATCGAACCGATTGGGAAGTTCATTGCGAATTTCAGCGAAGTCATCGAGCGCCAGTGACAGACGTTCAGTGCCAACGATTTCAGCGCTCTTTATCCTAAGTGCCAACAGCTCCTTGATCAGCTTTTCGTCCGCTCCGCCGCTGTACTTCCGGTTCGTAAAGAGGATGTAGTGGTCGCAGAGACCTTCGGCGGCGAGTCGCTTGATCTGCGCATGCTCCTTTCTCAGAAGCGTGACGAAATCTCGATCGGAGCATGAGCGGTCGCTCGCATTCACGTGTTTCGCCTGGAAGACGACGTGCCCCGAGAGCGGCGCCGATGTGCTAGGGAAGCCGATCGCCGTCCCATGGAATTTCCCATCTCGTCCACCATCTTTACCGGGGGCGAATGGCGTGACGCCTTCGCCAAACCACCGCACGCAAATTCGAACGACGAGGCGCTCGAACTCGTCGTCGTGCAGCTCGTAGAGCCGATAATCCCGCCTCATAGCCCCCCCGGAATATGTCTCAGATCAGTTCGATACGTACCTTGCGACCGACTACCTCCGCCGCCCGCTGCAGCGTTGCAAGGGTCACATTTCCATCCGTCGGGTCGAGTAGACGACCTATCTGGCTGCGGCTTGTCCCCATCCGCTCGGCCAAACGCTTGCGCGAGAGATGCTGCTCTTTCATCGCTTCCACAATCTGCCACGCGAGGACTTCTTTAATCGCAACCGCCTGGAACTCCTCAAGCTTCCCCATATCGCCGAGGAAGTTATCGAGCGTGGAAAGGCCCTCGATCGAGCGCTTACCAGCCTTTTGTTCACTTGCCATTTCAATCGACTCCTCAATCAAGGAATTCACGCATTCTTCGGCGCGCAAGCACCATTTCGTCGTCAGGTGTTTTCTGGGTCTTCTTGATAAAGCCAGAAAGGACGATAATTGCCTCGGCATGTACACAAAACAGAACCCGCGCTATCCGATGGCTCGGCAAGGTAGTTCGGACTTCCCATAGTCCGTCCTTTAGAGGACGGCACAATGGCATCCCAACCGGCCATCGATACTGCACCCTCATCAGATCCAACCTCACAGCCTGGCGGTCTCCAGGGTCGAGGCCCTGAAGCCATTCTCTTACAATCTCTGTCCCGGCAGACGTGCGATAGAACACCACCGGGATTTGTTTTGCGCGACCTTCTTCCATACCACCCCATGTAGCGTGCATGTACCATATAATGTCCATAGCTCACAAGCGGTTTCGTTGACGTCAATCCTCTTTGAACCGGCCACAGACACAAACTGATGGATTGCCGCCCGCCGCAGAAGGATGCGCTTCGGCCCCTTTCTCAAATACGGAGTTCATGATTCAGGCAGAAATTGCCGGCGCTCGTTGATCCACACCAAGTTGCCTCGCGATATCCGCGAGCGGGTGGGTAATGAAGTGCTGGTTGAGCGCGTCGGCGATAGATTTCTCCTTGTGCTTGCGTGCGAGGGCCATCACGTCCTGGCCGTCCTTCCAGGCGATTGTTGCCTTTACCCGCTTGGCTTTCTCCTCGTTAAGGAGCGCAAGTGCATCCAGCTGGATGGTCCCAGATGTCCATAGCTCGAAGTGGACTTCAGCTTCCCGAAACACTGGATGAGCTCGGTAGTGGGAACGCATGATGGCGATCTTGCGAAGCCATTCCTCAACCTCGCCTTTCTCCAGCACCCCACCAGGCTCCTTTCCCTTGCACTCGATCGCTGTGACGGAACTTGCTTGGCTCGTTACTTTTTGAATATCTATGTCCGCGGTCTTGCCCGTCGCGGGATCGGTCGCCCTCACGCCCATGTCAATCGAAACGGCATCGCGCCGCGCGAGGTAGCCGGCAACCAACTCGAACAATATGCCGCGCAGGTTGCCGGCACGACCTTCGATATCGAGAAGATTCTCGATTAACGACGTGAGCCGTTCGGGGCTTGATGAGGCGTACGTTGCGGCGTTCTTCAATGTCTCAACGAGCGAAGTGATCGCAAGCCCTACCCTCCTTCCAAACAGATCTTTCGGCGTGGCCAACATTACGCCGGCGGCGTGGCCGGCAGTCAGTGCAGGACCGGTAAAGCCTTCAGAAACTAGGATCGATAGGACACCGATGCCGCTAAGCGTGGCATTCAACATCCGCGCCTTTCGGATAAAGAACTGAACCTGTTCCAAGGTTAAGATGCCTTCCGCGAACACATCGGCGACAACAAAACCCGGCTTTGTCGCCGAGCCTTGAAGTGGAAGCAGGTAGCTGGGGCCGGCGAGATCGAACGCAAAAGGTCCGATCGGCCGAAGGTTCGGGTCGCCCCGAATAAGCAGAGTGTTGTAGCCGGCAAGGCCGATTTTCCGTGCCCACTCCCTAACGCCATCAAGGAGGACCGCTTCGGTTAGGGCCCGGGCCCGCACCGACTCCAAACTGGGGCCTCCAAAGGAGGCCGCAAGGGAAAAGCAGCGTCCCTGCTCAATGTCGCTTACCTCCTTAACGAATCCAGCCGAGACAAGTCGCTTGGCGACTAAGTCGGCTGCGACTTGTCCCCTTTGCGGAATGACGGGCGCGCCGCTTATTACGGCGAACCCGTCTGCCGTAACGAGCCCCCCTCGCGCGACAATACCGTCAATCGCCGCCGCATAAACAGCGTTGGACGCCCGAAGATCACGCAGGAAATTATGCCAAAACCGCTCCGAATTGCGGTCCTCCTGCAGATACAGGAAAGATTCACGCTTCGGAAAAAGTGGGATCGGAAAACGGCGTATCGGCTGGACCGCGCGCGACACCCGTTGACGGGCCGCTTCCGCCGAGACGCCGTCGGCCTGCAGGGCCCCGACTATCAAAGACGATCGCGAGGGCCCATGATCGTGCAGGTACTGTGTAACGGATACTGGCATGTCACACTGCTTAATTTATTAATAGTACCTACCAGGCGAGCCGTCCGTTTTGCAAGCGTTCCACGAACTCAACGAAATCAGTTACTTATCGCTCTCCTAGGCGACGCCATTGGCCTGACGATGTCACAACGGCCGGAAAGCCATGAGCAATATGCTGATTTGAGAGCATGTGGACCGGCTATGGTGGCAAGGCTATGTTTTTCTGACATTCAAGGCCCACGCGGAGCCTTTAATGCAGAGGCGTCGGTCTCAAAAACGCGGGATGCAGGAGGAGACAGATCAGGCAGGTTCTCCAGCTGCAATTGCCAGCGGTAATCGGCCGGCAATAATGTTGGATACCGTGTCGCACAATTCCTGACTTTTCCGAGATCAAATTGCCAGATTGCGTTCAAAGAACGCGATAAGGTGTTCATGGTGATCATTCTCGGCAGCACTTCCCGGATATGATCCTGTCCGTCGTAGAAATGGACTTCCGGTGTTTTGCCGTGCCGGTGCAGCCGATCGGGCAAGCCGGCGCATCATATCAACAGACCAGCCTCGATCGGCTGTACCGTGGGTGAGGAAAAGGGGGCCGTCGAAGCTTTCGATTTCGATGGGTTAGGCTTACATATCGACCAATCTACACGATGCTAGGCCGCCAGCACCTTCTCTTCCGATCCAACATATTCCGTTCGCTTCTCGCGAAACACCGGGCCCTCTCGCGACCAATCCTCAAACGCAATCGAAATCAGCCGTTCCCCATGCTTCACTGGGCGGAGTTTGCGCTGCAACAACCCCATAAGGCGCTCCTCGTGGGTTGAAACGATGATCTGACGGTGAGCTCGAAATCGTCTCAATACATCAACCAGGCCTAGAAGGTTGATTGAGTCGAGACTTTGGAGCGGATCGTCCAACACTGTTACGCCGAGCGCGGGAGCCGGCAGAGCAAGATTCATGGCGAGAAAGAGTGACACAGCGAACGAGTTTAGCTGTGAACTGCTGAGGACCGGTCCTGCGTCGTATTGCTGCGATCCAGCATCTGGATCTGCAATTCCGACATGGAGGTGGCCTTTCCCACGCTCCATATCGGCTATGATCTGGGTGGTGCGGAAAGTCGGGTGAGGGTCGATCCGACTATAAATCCTCTGAAACAACGGAGCTATCTGTTCGATCTGGCGCCGGGTCACAAGCAATGATGCATTCCGAAGCCCATCAATGATCCTGCCAGCTTCGGCATGAGTGCGATCCTGACTATCGGCTTTAGCAGACGCTTGTCCAAGTCGCGAAACGAGCGCGGCTCGCTCAGCCATCAATTCTTCGCGGCGTTTACCCTCGCCAAGCCGAACGATACTCAGGGAGAGCTGCTCCCCTTCTGTGATAAGATTGGCCACGGTGCGAAGGCTTGCTTCTGTTTCAGTTCGACGCGCTTGAAGCTGTTCGGCAATGTCGTGATCGGTGTTCACCCCCATATCGGACAAGCGAGTAAGAAGGACCGACCGTTGGGCTGCACGTTCCCGTCGGTTGTCTTCAAACGCCCGTCGCTCAAGTTTGACCCCTTCCAGGCGTTGCTGGGCTACTGACCGGCCTGCATTTAGCGCGGATAAGCGCTCGTCCGGCGCGCCGACCTCTGCCTCTTCCGATGCGCTTGCAATGAGTTCGCGAAGATGGCGAACTGTGTGCTCGCGGTCATGGGTCTGCTCGCACACTGGACAATGATCCCCGAGATCATCAAGTGCTAAGCGCGCCAGGGCCGCGAGGCGCTTGGCCTTGTCACGCTCCGCGACCTGCCGTTCGCGCTCTTCCTCCAATCGGGCAATCTCGTTTCTCAGCCTCTCGTCGACATTCTTCAATTCCGTTGCGAGATTGCTCTCTTCCAGCTCGAGCCGAGCCAGCTCGGTATCATAGTCTACCGGATCTGGTTCGAGGGATCGGGTCTGCTCTCCCAGACCGGCCGCGATCCCGACCTCTCTCTCAATTCGAGCACGTTCAGTTGTCAGCGACTTTAGAAACCGGTCCAGGCGACTGGGGGTAGTCGGTGGCTCATCCGAGCCAACCCTGCTTTGGCCCATGAGGGTAATCGCGCGTTCAAACAGGCTAGTGGCCAAAGTCCCAGCATCGACCTCGCCCCCGGCACCCGCATCCGTGAGACGTGCGAGTTGTTCATCAATTTGCGCGACGCGCCCGCGCAGCGGCTCGATTTCCTCCTTGCGAAGGGCGCTCGTGCTTCGCGACCACTGGTTTCGGCTCTTCTCGAGAGCCTGCTGCAACTCAAGAACGACGCCCGCGCCAATCACCTCACTGATCAACGCGAACCTCTCTATTGCCGAGTCGCCTTCGACAAACTGCCTAACCAAATCCTGCTGGAGGTAGACACCACGGGTGAGAACATTCTCGAGGGTCTGGAGCGACTCGCTGCGGTCCGTCAGGTGTGGCAACAGGAGATTGCACAGTTCTTGTTGCGCCGCCGCTCCTTCCAACTCGGCGTTTTCGGTTTTCAGGCGGACCGACGTTGCAGATCCGTCCGTTGCTCGGACTACGACTACATCGCCGCGTTGGGAGTGGTTGAAGGTTAGCTCGACGCGAGCTATGCCTTCCCGGGCATAGATGGAGACGGGTGAGCCACGGTCCTGAAACCGCGAAATATGACCTGCCAGCGCCCAAAGAATAGCATCGAGCAGAGATGTCTTTCCGACCCCATTCGGCCCTTGCAGAATGATGACATCGGCATCGAGGTCTATCGTCGCCGTGCGTCCAAACGCACGAAATCCCTCAATAGTGATTGACTTGATCCTCATTGCTCACCCCTCAATGAGTGGAGGCGCTCAAGGGGAGGCTCCATCGACCTGAACGCATCGACAACGACTCGAACCGCGTCCGGATCGGCATTAGATTTCATCACTTCTGGTAGAGAGTCGAGAACGTCCTCAAGCATCGTGACGCCGCTCGGGACATTCAGTGGCAACAGTAGGTCTAATACCCGCGCTACATCTGCAGAGGCGCGCAGCATCTCTCCTGTCGCGACAATCTTCCGCACACGGGTCGTGTCGCGCTCGATGGCAGAGACGAACTGTCGGTTCGGGGGTTCACCTAAGCACAGCAGGACCAAATAGCCGTCCCATGCTTTGGGTGCGGCTCTCGATAGCCGCCTCGCAAGGAGTTCGACCAGGTCCGCTTGGGTTTCTAACCATTCATTCTCGAGCTGCTGCCACGTTTCGAAAGTCACGAGGGATACGACGCTAAACTCGTCCTCAGCGAGCAGACCCCTGTCCGCGGAATGGGCTAAATCCGTCAAATCGCGCACGACGCGATAGCCACTGGCGGTGAAAACCTCGCTCGCCAGGGCAACGAGAACCGATGTCGTAAGTGATGCATCGCTAAGCTGCATGGAACAACTCCCCTGCCCGATGAAGAAAGTCTGGCTCGTCGGCAGAAAGAAGGACCGGACCGGAGGGGCCGTCGACGAGGTGGCCGGGCTCAGCGTCGGCAATAAGGTCGACGTGAGCCCCCAGCGGTTCGCCCGTTGCTACCCCGCCAATCAGTACAAGATCAGGGCCAGAAAAAGAGTGCTCTTCGATATACCCGCAAACGATTCTGGCTCGAGGCTCCAGGGCTGCCATTCGGCGAGTACCGCTGCCAGTTGCCAGCAGAACCTGACCGATGTGCCTCCCTTCGCGTTTGATCAGCCAGGTTCCGCCCTGCGTCGGTGAGGCCGCTAAGCCGTGGTGTTCCACGATCTGCGCCAGCTTTAGAATCGGTTCCGACATGAGCTCGTCGTCGGCCACAGAGTGAGGACGGTAGAGTTTTCCCCGTTCTAGCCGGCCAAACGCTCGATGCTTCCCAACAGCCAGCAGCGGCAAAGCTCTTAGACCCGTAACAAGCCCCTTGAAAAGCGCTTGATCGCCTGGCGCCACGCCGTTCTCATTTAGGAGCGTTGTACCGTTCTCATCGAGGGCGTCGACTTGTGACGCCGCCAATCTTTCTGCAAGTCGGGTGAGAAATGCGCTCCATCCGCCTTGGACGTATTGCTGCTCAGGTATGCCGAGCTGATGCGCAAATCCGTTGTTCTCGAATGCGCCGATGTCGGCTTGATAGAGGGTCTTGTTTCCACCAAGCGCCGACTGGATCATATTTACGGTTGCCGTCAGCACGGGCGCGGCAGAGCCAAGTCCTACGAACACAACAACAGGGGCGCCCAGAATTTGCTGCGCAACAATCTGTTCCCACTGACCACGCCAGGCTGCGTCAATGACCTCCTCGCGCAGCACAAGCGCCTCGCTGGCTCCATTGGCACTTCCATGAAGATGAACGAGTGCGGCACGCACCGGGACAGCCTGCCCCGACTGATCGATGATGGCAATTTCGATACCAAGATCCGAAGCTGCGTGTTGGACAGCGAGGTCGAAGTTCAAGGACAGGACATGACTAATTGCTCCCTCCGCCATCAACGCGACAAGCAGCTTATAGCCGAGGTTGGGCTTCGCCAGCCTCATCCGATCAAGCGGAAATCGTGTAACGACGCCCGACTGGTTCCCTGTCTTTTGCCAGACCAGCGTCGTGAGCTGCGAAAGATTCCAAGGATCGGCGCATTCACCGTCGGCGAGAACACCGTCAAGGACAAGTCGCCGTTCGACTGCGCGTGAAAGAGCGCCTGCCAGCGGAATCTCGGTTGGAGATTCGACCGAGCATCCAGCACCGATCACGAGTGCGACCTGCCCGCCCCCCGCCGCAGCTATTGCCTGAAGTAGATCTGGTGGAAATTCTTCCAAGCGCGCCCCTCCCTCAATATGCCGAAACACTATCGCAATACTGTGTTTCGCCCAAATCCTCAGTCGGGCGCCAATTTGGCACGGACAGCGGCCACGCCGGCGTCGCAAGCGACGGCATGCATAGAATAGCGATCCGCCACCTAGATGACCCCCCAAGCCCGATAGCGCCCTCGCCCCGTCATTTCCCGCACCCCGAGGTCCACCACAAGATTGAGCGCTCCACGTGGGGTCACCTTCGCTGCCTTCGCAATCATCGCCGTGGAGACGATCGAACGCGAGAGGACAAGCGCACACACCGTCGATTCCCAAGGCCTCCGACCCATAGGTGAGCGTCCCTTTGAGCGCTAAGTCGGCGCCGTCCCAACCTCCCGATGTCCGCGGGGCGCGGTTCATGGGTGATGGTTGGTATTGGGTAGACACCAACTCGCAACACTCAGGGCACATCGGGCCTCTGGCCGCGGCCGGAGGTGGCCGGCGAGCGCAGGCATGTCATCTGCCGCGGGCGGAGCGAGGCCATTGAGCCCAACATCGTGCCGGTTAATCTGATCTGATCGGCGCACGGGCCGCCGATCGCTGGAAGACAGCCCCACCTCATGGGGACGACTTGGCCCGCACTCGTCGCGGATGCCGCCAATCAAATCGGCAGGTCGTGTAAAGCGCAGTCCGCCGCAGATCCAGTCCCAGGCCGGCCGGCGTACCTTTCTTTACGTGGGATACGGTCAAGCTGATTTCACACGTTCAAGGGGGCGTGAAACTGGAACGAGCCGCGGTCCGCAGAAGGCCGCCGTCTCTGTTCCGTGAAATTGTCGCGGATATCGATCATGTCGTCCCGCACGCGGAGGTAAGGCCTGCCTCTTGAATCGGTCAGCGTCGCGGCCTCCGCAACCAAACCGTTCATTAGAGCGGTTTCGTGATCGTTCGCCCAGTTCGCCATGTCACCGGCCCAGTTGAGATCTAGGCCGCCGTTCTGGGCCGGATCCTGTGCCCGCTCAATCGCACCCCAAAGATGTGCCGCCGCGGTTGGCGGGTTGCCAATTAGGATGTGGGCCGGGCGGTTGACATGCCAGCGCAACAACATCGCCAGTGCGCGCTCCGACGTGAAAATTTGGCCAAGATTGGGTACGGCGGTGTTCGCTGCAACAGGTGCGTTTGCCTCATTGCCGACCGGCTGGTTGGTCATCATGCCGGCCCGAACATCGTTTAGGCGCCAGCGCGCGAAGTTATAGCTGCGGGATTTCCATGTATCGAAGATGCGATTGGCCATCACTGCCCGGTAGAACCAGTGCCAGTTCTTAAAATAGTTTTCGTCTTCCTGGGTCTGTGGCACGTTTTCGAACGTCCCGCCCACCTTGCGAATACACTGCATCCGTGAGGTCCGCGCGCCCGAGGATTGCCTAACGTTCGCCCAAGCGTTTGCCTGCTTCAGCCCGAAGAAAGTGATCGCACTGGCGAAGTCCCCGGGCACCTCATTTTCCATATAGGCGAAAAGCCCCCCGAGCTCGCCGGAACTGAACGTGTAGTGGAAGAGCGGCAGCGACAGCGTCGCCCCTTCGTCCCAGGCATTGCAGACATCGAAACGCGATGCCGCCTCCTTCTCAATCGTGGGTAGTACAGTCATGTAGGTCGACAGCATCGCCGCGTTCCCGCCCGGCCCGAAGAGCGTGGTTTCGTTCACGCCAGTCAGGCGCAGGCTATCGAGTCGCATGGTGGCCCAGGAATGGTCGGGAAGCATGTTGGGCCCGCCGGTTCCACGCGGCTCGTAATACCCCAGGATGATGTAGCGGTTTCCGCCAACGGTCGCGTCGCGGGCGTCCTGTGCAGGCAGATTGTAACGGTCGCTGACATCGCGCACGAAGACCCGGGGGTCTCTTGTCGTTATGTCGTTATGCGCCCAGATGTTTTCCCCGCCGGCCTGAACCCCCTGCCACTGCGGATCGCCCGTCCGTGCGGTGACGACTACCGGGCAGCGCAGCCGGTTGGCGGGGCGGCCCCAGAGGTCGATTCTTTCGCGGGTCGCGGTGTTCAGGAACCCATTTAGGGGCCCGGTATAGGGCGAGGGGTTTACCTGCGCCTGCAACCTGTCGGCATATTCCCCGGTGGCGCCCTGCGGTTCGGTCGCGACGGTCTGGTACTTCGAATAGATCTGGAATTCGCGCACTGCCCAATGGGCGCGGTCGTTAAACGTGTTGTTCGTCGGGCCGAGGTTGCCGAAGCCCAACTCGTTCACGCGCTGCTTCATAGTTTGGGGAAAAATGTCGTCACCGATGATCGCATCCACCGTCGCGTTCTCGGCATCCGCTCCGATCATCTGCGCCCGGTTCCTCTGCCAGAAAGCGCGCGTCGGCAAAGTCTCGATATCGGGGTGGCCGGGATGATGTTCGGGCAGGCCCAGGCTATTGGCGATCGGATAATCGACACGGTCGGACCGGCTACGGCCGGCGGCCAGTGTGATTCGGATGTCGACGTCCCCGGTTACGGTCATCGGGAAAAGCGGCATCGGTAGCCGGATTACATCGTCTAGCTCGCGTTTCGGTGGTGTGTCGGGATTGATCTCCAGTAGGGGCTGATAGAGTGATTGATAGAAGCTGATGACAGCCTGTTCCGCCCAGCCCTTGGTCTGACCATCAAAGACCTGTGTTCTAGGCCCGTTGGGATAGAGCGTAATCGCGCGGCGCTTCATACCGTTCAGGACGGCCAAGTTGAGGAAATCCAGCGTCATCAAGACGGGCTCGAACCAGGCGATCTGCGGTGGTACGCCTATGCCGGTGATCTTGTTATCCGCGGTCATCCCCCGCACAATACGGGGAGTCGTCGCCTCCACCCTCAGCTTGCCGCGTTCCGGCCAGGAGTCGTATGAGGCTCGCTCGACGGCGTCGCCGGTCATCTGGATATTGCCCGTTGAAGGCAGCACTTTCGGGTACACGGGGACGTCGGGTTCGAAGCGCATTATTCCAGGGAAAATCATTTTCAATTGCGGTGCGCCCTTCTCAGGATCCGAAATTCGGAGCTGGAGGCGCAGGCTTTCTGGGCGTGGGTCGAATGCCGTGGCGGGAACTGAACTGAAGGGCGTTTCAGTCACCGCCACCGACCCCGCCACGATGCGCTCGCGGTCGGCAGGCGTCATCAGAAGTCTAAGAAAATCGGTCATGGCAGCTCAACCTCTAGGATCTCGCTTTCCGCCTTGCGCGAATGTCCCAGGGCCCGGAGCTGGTACTGCCAAGTACCCGAATGCAGCCCGCTGTCTCGGTAGCTCTCCAGCGCCCCTTCGATGGCCGCGATACGTCGCAGCCGGTGGTCCTCAGGTCCTTTGCGCAGGACCTCAATAGACCGGTAGAGATCGAAGTTCGACCAGCTCAACGCGATGCCGCTGCCCCCGCCCGTCTCCACCCCGTCGAGGTCGCGCGGCTCGGCCAGCGAGCCCAACGGGACGGCTGCCCGCAGTTGTGAGGGCTTACCCCGGATGTCGCGGCGGACCTGGCCGAAGGGATCAACCGGGTCGCGCGCCTCGCGCACCGCAGTGACGCGGAAGGTGGTCTTCAGACCTGGAACGAGCCCGCCGATGACCTGGCGGAAAACCCGCAATTGCCCCTGCTGCGGCAGCGCGCCACGCGGGATAACGCCTGCGATTTGCCAACTGTCATCCCGGGGGTCCTGACGCTCGATCTCAAACCTCAGGTCGGCGGCGGGGCCGGGCTGATTCCATTCAAGCACCAGCTGCCGCGCCGCCTCCCCGCCGTCGTCGTTCTTGGGAGTTGGTGCGAAGATGCGGGTGAAATTCGGGGCGGCGGGCTGGCGGATGTCTGGGACATGCACGGGCCCGATCAGGTCCGACCACGGTCCCTGCACCCCCGCCTCGCTAACCCCGCGGACGCGGTAGAGCGCGCGCGTTGGGGCCCGGCCCGGCAGCTCGTCTCGGTAGCTGCCGGCGAAAACCCTGAGGCTCCGCATCGTGAAAGTGTCGCCGTTGGCCGCCGCGAGTGTGCGCAGGTTGGAGTCTGACGTGACAGGGGTCGCACCGGGGATCCCCCCTTCGAGCACGCGCCAGATCTCATAATGCGCGGCCCCGTTCGCCGGCCACCGCAGCTCGTAATTGGCCTCCTCGGCGTATTTCGCTGCCGTCTCGGCCCAAGTGAAGCGGGTGGGATGGTAGCGTGGGATGTCAGGTGCATCGGGCGGCACCAGTACCCGGGCGGAGACCGTTGCCGTCGTCGTATCGCTTTCGTTGCCCTTGAGGCCGGTCATGCCCGAGCCCGACCCGGAATATTCGGGGCTATCGACGTAGGCGGTATCGTCAGCCGCCATAACGTCCAGCATCACGACGCCCGCAATAAAGCCCTTGGGTGGTATCAGCGAGACGGTCGTTTCATGCGGCGGGAACAGGATGATGGGCGAGTCCGTCAGCGCCGTTTCCGGACTCGTGAGCGTCAGCCAGGCATCCCAGCTTTGCCGCCGCACATCGTCCGCCCCCGGCGCGTTGATACGCCAAACGTCGCCGCCTTCGTACGTTGCGTTAAAGGAGGTCCGCAGCAGATGCGTGTAAACCGATGCCTCTCTGTCCGAGGGCAGAGGCTCCGCCCCCGCCGCGGCCAGCCGGATCAACATCGGGTTGGTGTCGAGCACCTCAGCCACAGTTGCGGAGACCGCCGGGCGGCGAGGTACACGCCCAATCCGGTGATGGCCGAGCGCTTCGCCAACGCCGTAGATCAGCCCGGCCTGCCCCGGTCCCGGCAGCCGTCCGGAGATCCGGCGGATGCGCATGACCGCCCCCGAGCCGGTACCGTGTGACACGATCGGGTATTCCCCGTCGGGCAGGATCAGCCGTGCTCCGGCAAGGCTGTCGGCAGGTTCGGTAAGGCTGCCGAGCACCACGTCGCCTTGGTGCAGGCTGTCTGCCACCGGCGTGACGCTGAGAATTTCGATATGGACGGGCCGCCTTGCGTGCCAGCGCACGACGACCCGGAACTCCGCTGCGTCGGGCCCCCCAAAGTCCTGCGGACCGATCCATCTGATGGCGAGCCGCACATCGCGTGACTGGTCGGGCGTGTCGAAATCCAGCGTCTGACTCGTTTGCACATCTACTTGCCCTGCTGGCGGGAGCAGTTCCAGCAGGCGCACCTGTGTCGCTGGAGGCGGCAGGTCGTCGTGGTGGCGCACCGAAGCGATCGCAGGGACGCTGCTTCTTTCGCCCAAAAGGTCGATGCCCCTGATGAGGTAGTGATAATATCCCTCCATCTCCGGCCAGGGATGGCCGAGGGTATCGAGAGCCTGCGGCGCGGTGTCAGACCGCAGCATTTGATTGCTATCGAAGAGCGGCTTGAAATCCGCGACCGGTGGGATGGCGGGAGCGGTACTTTGCGCCGCGGTCTTCGCGCCGTGGTCGTAACGCGCGAGTTCGTAAAGCACCGGCTCGTGGTCTATCATCCGCCCACTGTTGGGCGGCGCGGACCAAGTGAGCGCTGTGATGCTCGAGGGCGCTCTCGGGATCAGAAACTCGGCGGTCTGCACGTTTCCGTTAGAGTCTTGCGCCAGCAGTTCGGGCGGCGGTGTCCAGTTGCCAAAGTTCCTAAACGCCGGGTGCTGCACTGACCCGGGCACACGCGTGGCCTCGAAACTCGTGGGGGCCGCGGGGGCGCAGATCCTGTTGGTCGGAATTTCCTCGGTCACCGCGAACCCGGACGCATCGCCGGAAAGCGTGCTGACGCGGTAGGTGACTTTTCCGTCACCCTCCTTGATCGTGTCATCGGCCGCGAGACCCAGCATGACTGCGTATTCGAAGCGCGCCGCCAGCGCCAGAAGATAGCCGAGCGCCGCCTCCTTATAATAGGCAATTACGGGCCTGCGCGTGGTCCGATCGGCGAGCAAGTCGTCGAGCGGCGGGGCGGGACCGTTCGGCCAATAGGTTGTCGAGAGTTCCACATCGTCTTCGTGGCTCGACCCGAAGGCCTTCGCGGCTTCGCGGGTCAGGCCCTCGACTTCCGAGGGATCGACGCGCGGGTCGACGAGCCGGATGATCGGCCTGAGATGGCCGAGGTTGCCCTCGGTGATCTCGAGGAAGGGGAAATAGGGGCCCTTGATCGGTCGGCGGTCGGAGATTTCTTGACCGAAGAGCGGCCAATCGTCGGTCTGCGGCAGGTTGAACCGATCGTTTCCGTTCAGGATGTTTTGCGCCTGCCCTCCGAGAATCCGTTCAACAAGAAAGCCGCCTGCTGGCCAGCCGATGTCGGGTCGCGTGATCCAGCGGATGCCGTAGACCTTGTCAAAGGATTGCTGGCCCTTCGGCTGCGGACGACAGCAGGCGATGATGTCGATATCGCGCGGCTGCAGTAGTTCTGAACTCGGGCGTGGGGGAACAGGGAAAACCATCATGGATCTCCGCTGGCAAACGCGATCGGGACCGTCTCATCGCCGAGCGCGCCGTTCACGGCGCGTAGCGTCTCCGCCAGGTCGCTGGGCTGGCCCCGCGACCAGTTCAGCGTAAGGACGTGATCGCCTGCGGCCCAGGTGCCGGTCGCCCGGCGCAGTAGAAGCCGCGTGCCGTCGCCGTTCGTTATGACCTGAACCGCCGCCCCATCCAGTGTGACACCTAGGCGGCTCGCGGGATCGAGCGGCTCGGGCGCCTCGAAGAGCACGGCGACGAGCTGCGTGCGGTCCAGCGACACGAAGGGCGTCAGCGTCCTGTGCGCGACAAAGGCCACGGTCGCTATCCCAAGCTGGCGGCAGGCGGAGTCAAAGACGACCGACGTGATCGTGGCGGACGTCGGCACCGGGCGGCGGATCTCGCCCGCACGGGTTACAAGGTCGGTGAAGCTCTCGTAGAGGGAAGTGGTGAAGGTCCAGAAATGCAGCGGAACTTCGATGTCCTTGTCGCTGACAAGGGTCGCCCTGTATTGCGAATTCGGCGTCAACGTCAGGACGCTTGCGGGCAGCGTCAGCGTGGTTTCGCCCGACTGGTCACCCAAATCCTCCGCGATGCAGCCCGCCTCCTTGTTTATCAGGTATTGCCTTTCCCAATAGCTCTGGCTCAGCCCCTTCTCTGGCATCCCTTTCTGTGTCGCGGGAATCAACACCGGTTTGCCCGACTGATCGATCACCGGCCGCCCCTGTCCGTCGAAAAGCCGGATCAGCAGTTTTTGCTGGCCCGCTGCGTAAAGGTAGTTGACGTAGTCATCCACGAAGCGGATGGCGAAGTCATAGCCGGTGTAGACCGGCCGCGCGTCCGCGAAAGGATAGGTCGCCGCGATATAATCGTCGAGCGCCCCGCAGTATAGTGGCGGTGGCGCAACGGTGAAAGTGCCGGTCCATGTCTGCTGCGCGCCGGGCTGCTCCGACTTGCTACCGTCAGGGTGGCGCAGCTGGGTCTTTAGTTCAACGGAAAGAGCATAGGTCTCTCCGGGAATGAGAAGTTGCGCGGAATCTGGGACCGTCCATTTCTCCTTGTTGGTCCTCAGCCCGCCGCGGCGCTTGCCCAGAACGTATTCCGGGTTCCCGTGGCCGGTGTCGAAGCAAATCTTCACTAGGCATTGCGCCCCGTCATTGACGGGCATTACCCATTGGCCGGTGTCTCCTTGGTATGCTGGAACCGGCCTGTCGGCTTCCGGCAAGGGTCCGGTGACTTGTGGAGTGCCGCCGCCAAACCGCTCGCCGTCGCTTTTCTCCTTTTCGGGCTTCTCGCGTTCGGGGCAGTTGGTCGTGTGGAATTCAACATTTGCCTCCCCCCCGCCCAGCCAGACCGAAAAGACGTCACCGGCCAGCAGTTCGAGAAATGGCGAATTCCTGCGATCCTCGTAAGGATAAGGGCTTTTCGAAGTGTCCCAGTGATAGCGGTATTCGCCTGCGAGGAGGCCATAGCCAGGCTCTAGCTCCTTAAGCGGTAGACAGACGCGCTGATTGACCGGATCGTCACAATAGTCGAGCTCCGTCCCTTCAACGAAGCTTTCGGTCAGGCTGCCGTCATGGGCGAAGCGTTCGGAGGACAGAAGCCGAAGGCTGGTGTTGTAGTTCGGCGTTTCCAGCGCCCACACGCCCCAGATGTCAAAAACCTCGTCATCGCCGCCGGGATCGCGGACGAGTCTCACGCCCCGAAGTTCATAGGAAGCCGCGAAGCCGGAGTTCTCGCCGACCGTAAGAAAACCGTCGTTGGGCAAGGGGACACGCTCGCTGAAGAGGCCGGTGTTGTCGATCATCGGCTTGGCGAAATTGATCGTTAGGAAGCTGTGTGGCTGCACCCCGGCAATGGTTACGCCTTCGCGCAGGCTTACGACGCCATCGTTTGCCCCGGCGATGCCCCCCGCCCCCGGCGCCGGCATGCCCTCGACCAGCAAAGTCCAGTCCCGCGGCTTGGCCGAGATTTCCCGTAAGGGGCGCTCGAGGATCGGCGGGTCGATCTTTTCCCATTTGAAGGTGTGGCCGACGCAGGCCTTCCAGAAGAGCGCCTTCAGGCAAGCGTGCGCCTCGATCCGCACGTCCATCGGGCGCATCACCCGCGCCCTCGCCGCACCGCCCAGCTCGATTCCGATGGATAGACCCCTATAACCCGCGCCGATCCGCCCCGAAAGCTCGAGATCGCCTTCCCATTGCGGCGGCTCCCAAAAGAGCTTCATTTCACCGCGCGCGCGCCCGATCGCCTCGATCCAGAACCCGCCGCCTTCGAAGCGGACGCCAACCTCGATCAGCACGCCGGTGACGACACCACGCGCATTCAGTTCAAACCAGAAGCCCGCGCTGAAAAGCCATTTTTCGCCCCACCTGATGACGTTGGCGGTGACGCGCTTGCCGTCGATATCCTGCCCAATGCGCAGGTAGAACGCCCCAGGGTCGTCGAAGTCGAAGAACACACGGGCCGAGCCGCCAATTTCCACGATATTGGGTATGCCCCAGGAGGCGATGATGTCGAAGGTAAAGGTGTTCTGGATGCTGTCGAAGACCATGAGTGCATCCATGGACCCCTCGGAGGCGGTGCTCATGTCCGGTTTGAGCTTCAGGAAGTTGGCCCTCGCCTGCAAAAGGATGACGAGATCCGGGAAGGGTATAGCCAGTAAGCCTTTGATATTGAAAGCAAAACCCTTGTCCGCCGTGCCAAGGATGACCCCGATTCCAAGGGCGTTCTGCCCCTTGCGCTTGCCCCATTTGTCGATGTCTGTGATTCCGATCGGATCGCGCATGAAGAGTTCGTAGTAGCGCTCGTCCTCGGGCAGTGACGTATCGAGCGTCAGCGCCATGTTGTAGGCAATCAGACCCTGGAACCCGTAGATCGATAGCCCGCTGTTTCCGATCGGAATGCCTGTGGGCAGCAGCTTCGCATCTGCAAAAAGGTAGAGGTAGGAGAAGTCTTGCGGCGCGTCGTAACCGACGATGACCCCGATTTGCAGTTCTATGTCGAGCGCGCTGAGCTCCAGATGCCCCTGCCCCCGGAATTCGACCGAACCGCCCGCTTGAGTGAAGCCAACCTCGATTCCAGCAGAGAACACGCCCGGCGAGGAGAATTCGACCCCAATGCCGGAGAAGCTGACATCCGGTGCGGCGCTCGATCCCGGGTCCCAGGTGATCGTAAGCCCGTCCACGCTCGCCCCTGCGGGCAGGCCTTCGATCAGGTCCACCACGGCCGAAAGTTTGACCTGGAGGAGATTGTTCGAGCCCTCGGGGCGGCCGAAGCGGAACTTGGGGATCAGCAGGCGCACGAAGTACCATTCGACGACCAGCGGGGTTTCGAAGGTGATCCCGCCTCCTTCGGGTACAAGCAGGTCGCCCTTCGAATTGATACCTATTTCGTCGAAACCCAGTTCGGGCCATGAGGCGCCTGGGATGTCGACTTGGACGTCGCCGGAGAAATAGATCGACCAGACGTTGCCCGCAGCATTGACATCCTTTTCCACGCGCAGCCCTGAGAGCGCCAGGTTCACCGCACCGGCGAAATCCACCGTGACGAGCGCGCCGGGCTTCGAGCTCGCGCCCAGCGGCTGCACAGCGCTTGCGCTGGCCGAGAACCCTCCGTCCTGGTCGAAGTCGACGTCGAGTCGGACCCATTTCTCCGCCCCGCCAGCCTCCAGCGGCTTCAACCGCAGGTCGAGTACAAGCGCGCCAGCTAGTAGGGCGTTTTCGAAAAGGTCCAATTCGACCTTCCGCAACCGGCAGTCGAAGCCCAAGAAGGTGCCTGTGACCGGCGATCCGTTCCCGGTGTCGAACGATGCCTTGCCGGTGAAACCGGTGGTGCCGACCGCGCCGTCCTCAATCTCAAGATCGAGCGTTTGGCCTGGAGCAAGCTGCAGGTATTCGGACGGGACTGACACCGCCAGCCGTTTGAAGGCGACGCCGCGGAAGTCCTGCTGCCCGGCCAGAAAATGGGGCAGCGGATCGCCGTCGAGGACTAGTGTCACGTCCCTCGCCTCGACCAGCACCGCGGTGCCGCCGACCTCTGACTTCTCTAGCGTCAGCGCGCCGTAGTCGGTGATCCGCACGCCGTTGGCGTCGATGGTCAGTGTGCAGGCGGTGCTGAGCTCCGCCCCGGCTCCCGTCGCAGGGTTGCGCAGTACGTCCGGGTCGAACCGCAGGCCAATCGTCAGGTCGCTGAGCACGAGCGCGAAATCCGGCCCGACCGCCAGATGCATCTTCAGCGCAGTCCAACCCGGCCCAGCCGATCCCAGGACGAGCGAATAGGCATCTGCCCCGGGGATGGCGAAAGAAATTTCCTCGGGGAAGGCCAGATGCGCGTCGATCATTAGGTTGTCGTCGATCACCATGACGCTGTGTTCTGCGACGTAAAGCCGGTCGAAGACCGATGCCACCTGATCGACGGGCAGCATCTCTGACAGCGGAAAGTCGGCTTGGGAGATCAGTTCGGAAAGCGGGGTCAGCGATCGGCCGGACAGATCATAGGACATCGGTGCGCCCCCGCCGGGTAACGGCGCGGCGGGCTGCGCCCGACGGTGGTTCGTCGAAGACTCCTACGAAACACAAGATCGAATTTCCTTCCTCGAAGACCAATTAAAGTCTCAATACACACGAGGCTAAACCTTAGTGCTGACCTAAAAGCCCTCTGTAACCTCCCTCTTCAGTTCACGCGGCTTTAGGCACAAGGGGCGGGCAATGTCCTGTCGTGTGTCCCGCCAAGATCGGCGGGGACGTTTGTTCCGACCAGGGCTGAGGCCCGGTAAGCGCGCCGCACTCTTCGATTACTTCGGCAAGCCTGTGGCGCGGGAAAAAAACTTAAGCCCGGCCAGGGCTAGTCAGACGGTTCAGTCGATCATGCCTGGCCGGGCGCATGCGTCCGGCGATCGACAGCAGCTTTGTCCGAAATGGCCCGCCATGCAACCCCCACGAGCGGGCTAGGCCACATACCCCTTAAGGGGATTCCCGAGACGTGCTTGTTCTGATTCACTGCATGTTGTGCAGGAGGATTGCATGGCCCGTTTTGATCTGACTGATTTCGAATGGTCTGTGATTGAACCGTTGCTGCCGACCAAGGTCCGAGGCAAGCCGCGCGTTGATGATCGCCGGGTTCTCAATGGGATCTTCTGGCGTCTTCGCACTGGCGCGCCCTGGGCCGACATTCCGGTCCGATATGGCCCCCACACCACCTGTGTCAACCGCTTCAACCGGTGGCGCAGGGCCGGTCATTGGGCACGTATTCTCAACGCCATATCAGAGGCTTACGACGGCGACGTGCAAATGATCGACTCGTCTTCGATCCGTGTGCACCAGCATGGCGCGAACGGCCCAAAAAAGGGGGGCGATCCGATTGCATGGGTCGCTCGCGCGGCGGCCTGACCACCAGGATCCACGCCCTTGTCGACAGCCAGGGGCGCCCCATCCGCCTGAAGCTCACCGCCGGTCAGGCGCATGATGGGCGCTCGGCCGCTGACATGTTCGCGACGCTGGCGGCGGGCCAGGTTCTGCTCGCCGACAGCGCTTACGACAGCGATGCGCTGCATGCCCAGATGGCTGCGCGCGGCGTCATTGCCAATATCCGCCTGATGCCGACAGGCGCTCGAACAATCGGCGTGAACCCCAGCGCGTCAAATTTTTCGTATGCAGTGTGCCGGACACAGAATCCTCATCGAGCAGAAGCTGGATCACCTCCCCTGCCCCCTTGGCGCGCAGCTTGCGCGCGACTGCATTGAGTCGCGCCGCTCGCGATGCGATCTCGCCAGCGCTCCGGCAGGCGTCCGTTGCCGCCAGCGCGAGAGCCACGCAGATCGCACGCTTGAACCCCTCTCCTCCCGGACGCACGCGACCCCGATCACTAAGGCTGCGGAAGGCAGGCCCGGGCGCCTGCGTCACCAGCAAGGGCACGGCCACCGGCCAGCGCATCCGCGCGGCGATAGCGAGGTCTGCGATCCACCAGCCGAGCAGCCCGGTATCCGGCCGCAGCCTGTGGACTTCGGTAGCGATCGCCGCAGCGGCCAAAGGCGCAGGCTGGCCGGAGCGGGCTAGGACTTCAAACTGCTCCCCCAAGGAGACGAGGCTGTCACTCCAGCGCAGGCCGAGCAGATCCACCGCCCTGCGCAAACGGTCAGGAGAGATGTTGGGTGAGCGCTCGGCCAGGCTTTTCCAAGCGGCAAGCAGGTTTCCGGCAGGGCCGGGATCGGCTCCCGGCGCACGCAGGTGCCAGGCGTCGCGCAACTGCGATTCGTTCTCGGTCCGGCCGGCCAGCGCGGTCGCTGTGGCCGCGCATTTCAGCGCAAGACGCTGCCGCCAGCTCCCCGCCCAAGCGGGAGCCGATCGAATGAGATTATCCAATGAATTCAAGGCCGAGCCCGCCAGAACGCGGCCTCCACATCGCTTGTCACGAGCCCACGCGGCACCGCCCAGCCGGGCACGGTCGGGGGCGCAGAGGCGACGTTGGCGGATGAATCGGTTGCGGACATCGTCCGGGCACGATACTCCGATAGTGCGCTTTTAGCTAACTATTAACGCTTAAAGCGCACGTGCTGTCCAAAGCAAATAAAGAATGATAATGTTGCCTTATCGCTCGTTATGGCGCTCTGGAAAAAACGAACCGTGTCGCTCGCTTTTCAACGCCGGACGGCCTCTTTTGGGCGTCAGCTCGACGAGAATTCGCGTTCATTGAGCGGACCGGCCTTGCGGATAGGTCCGCCCCACTGAAGACCGAGTTTCCGGCTTCCAACGGGTTTCCGGAGAGCCTTTCTTCCCGAAAATCATCCGTTTGCGTATTTCGGCCATACAGAGTCGCACAGAGGTTTCTCGCCTGTCACGACTTGATGGTCATCCGAGCCCTCCCAACGCGTTCTACGAGCTTCTGTGTGGTTCAATAATTTCCACGCGCCGCCTCGCCCTTTGCGGGCCGGCTGGGCGTAGACGCCAAATTCCGTGAAAGCCTCAGTCCATCGGGCAGCTGGCTGGGCGGCGCCCAGAGCGTTACAAGCGCCTTCTCTAGCCACGCGTGTCGGATTTGCGCTAGGAGCCCTCACCACGATCCGCCGATGAATGACCTGCGCTGTTTCGATAAGGGCACTATCCCGTGGCGAACCGCCCTCCCCTATTGTCTCGGCGCCGGCCACAGACTATATCGTCACGATAGTCATTATGGTCATGGAGGCTAGAAATGCTGTCTGCACCTGAAACGGATATCAAGTGGACCGTCGCCCGGGCAAAGGCCCAGTTCTCGGAGGTTATCGAGCGTGCACAGTCGGTGCCACAAATGATCACACGAAACGGCAAGCCAAGCGTTGTTGTCGTTTCGGCTGAGGAATGGCAACGCAAGACCGCACGCAAGGGCACCCTTGCGGAGTTCCTGATGGAGTCGCCCCTACGTGGCATTGGCCTGGACCTCGAGCGCCAACGCGACGAACCGCGTGATCTCTCATTATGAGACTTCTGCTCGACACCAATGTCTTATCCGAAGTGACAAGGCCGAGCCCTGACGCGCGGGTGCTGGAATGGCTAGGTGGACTCGACGAGGATCGTTCATTCATCAGCGTCGTGTCGATCGCAGAGATTCGGCGCGGCGTTGCCCTGATGGATAAGGGTCGGAAACGCGATGCACTGACTGAGTGGCTTGCCCGCGACCTGCCACAGCGCTTCGAGCAGAGGGTTCTCCCTGTTGACGAGTCGGTAGCTTTAGCCTGGGGCGACCTGATGGGACTTGCAAAGCGGAGCGGCCGTGGCATGTCATCAATGGACGGTTTCATCGCTGCCACCGCGATTGCTCACGACCTCACCCTTGCGACCCGTAACACGAAGGATTTTGAGCGCTTTGGAATAGAGCTCTTCGACCCTTGGATCGGATGATATTCTCCAGATTCGCAAACCGGCAACGGGTTGAAGTGCTTACCGCCTGCTCTAGGTCGCAACTACCCCACCATCCTCGCCGTTGCCCCATTCGATTTGAATGCCGCCATGAGCATCGGGCCAACGGAAAACTCCCCTGCCCTCGCCTTCTCGGTCAGTACCCTGAGATATCCGCCTGCCGAATTGATGTGCTGGGCCCGCTGCAGGATGCAGGCGACGACAATCGCCGCAGTTTCCGGCCCCATGACGTGGCAGGCGTCCTCATACGCTGACGGCGAAACCCCGAGGTATCCTCTCACCTGGGCGGCCGTGGCCATCAAATCGCGCCAGCTGCCGATTCCCACGACCGCGTAATCCATGATTTCGGGGCAGGCCTTCAGCACGAACCCGAGCGGATACCCTTTCGGCGGCTCCTGCGTTCCCCGTTCTGGCTCCGCCGTTGCCTTGCTCTTGTCGAGAGCAGGTTCAAATTCAAAAAGGTTATTGGTATTTGAATCAGATTGCTGCCAGCCACTCTGGGATTCATTGCCATCCGGATTTTCGGTATTCATGTGAGAATCCAACAGCGTATCCACATCGTCACGGATCGCGGCCAATTCGCCCACAATAGGCTCCAGGTCGTCAACAGTTGCCCGGCGGGGGATCGCATCCACAACAATGCGGAAACGCCTCCACAGGCCGCCCCAGTCGCCGGCTACATCTTCTTCGACGGCCGCCTCGATCAACTTACTGATATCGCGACGGTGAAGCGTGATCCGCTCCCGCATCAACTTCAGCGCACGGTTGGTCGCCCGCACCCGTTCAGCGGCGTCTGTGATCTCATCGGCGCGTACCAGCAGCGGAGCAAGCGAGAAACCAAACGCTTCCTCCAAGTCCCCTCCCCTGCCCTTGCGGGCATATCGTTTGCCGTTTGGAGAATCCCGGCGCGTAATCAGCCCGCAATCGAGCAACGCTGCCAGATGCCGCCGCAGGGTCGTGTCAGCCATGCCGTGGGCACGAAGCGACAACTGCTTGTTGGAGGGGAACACGACAAGGCCGTTCTCTTCCGACAACTCGTTGTCCGGATAGAACGACAACAGTGCCGCCAAGATAGCCAGCGAGCGGTCACCGATACCAACGAGGGATTTCCCCTCGCAGAGATCGCGATACAGCTGCCACTTATCGACGGCTTTCCCTGCCGGTATCTCTTCTTTTTGTGCTGCCAACATGGCGAGCGTCATCGGCCGCCGCCCAAAGGGCGTCGTTGCGATATGCGTTTCCATTTTTCTTCGCCTACAGTTAGGCAAAAGAACCCGACTCGCCGACTTTGACGTCAAAACGCTTGACACTGATTCGTGGAAATGTGATTCTCAACTTGCTAAAGATCGAGAAGGGCTTCCACGGTTCGCCGTCTGGGGGCCTTTTTCTTTTGCGGTTTCAGTTCTCCGTTTTCGACTTCCTGAACGCCTCGTAGAGATCGTCCAGATTGCTCGTTATCCATGTCCCGAACGCCTTGCCGTCAGTGTTCGAGAATTCAACAGTGAGCGCTTTGGGACGCGATTTAGCGAGAACGCTAACCGACTCGTCCATCGGAGCCCAAGGTTTAACGATCGCGACCGTTTTCTTGGCTTTAGCTGTCTTTGGGCCGTTCTTCAGAAAATCATAGACCTTCGTGAAACGGTCATCAGAGGTCGCCGCCCTGAAAGCATCTTGGACAATGATGTCGCCAAGTTCGGGTGCATTGTCGCTCTTGAAGAGAACCGACAGATCATACCAACGGTCACGCCCTACTCCTCTCGCGGCACCAATCTTGTAGATGAGATCGAACGGGATATTCGTCGTGACCGACTGCATTTTCGAGAGCACGGTTTTGTTAACGGCCAGCGCCGACATGACGGTTTCGTTGTCGAACCGTTCGGCGAGTTTTTGTGCGAACAATGTTCTCTCGATGAAACTCAGGTCAGCTCGGACGGTATTCTCTTGCCCCTGCGCGACGACATGTTCCTGATCGGACAGCTCTTTAACCGATGCCCGGACTTTGATGCCCAGAGCCATGGCGGCCTTCGCACGCCTGTGGCCGAAAACAATCTGATAGCGGCCTTCCGTGTTTGGAATAGGCCGCACCAGGATCGGGCTGTCCTGACCACGCTCACGGATAGCCTGGATCAGATCCTGAAGGCTTGATCCGTCATCGTCTTCCAGGCGGTCGACGACGAATGAGGCCTCCAAGTCATCGGGATCGAGTTCAATAATTTGAGTGCCCGACAACAGCTGCTGCTCAATCTTTTGCGCTGCCTCAACCTTTGCCGCGACTTCATCTGCTGCACGGGACATCATCCCGAAGGCACCGCGTCGTGCGGGTATTTCAGTCGGCTTTGAAGACTCCGGATTGGATGAGTTTACGGCCGTAAACTCATCGTCTTCCATGAGACCCGCCATGATACCTTTACGAGCCATTATGTCCTCCCCCAAGCCTTGTGGACGAGCGAAACGACTTCGCCGTTGACGGCCTGTAGTGATTCAACTGCCCGGTCATAGGTTGAGCGTGTCAGTTGGCTTCTCTCGACCTCGTATAGTGACTGCTTCGTAATGCCCGCGTCCGAGATCGCCGTCGACTTCACCATTTCGTTCTTGAGAACGAAGCCACCGAAAAGAGACCGCATGAAATGAACCATCTGGCTCTGCGGCACGTCACCCGGCTCATATCGTGTTACCAGATATCGCATCCAGTCCAGGTTCATGTTGCCCCCGCCCCGTTTGATAGGATCGAGAATTTGACCGAGCATCAGCAAGAACTGGCACATCGACATCACGTCAAGCATCTGAGGATGAACAGTAACGAGAACAGACGTTGCCGAAGACAATGCTGTCAGCGTTAAATAGCCAAGCTGTGGCGGGCAATCGAGAACGACAACATCGTACTGACTTTCAACCTCCGACAAAGCGGCATCGAGACGGGTGAAAAACAGTCTGCCCATGTCGCGCGTGCCCTTCTCGGCGAGCACCAATGGAGTGTCGTATTCGAATTCCTGCAGGTCGAGACTTGCAGGAATGATGTCCAGACCGGGAAAATTGGTCGACCTGATAAGCTCCGTGATCGACTTCTTGTCCTCGTCGTATCGAAGGGCTTCATAGAGTGATGGGAGATTGTCCAATTCAGGCTGGATGCCGTGCAGCGCTGTAAGAGATGCCTGCGGATCGAGATCGATAGCGAGAACACGATGACCAGTCAGGGCGAGGTGCTGCGCCAGATGGGCAGTTGTCGTCGTCTTACCGGAGCCACCCTTGAAGTTGACGACGGCAATGATCTGCAAATGCTCCCCTTCCTTGCGGTGGGGCACATACATTTTCGAATCCGAGCGGCCGTTTTTATCGAGATAGTGCCGCATCTCCAGCATTTGCGCAGCCGAGTAAGAACGCCTGCCAGTTGCCGTAACGGCTGGTTGTGGCCCCTTGCTGTTCAATGATAGATTCTTGAGATAACCAGGGCTGATCCCGAGATATTGAGCGACCTCGGCAAGCTGGAATGAACGCAGGGTCTTCACGGCATCTGGTGGAAAATTTTCCAGACGATGCTTTTCAAGGCGGCCAGACAGCGCGGCTCCCTGCTTCAATATGAGCTGATCGAAGTCGGCTAGAGGCTTGTCGGCGTCGAATGCGATATTCATGCAATAGAACCCGTAAGTGCGAATTTTCATCCGCATCAGCAGATATATCGCACTTAGCCCCGATTCTCATCATCGTGCAAGGAATTTAAAGTTAACAGAAGGTTAACACAATTTTCTGGCGGAACGCATCACAGGATCCAGATAAAGTTTACGGCCGTAAACAGGACTGTATTGGATTGAAATTCGACTGTCAGGGCAGGGTGGCCATCACTCAGCGATATACCGCTTCTCGTTACTGGCATCGAGCTCGACGACCCAACTGCTGCGTTCATTCCGCCATCGCTTGCAGGAGGCGAATGTAGATGGCGAGAGCAGAGCAGTGTGTTTAGAGTAGGACGAACAGATTGCAAAGAGCCGAGAATACCTAGACGACGCGTTGAAAACTTCCTGATGATCGGAAACCCTGCATCGCCGTTTCGCGCTTTCGCAGCCTGGCTTTAGCCTGGCATTCGTCGCTTACGGGACCCCGAAGGGGATAGCTATCGGCAAGGTCGTTCTTCGACCCATCGCATGCGCAATCCTTTTATCATCCGGTCGTGTATATCCATATCGCCAGTTGAACAGCTTACAACGAGGCAAGTCGGGGTTTTAGATACTCGGCGAATTCGTCGGAGGCCACTGCAATGTGTTCTCGTATTAGGTTTTCGGCCAGGTCGATATCCTTCGCACTATAGGCTGCCAGGATTGCACGATCTTCGTCGTGCGTGGCTATAGGCGCTCCGCTGAGGCGCATGTAGATGTGGGTATAACGCTGCGCGATGGTGTGGGCTCGCGTGATCATGTTCTCCAGATGGGACATGCCGGCCGGAGCATAGAAAGCCAAATGTAGGCCGAGGTTCCATTGGCTGATCAGCATCATGTCGGTCACGCTCTCGAAATCGTCGATGATGCGGAATTTTATTCATCAGGAACAGAGCTTTCGCAGCATAAGTCCGATACTCACCAGACTGCGTGCAAGATATGGATATCGTTGAAGGCTTTTCGAATTCGACTCTTCAATCCCAAAGATTTGAACTCCGCCATGGAACGCCTCGGAGCCATTGGGTGTTAACTATGCAGACTACGTCGACAGGGGGGCGATATGGGTGACGACACAATATACGACGAGGTGATGCTGAAAGCCGAGATCGCCGTGGATTTGCAGCTCGCATCAGACGAAATGAACCTCACGCCTAACCAAGCAGCCGACTACTACGGTGTACCGCTGTCATTTATCGAAAAATTGGACCAAGGCAAACTGGACGACCTAAGCTTGGCCGATTTGAGAACTGCTCGGGCAAAGCTACTCGGCGTCAAGGATTCCGCCCTGAAGAAATTGATAGGAGAAGGCGTCAAGGCTGCCAAGGTGGTTGACTTTTCGAAGAAAACTCCCGCCGAGATCGTTGATGACATGATCCGTAAGGCCGATGAGTAAAACCCGGAAACTCACCCCAAATCTCATGGGTTCACATGGCGGGATTTAGACATTTAAAGCGACAAGTTCGGAACCCTGCACTTTAATCTTTGGCTACTGTTCTCAACGGGTTAGGCGGACTGATCAGTTTCACAATCTGCTACTTTAATCGAGTGAATTCCTCCCACCCGTTCGATGTCGTCCGGCCGCCCGTCAACGCGCACCGCGTTGCAGCAACCGACTCTTCGCAACGGCACAAAAATATGCCAAACGTCACCCTGCGGGTGGTTGACGCAAGGGAAGGAGGCGCCGTTGAGTGCAGCAGCTGACACAAAGGCGATTACACCGCCTGATATTCGCTTACGGAAGAATCAAACTCCGCTCGTCTGCCTGACGGCCTATACCACGCCGATTGCGAAGCTCGTCGATCGGCATTGCGACATTGCCTTGGTCGGCGACAGTGTCGGCATGGTGCTGCACGGTCTGCCCTCCACGCTCGGCGTCACCCTCGACATGATGATCATGCACGGCCAAGCCGTGCGGCGTGGGCTGGAGCGCGCGCTAATGGTCGTCGACATGCCTTTCGGCTCTTACGAGGAAGGCGAGAAGCAGGCGTTTCGCAATGCCGGCAGGCTGATGGCCGAGACTGGGTGTGCGGCGGTCAAGCTGGAGGGCGGTGAGAGCATGGCCGACACCATCCGCTTCCTCGCCGCCCGCGGTATCCCGGTCATGGCCCATATCGGCCTGACGCCCCAGGCGGTGAACTCCTTCGGCGGCTATCGTGTCCAAGGACGGGGAGATGAGGCTGACCGGATCAGGCGCGACGCGGCTGTGGTGGCGGAAGCGGGCGCGTTCTCGGTGGTGCTTGAGAAAGTGCCCGAGCAACTCGCACGACGGATTACCGCGGAGATCGCCATTCCGACCATCGGTATTGGAGCCTCGCCCGCTTGCGAAGCGCTGGCCGTCGTGGACCGCAACAGTGTCGCCGGCATTGTCCGTGCCCACCAGGCGGCCAAGGAAACCGGGGTGCGCCTGATTGTCGGCTGTCGTCTCGATCTCGCCGATGGCCTGTCACTCCTGGTCTATCCCACCGACCGTCCCGCCTATGCGCGGCTTTGCCGCTTGTTGTCGCTCGGCAAAGGACGGGGCGGCAAAGGCAAATGCACCCTCGGATGGGACGATGTCGTCGCCTATGGCAAAGGCTTGATCGTCGTCCTCGTACCCGACGAAGCGGACGATACCTGCGGCCTGCGACTTAGGCGACTGCGCGAATCCTTCGGCGATCGCGGCTATCTGGCGCTGACGCTCCGACGGCGGCCGAATGACCAGTTGCGCCTGCATGAGCTTTCGAGCCTCGCGGCCTCGATGCATGTGGCGACCGTCATCACCAATGACGTCCTGTTCCACGCTCCATCGCGGCGTCTGATGCAGGACGTGGTCACCTGCATCCGGCACAACTGCACGATCGACGACGCAGGCTTTCGGCGAGAGCGCCATGCCGATCGATACCTGAAACCCGGCGAGGAAATGGCACGCCTGTTCGGCCGCTATCCGGAAGCGCTTTCCCGCACCGTCGAGATCGCGGAACGCTGCCGCTTCTCGCTGGATGAACTCGCCTACCAATACCCCGAAGAAAAGACGATGCCGGGCCTGACAACGCAACAGGCGCTTGAACACCTGACCTGGGAAGGTGCAGCGGAGCGCTATCCCGAAGGCCTTCCCGACAAGGTGCGCGCCTCGCTCATGCACGAATTGCGGCTGATCGAAAAGCTGGAATATGCGCCGTACTTCCTGACGGTGAATTCCATCGTCCGCTTTGCCCGCTCTCAAGGAATCCTTTGCCAGGGAAGAGGGTCCGCCGCCAACAGTGCCGTCTGCTTCGTACTCGGCGTCACCTCGATCGATCCTGACCTCAACGATCTTCTGTTCGAACGGTTCGTGTCCGAGGAGCGGCGCGAGCCGCCCGACATCGACGTCGATTTCGAACACGAACGGCGCGAAATCGTCATGCAGTGGGTGTTTGAGACCTATGGTCGTAACCATGCAGCCCTTTGCTCGACGGTTATCCGCTATCGTTCGAAAGGTGCATTACGCGATGTCGGCAAGGCGCTCGGCCTCACCGAAGACCTGATCAAGATGCTGTCCGGCCAAATCTCGTTCTGGTCGAAGGATGGCGTCGACCCGAAACATGCCGAAGAACTCAATCTCAACCTGGCCGACCGACGCTTGCGGTTGACCCTTGAACTTGCTCGCGAACTGATCGGCACGCCGCGCCATCTTTCGCAGCATCCCGGTGGGTTTGTGCTCACCAATGACCGTCTCGATGACCTTGTGCCGATCGAGCCGGCGGCGATGAAGGATCGGCAGGTGATCGAGTGGGACAAGGACGACATCGACATCCTGAAGTTCATGAAGGTCGATTGCCTGGCGTTGGGCATGCTTTCCTGCATGAAGCGAGGGTTCGATCTCCTCTCCGAGCACAAGGGGATCAATCTCGATCTGGCGAGCATTCCGCCGGAGGACGCGAAAACCTACGCGATGATCCGCAAGGCCGACACGCTCGGCACCTTCCAGATCGA